>JALZWN010000267.1 GCA_023300235.1 Mariniblastus sp.
GCATCTTAGTTTTTGCCAGTTTCGATGATGTCCAAGACCGAGCTTAGAAGCTGTTGGGTTTCTTTGGGCTGAGTCTCGCTGGCGTTGTATCGGTTGTACTGTAGCAAGATCTCGTCAGTGGTCAGCAAAATGCCAGCGCGTTTGACGGCGTTTTGGAAGGCCGTTACTGCTTGCTGGCGTTGATCGATCGGCAGGCTGTTTTCGCTGGCGAAGTTCAGAAGTTGCCTTTGAGCTTCGGGGGTGGCGATGTTCGACAAAATCTCACTGACGGGCGTCGAGAATCCTGGTTGGTAAATCAGTTGCTGAATTTTCTCTTGATGACGGCCAAGGCCAAAGAACGAATAAGCTTTGCGGTCCTTGGCGACTTGGGCCAGCCAGCGAATCGCCACGTTGGCTTGTCGATTACGTTGAGCTCGATCTTGGCGGAAGGTGGAAACCTGATTCACCATTTGGTCGACGCTTGATCCGATCAAAGCTGGCGTCGAGGTAAGCGGAATCGCCGTCACATTGTTCCGTTCGAGTCGCAACATCGCTCGTTGGCTCCGGCGAGCGTCATCGTACAGTAGTGCAATCGGAATGTGGGAGGTGCGCCAATCGTTTCGCAGTTGTTGAATTAGGGCGTCGAAGCCTGGGCTGGTGATTCTGTCGCTGACCAAAATGATTTCGATGTCGGAATTGGTTGTCGCGATTTCAAAAAGTTCTCGCCCCGTTTGAGCAGCTTCACCGCGTAATCCGGATGAGGCTACGGTGGCTGCGTAGGTTTGAGCGACGTCCAGGCGATGATGGCCGACTAAGGCTGACGGTTGACCGCTGCCATTGGCTAGGAAAACGGCCAGCGTGACAGCGTGGCTGCTACCGGGGAAGGCTTGTTTGGGATCAAGTGTTGCGATGGCGTCGAGTGCCGCGAATTGAACACTGCGTTCGCCCGAGAGCATGGCGTGTGTGAGTGGTGGGTAGTTGCCTGAGAGTTGAGTCAGTACCGAGGCGTCGTTCATTGCCTTGAGGATTTCGCAGCAAGCGGTGGCCGCAGGGAATAGTTCGCATTTAATTGCGGCTTGCAAAAGCTCGTTCGTTTCCGTGGCCGAAAGGCGAAGTTTTTGGATCTGTTTAGCGGCGTCGATCGCGACGTTGGGGCCGGCAACGCGTTTGGCGAGTTCCAGTTGCGTCAGCAAGTACAGCTCGCGGTTGTCGTCTGAAAGAGGATTGCTCTCGTACATGCCACGCGCAAAATACGATGCTCGGCGGCAACGATCGATGGCGACGTTGGAGGGCTGCGAGATGACTTTTTGCTGTTCGTTATCCCAGATCCAAATGTTACTCGACTGGCGTAGTAGGATCGGATCGCGTTTTTGTTTGAGGGCTTCGAGAGTTTCTCGTCCGAACCAATTTTCGATTTGAAAAATATCCAGATGGGCGCCGGGGCGTTTACTCAAAATTTTCGAAGCGGTCGAATGGATCAAATCGTTTTGGTTGGGCGCCAAGATGGCCAAGTACAAAACACTTAACGCGTCTTTGGAATTGATTTGCGCGAGTGCTCGGATGGCTTCTAGTTTGACTTGAGGGTCGTTGGCCATGCCGGCGGCGATGATCGGTTCGGGAAGCTCGGTAGCAAGAGCTTTTAACGCTCCGCGAAGACCCGGGAATTGTTCGACGCGATCGTCTCGGGTGAAGGCGTTCAAAATGTTGGCCATGGCTGGTTCGCCGATGATGCGAAGTTGGCGTAAGGCTTTATTGCGAGCTGAACTGTCGTCGGAGTTCAGCGAAACCAGCAAACTATCGTAACGCTCGGGGGACTGAAGGCCTCGCCGTGCTCCTTGTAAAACGTAATCTCCAACGGCATTTCCGATCGGCTGGAGATCGCGGCTTAGATAGATTTCTTGAAAGAAACCAGAGCCGACTTTAGTGGTCAGGTCGAGTAGTTGTTCGTCGCTTAGTTGCAAGGCTTGAAGTTGGCCGAGCATTACTCTAGCGTCGTCGAATAGTTCGACGTTCACCAGCATCTCAGCCGCTTGCGCGATCGCCACGGGATCTTGCGGAACGCGATCTTGCAGCGTTCGGCGAATCATCCGCTGGACGTTCGTTAGCTCGGCTTCTTGGGCGAACGAGTTTCCGGCAGCGGTCAGCAGCAACACTAGCCCTGCTAGGCAAGCGATTAACTGGCGGCTGGTGTTAGTCCAGTGGTCGGCAGGCTGGCCGATGCTGAGCGAGCTCGATTGATTGCGGTGATGTGGTTTACGGCGCAATGTAGGTCCGGTCTTGCAGCGAAATGGGGTCATGACGTTAATGGGATCGACGTTTCATCAAGACTTGCAACAGGTTTAGATCGTCTGTGCAGATTGTAACTACGGTGACGGTTAAAACGGTTGTCAATTGTTCAAAACTGGGTTTGGAGGCGTTGAATGATCGCTCAAACCAAGCAAAAACAGCTGCCCACTGGCGAGACTAGTTCAGCCGGTCTTTCCAAATCGTGATTTGCTGGTGGACTCGATCGGGGTTGGTCGAGCCTTCGCTTTGAAACGCTTTGACAGCGTTTTTCACGCCCAGCACATCATAAACCGACTTGTCCAAGTCAGCGTCAACGGCTTGGAAATCTTCGAGCGAAAGTTCGGCTAGGGTGACTGATTTGGACGTCGCCAGGCGGACCAATTCGCCGATCGAGTGATGAGCACTGCGTTGCGGCATCCCACGTTTGACGAGGTATTCCATCAGGGTGGTGGCGTCTAGGAAACCTTTTTCGATACGCGAGTTGATCGAATCGACTTTCAAATCGGCACCGGCAACCAGGGGAGCGGCCAGTTCGAGGCAGGCTTTCACTGTATCGACGGCGTCAAACAACGGTGGTTTGTCTTCTTGCAAGTCGCGGTTGTAGGCCAGCGGTAGGCCTTTGGTCAAAACCAGCAAGGTTTGCAAGCTGCCGATTAGGCGAGCGGATTTTCCGCGAGTGAGCTCGAGGACGTCGGGGTTGATTTTTTGGGGCATGATCGAGCTGCCGGTACAAAACTCGTGCGGCAGTTTGATGAAGTCGTATTCGACGGTCGCCCACATGATCCACTCTTCGGCCCAAGTGCTCAGGTGGATTCCAATATTGGCCAAACAGAACAGCGTCTCCAAAACGAAGTCGCGGTCGCTGGAGGAGTCGATGCTGTTGGCCACGATGCCGTCAAAGCCTAAGCGTTTGGCTGAGTTTTGTCGGTCGATGTTTAGGGTCGTGCCGGCCAAGGCTGCGGTGCCGAGGCTGCAGAGGTTCACACGTTTGCGGCAGTCGGCCAAACGCTGGCGGTCGCGAGCGAATTTTTCGACGTAGGCCAGCCAAACGTGATTCGCCAGAACTGGCTGAGCTCGTTGCAGGTGGGTGTAAGCTGGAATGATCACGCCGGTGTCTTTGTCGCAGCGGCTCAGGTAGGCTCGTTGCAGATTGGCCAACAGTTCGTCGATTTGATCGATCGCGTCCCGCACCCAGAGCCGAAGATCAGTGGAGACTTGGTCATTGCGACTGCGACCGGTATGCAGTTTGCGGCCGATGTCTCCGATGCGATCGATTAACGCTTGTTCGATGTTCATGTGGATGTCTTCCAGTTCTTCACGAATGGGAAACGTTCCGGCTTCGATTTCTTTTTGAATGTCGGTCAGGTTGGATTCGATTTGATCGCGTTCGTCGGCGGTCAAGATTCCTTGGTCGGCTAACATGCTGGCGTGAGCGATGCTGCCGGCGATGTCGTGGCGGAAAAGACGCGCGTCAAAACTAATGCTTTCGGTGAAACGTTCGACGCGTTTGTCGACGGCGGAATCAAAGGCACCGCTGCGGCTTGGACTGGACAAAAAAAACACCTCTAAAAAGGGATTTTGGGGATCTTGATTGGGAAATTACAGCGGTATCTTATCGTAGCGACCTCGATTTTGGCCAAACCGGGGCGGCTGAATGCTTGAAAAGTCGCTAAAATCGTGGCCAGTGGAGGGCTCAGGTTGCGACAAACCAGATGCCGATCACGTTTTAGTTTGAAAAATCCTCTCAGGCTGTTTTGAACAACCCGCTTGAATATCGATCGACGAAAAATATGTTTTGCTTCAATTTGCGATTTGAGTTTGCTGTATTGTCCGTTGGCTTATCGCCGGTGGTGCGGCTTGGTTTGCCGTTGGGTGTGGTGATGGCGGTTTGGATGTTGGTGGGATTGTTGCCAGCGGCTCAGGCGGTCCAGATGCCGATGGCAGAGACGAAGAAACTGGTCGATGGCACGGATTTGAAGCGGGCCGATTGGAACGAAGTTAACCCCACGGGTTCGCGAGCGGTGTTTAAAATGCCGGTTAAGCATCGATTTGTGGAGCGAACGTTTACGCCAGTGAAGGGTAGGCCGTCGATCAAGGTGCGGTTGTACATTGGTAGTGCTCCAGAATCGAAGATGAACTTCACCGTCAATTACAACGATTTGGCGGAACAGCCCCGCGGAACCAAAGGCGTTAACGCCACGCTTGAAGGGGTGGTGCGGGGGAGTCTGAGCAACGTGTCCGGGCAGTTGTTGGACAAGAAAGAGATCAAGCTTGGTCGCGTTAAGGGGCGGCAATTTGCTTATCAGTTTGCTGATAACCAGAACAATCAATACGTCGTGCTCTCGCGGGCCTACATCAAGGAACGGCGGATTTATCAATTGACGGTTGTGATGGATTTGCCCAGTTATGTGGAAAAGCAAGAGTACCACGAGGAAGTGGCTGCTTTGTTTTTGAACTCATTTAAGATTGTGCGGGCGAAATCTGATTTGCCGCCGATTCCCAAGGCTCCGCCGAAGACCGATGGTGAATCTTAGGGCACAGCTTTGACCGGTTAGCTTGTTAGCTCTGCTAAAACAACTTAAGCCAGCCAGCCTGCCCGCCAGCTAGTCATTGTCGAAAGCCGTCAAAGCTCGCTTGGTCGGTCAACTCGGTTTAGCCAGAACCGCCGGTGCTGGGGCGGGGGCCGAGTCACCAAAAGGTTTTTGTCGCAGGGGCACAGATTTTTAAAAGTTTGCGTTGAATTTGGCCGGAAAGCGAATCGGCACCTTGAAGGATTGCGGGGGTGGTTGGTACGCTTGGGAAATTTTGTAAATACAGCAAATTTTGACCTGCAGAGGCAATTCCAGCGGTTCGAATTTTGTTGGCCAAAAGTCTATCGAAACCCCGTAACAACCAAGGCAAACAACTGTGCCACGTCGCGACGATATCAAAAAAATCATGCTCATTGGTTCCGGTCCTATTGTGATCGGCCAGGCTTGCGAATTCGATTACTCAGGAACTCAGGCTTGCAAAGCGCTTCGTGAAGAAGGCTATGAAGTCGTGCTGGTTAACTCAAACCCGGCCACGATCATGACCGACCCAGCCACGGCCGAGCGGACTTATATCGAGCCGCTGGACTGGCGGATCGTTGAAAAGATTATCGCTGAAGAAAAGCCTGATGTCCTGCTGCCGACGCTTGGCGGCCAGACGGCGTTGAACTTGGCGATGGATCTGTCTGCCAACGGCGTGTTAGAAAAGTACGGTGTGGAAATGATCGGTGCCGACGCCGACGTGATCGACAAAGCCGAAAATCGCGATCGTTTCCAGCAAGCGATGCACGCTTGCGGTTTGGATATCTGTTACGGAAAAACCGTCAACACCGTCGAAGAAGCTCGCGAAGTCCAAGAAAAAGTTGGCATGCCTTGCTTGATTCGCCCAAGTTTTACCATGGGCGGCAGTGGATCGGCGATCGCCTATAACAAAGATGAATTTGATTTGTTGGTTCGTCGAGGGCTTGACCAATCGCCGACGAACGAAGTTTTGATCGAAGAATCCATCATCGGTTGGAAAGAGTACGAGATGGAAGTCGTGCGCGACTTGGATGACAACGTGGTCATCATCTGCGCAATTGAGAACTTCGATCCAATGGGCGTTCACACGGGTGACTCGATTACCGTCGCTCCAGCTCAGACGTTGTCCGATAAAGAATACCAGCGAATGCGAGACGCGAGTCTTGCCGTGATTCGCGAGATCGGTGTTGAGACGGGCGGTTCGAATATCCAGTTTGCGATCCATCCCGACACCGGGCGAATGATCGTGATCGAAATGAACCCGCGCGTGAGCCGGTCGAGTGCGTTGGCTTCTAAAGCGACGGGTTTCCCGATTGCGAAGATCGCCGCGAAGTTGGCCGTTGGTTACCGCATGTGGGAACTTAATAACGATATCACGCGTGAAACCAAAGCCTGTTTCGAACCGACGATTGACTACGTCGTCACCAAAATTCCTCGCTTCACGTTTGAGAAGTTCCCGGAAGCCGATTCGACGTTGATGACTCAGATGAAGTCCGTCGGCGAAACGATGGCCATCGGTCGTACTTTTAAAGAGTCGTTCCAAAAAGCGTTGCGTGGTTTGGAAGTCGGTAGCTTTGGTTTTGGTTGCGACAGTAAAGATCTGTGGGGGACTGACGAGCAGCCCGATCGCGACGAGATCCGGGCGAAATTGTCGGTGCCGAATTCGGATCGACCGTGGTACCTGCGATACGCATTCAAAAGCGGCATGACGATCGACGAGATTCATGAGTTGTGCAAGATCGACCGATGGTTTTTGCACCATTTGTCGGGCATTGTCGAAATGGAAAATTTCTTGCGGACGCGAACGCTCGAAGGCATCACCAAAGAAGAGATGTTGCAGGCCAAGCAGTTTGGGTTCTCGGATCGCCAGATGGCAACGATTTGGGATTCAAACGAAATTGCCGTTCGCGACCACCGGAAATCTTTGGGCGTGATTTCAACTTACAAATCCGTGGATACCTGTGCGGCTGAATTCGAAGCTTACACGCCGTATTACTATTCGACTTACGAGTCCGAGTGCGAGGCGCCGGGCAAGTCGGACAAAAAACGGATCATGATTTTGGGCGGTGGACCCAACCGAATCGGGCAGGGCATCGAGTTCGATTATTGCTGCTGCCACGCGAGTTTTGCGTTGCGTGAGTTGGGGATCGAGTCCGTGATGGTGAACTCGAATCCTGAAACCGTTTCAACCGATTACGACACTAGTGACTTGTTGTTCTTTGAGCCGTTGACGGTCGAAGACGTTTTGAATATTTGTGATCGCATTCAGCCTGATGGCGTGATCGTTCAGTTCGGCGGACAGACCCCGTTGAACTTGGCCAGGGCGTTGTCCGAAGCGGGCGTGACCGTGATCGGTACGAGTGTCGATACGATCGATGCGGCAGAGGATCGTGAGCAATTCCAGCAGTTGTTGAACAAGGTCGGTTTGAAGCAACCGGCCAACGGCATCGCCCGCACGATGGCCGAAGCTCGCCAACAAGTGACGACGGTTGGCTATCCGGTTTTGGTGCGTCCGAGTTTTGTGTTGGGCGGTCGAGCGATGGAGATTTGTTACGACAAGGTGCAGTTTGAGCGGTTTGTTGCAGAGGCGTTTATCGTGGCGGCGGGCCAGCCAGTGTTGATCGACAAGTTTCTTGAAGAAGCGATCGAAGTCGATGTCGATTGTATTTGCGACGGCACCGATGTTGTGGTGGCCGGAATCATGGAACACATCGAAGAAGCCGGGGTGCACTCGGGTGATTCCGCTTGCTCGATCCCGCCGTACTCACTATCCGAGGAAACATTGAACGAAATTCGTGATGCTTCCAGGTCGATGGCCAAAGAGCTAAACGTGATCGGTTTGATGAACGTTCAGTTCGCGGTTAAAAAAGAAGACGACGTGACGAACGTTTATGTGCTTGAGGTCAACCCGCGGGCCAGTCGTACGGTTCCATTTGTGGCCAAGGCGACTGGTGTGCCTGTCGCGAACATTGCGACCAAGGTCATGGCCGGGCATACATTGGCTGAACTGGGAATTAAAGAGCAACCGTTGCCGACGACTTACAGCGTCAAGGAAAGCGTGTTCCCGTTCCGAAAGTTTGTGGGGGTGGATATCGTGTTGGGCCCAGAGATGCGTTCGACGGGCGAAGTGATGGGGATTTCCAAGAGCTTCCCGATCGCGTTTGCGAAGAGTCAATTGGCAGCCGGCGTGACGTTGCCGACCGAAGGCAATGTGTTTGTGAGCGTTAGTTCTCGGCATAAGGCTCGGGCGGTCAAGATCGCTCAGCAGTTGCACGAAATGGGCTACACCGTTTTGGCGACCTCGGGCACGGCGCGTGGAATCCAAGACGCGGGTGTGCCAGTTCAAGTGGTCAAAAAGATTATCGAAGGCCAGCCAAACTTGATCGACCACATGAAGAACGATGGCGTCGATTTGATTTTGAACACGCCCAGTGGCAAAGGTGCTCGTACCGATGAAGGTACAATTCGCGCAACCGCGGTGCAGCATGGTATTCCTTGTATCACCACGATTCAAGCAGCTGAAGCGGTGGTTGAAGCCTTGCAAGCGCTTCGCAACGAAGAGATGGGCGTCGAGGCGTTGCAAGAGCGTTTTTAAGCATTGCTTAGGATGACCAACTTACATGAAAAAAGGGCGACCCATTGGGGCCGCCCTTTTTCTTTGTCTTGTTCGGTATGATTTGGTTGATTCTAAACGCATGTTCCGCAACCTTTTTGAGCGACGCATTTTCTGTCGTGTCGCGAAGTGTTGGAACGTGCTAAATCAATCGTACTAAATCAAACCGCCATACTCTTCTCCGTCGCTTCCGTACAGGCCTTCGTCGATTCGACGATCTTCGGTGTCCAGCGATCCGTCCAATCCCAGAGCGGTACGCAGTTGATTGAAACGGTCGGCGTACTTTTCAGACGAACTATGGATGTGCTCGGCCTCGGTGATGAACTTCATGTCTTGTCGTTCAGGCAAGCCATGAGATTCGAGTGTGAACTCGTAAGGCTCAAGTGGGCTGCCGTAAACGATCAGTAATTTGTGTTCTTCGAATTGAATCTCTTGCGGAGTGCGAGGATTCAAAACCGCGATGCCGGTACAACCATCGTTGGTCAGCAAGTCTTCGAAATCCCACAGGATGCTTGCAAGCACGGGCATGTCGATGTGTTCACGGTACATGTCAACGTGACCGGTTTGCGTGCCGTTGTGGCTGGATTCAAGGACAACGTCAACAACGCTTCCAAGGCGACTGATCATGTTCATGAATAGTGGGAACACGATTTCTTTGGACGCCGCCGCCATGATGACAGGCACCTTGGCTTTGGATTCTTCGTCGATGTAGGTGTCGTGACGATAGCCTTGCGATGGCCGGATCTTTAGATCCATGGCTGGTCGAACGGCATCGGTCAATTGAAATTTGTCGTATTGATTGACTTGCAGATGGGCTGCAAGATCGCCTTCGCTGGCATCTTCAAAGCTGCCGAAAGGTGTGGTTCCATCGCCGAGTTGATTTGCGAACTCGTCGTGGGATGGGTCTGGATGGGTCATGGTGGTCTCGTGGGTAAATGAATCCAGAAGTGGCAACATGTGGGTCCACTTCCGGTTCGATGACCAAATCTAGGTCACGATACGGGGCGTGTATGAGTTCCATGCAAAACGGTCCTTTTTCTGGACTGCAATCTGCCCACTAATCGTTACAACCCGAACCTTGCAATTGCAGAATTCTTGTTTCTTCGCGTATGCCGCTTACTTGAGATTCAATTAGAATGATTCGAGCGAGAGAAAATATTCAAATTTGCTTTGAGGGAGCAGCGAAACGTGAGAGAGAGTCAGGGCTCAATCGAGGATTTAAAGACCAAGCGGTTGGTGTTGCGCCAGTTTTGTTCTGCCGATGCACCGCGAATCCATTATTTGGTCAACGACAAACAAGTGGCTTACAATACGCATTACATCCCTCACCCCTATTCCGAGGGTGCGGCAGAAGAGTGGCTGAAAGAGCATGCCGACCTCGTCGGGTGTGGTCGAGCGGCGGTGTTCGCGGTTTGCCAGCAGTCAGCTGACGAGTCTGATGAGGCGCCGGAATTGATTGGAACGGTCGGTTTGGCGATCGCAGACGTGGATCATCAGGCCGAGATCGGTTATTGGTTCGGCCGAGATTATTGGGGCAACGGATTTTGCACCGAAGCGGTCGTGGCGGTGCTCGGTTACGGTTTCGACCAGCTTGGCCTGCACCGTATTTTTGCTCAGCACATCTCTCGCAATGGAGCGTCGGCTCGGGTGCTGGAGAAAGCCGGCTTTAGTCGGGAAGGCCTGATGCGTCAGCACGCTCGCAAGTGGGGCGTGTTCGAGGACGTTGTTTGTTACGGTATGCTGTGCAAAGATCCGCGGCCAACATGCGATAAGTAGCCGGTTGGTTCGTCATTGCAGTTTTACCAGGTCAAGCAGATACAAGAATTGTTCCTCCACTCGCGCGACGTTTTGATGGACATGGCCAATGCAACGAGACTTAGTTACGAAGAAATTAACGTTCTTGTTTGGTACTTTTTGATTCCATTTACTTGGGCGGCGTTTTGGAAGCGTCGACGTCTGACAAGAATCACTGCGGATCTCAATACATTACAAAGGTAGGGTGATTGGATGCAGGTCGAACCGAGTGCTCACGCGCCAGAGCTTTTGTACAAATGCATGGTCAAAGCGACAACGGCTGAAGGCGACCAGCGGAAGTATGGCCCTAACTGGGCTTTTTCGCGCCGAGGTTCGCTTAAGGTGTTTGACGATCGTTTGGAGTGTGGTGACTGGCAGATTGCGTTTTGCGATTTAGAAAACGCGGTGCTGTATTCGTTCCGGTCGTTCTTTTTTCGGCTGCCAGGTTACATTTTAACGGTGGAGGCCAACGACAAGACTTACCACTTTGGGCTCAATGGCTGGGGTGGATTCTGGAAAGGCCAGTTGCCGTTTGAAGTGAAGCGAGAAAAGGGAAAGCTTCAGTTCAGCTGGTTTAGTATCGCGGTCCGCACGGTGCTTGTCGGTTACCTTGGTTATGCTTTGTGGCTGTGGGCCACCTAGGGATAGCAGTGGAAATAGTTGGAATTGCTTGAAGCCACCGATGGCTTGTCCATCGGTGGTTTTAAATTTGCCTGCAGCAGCGAACTCGAAATAGAAAATTGAGCTTGCGGCTTACTAGCTACTCGCCGCACATGATCTTTTTGACCGCCGCCAAATCGTCAGCTGAAGGCGTCGGCGGTGTCCCGGCCAAGCCAAAGCACTGTTGCACCGAGATACTGCTAAACCCTTCTTGTAGCATTTCCAGGCTATCGATTGTCATCATCGCAGGATGCTGATATCCACAAGCTCGGCTCAGTTGCAAAATCTCTTTGCGGAGTGTGACAATGTAATTTGCCAGCCGCGCCGATTTATCGGTCGGGTCCAACCCACGCATCAGCCACTTGTTTTGAGTCGCCACGCCGGTCGGGCATTTACCGGTTTGACAAATTTGGGCCTGAATGCAACCAATCGCCAACATGGCTTCACGAGCGATACAAATCATGTCCGCTCCCATCGCCATCGCCAACAACGACTCTTCTGGGAACCCAAGCTTGCCGCTGCCCATGAATACTATTTTTTCGTGTAAGCCCTTTTCTGCAAACGTTTCGTAGACGCGATTGAAGCCCAGCTTAAACGGCAGCGAAACGTGATCCGAAAACGTCAGCGGCGCCGCACCGGTTCCACCTTCGCCGCCATCCACTGCGATGTAATCCACGCCCCGTTGGCCAGACTCCATCAGCTGAGCCAGTTCATTCCAGAAATCCATTTGTCCGACCGCGGACTTGATGCCGATCGGTGTCCCGCCACTGGCATCGGCGATACGTTCGACAAAATCCAATAGCTCGTCGGCGTTGGAGAACTCAATATGCGCCGCCGGGCTAAGGCAATCCTTGCCCATCGGCACACTGCGGATTTTGGAAATCTCTGCGGTGATTTTTTTAGACGGCAACACTCCTCCACGCCCCGGTTTGGCACCCTGGGAAAGCTTCACCTCAACTGCACGGACATCAAACTTCTCGCAAGTTTCCGCGAACAACGTTTCATTGAACCGGCCGTTGTCCAACCTCGCTCCGTAGTAGCCGGTGCCCAGTTGCCAGATCAGTCCCGCTCCATGATCGTGGTACTGGGAGACTCCTCCTTCACCGGTATTGTGCAAGCAATCGGCAATTTTGCAGCCACGATTCATTGCTTCCACTGCCGCCGCGCTCAGCGATCCGTAGCTCATCGCGGAGACGTTGATGATCGAATTCGGCCGAAAGGCTTTTTTGCGATCGCGATGTTGGCCGAGCACCTTCGCGACGGGGATCGAGTAGTTGGGGTCGTAGTATGGATCGTTCGGCTGTGGATCTAGAATCGGAAAGGTGGCTTGTTTAATAATCAGGTAGCCGTTGGCGTTTTCGAGATCATTGTCGGTACCGAAGCCAAAGTAGTTATTCGTTTTATCCGCCGAGCGATAGATCCAGTCTCGCTGGTCGCGGCTGAACGGGCGTTCTTCGTTGTTGTTGGCAACGATGTACTGCCGTAATTTGGGGCCGAGTTCTTTCAGCACATGCCGGCCATGGCCAACGACCGGGTAGTTGCGCAGAATCGGATCGCGGGTTTGCAACACGTCATGGATCGCCACCGCAATTATGATTAAAGCCAGAATGCCCAAACCTATCAACCAAAACATATCGGTGTTCTTTCAGATGTCATTTGTTTTTGGAAACCCATCGCGCCGTGGCGCTGCCGTATTGAGGTGGGTAGAGTTTACCAAAACCTGTCAAGTTTCCACAGCCGATGGAAAGCGAGCATCTGGCTCGCTTCCAGCCACAATCGGAACAACCTTTCGATGACCGTTTTCTCGCGGTGTACCGGCCAACGGTAAAACCACAAGAAGAATTCGATTTATCAATTCGCCTTCTACTTAGTCAGCTTCTAAAACCGGCGGGTTGGCTTAATATAGAACGGCAATGGCCGAGCAAAAAAAACACTCACGATCAGGACTGAACCCCAGCTTTGAGCTTCGTTGCTGGCTGCCGTGGTTGGTGATCGGTTTTGTTTGGCTGTGGTTTTGCGGACCGATGATGTGTGGCCAAACCGTCGTCGGGTTCAGGGACTCAGCGAGCCTGTACTTTCCGATGTTCGAAGCGATCGACAGCGTCTGGGCAGAAGGTAAAATCCCGCTCTGGAATCCGTTCTGTAACTTCGGTATGCCGCTGGTTGCCGATGGGACGTCGAGTGTCTTCTATCCCGGTAAAATCATCTTTGCTGCTCGTTTTTTAGATTACCCAAGTCGCTATGGGATCTACATCGGGATCCACGTGCTGTTGGCCGCGGCCAGCACTTATTGGCTGGCTCGCGCGTTGCGTTGCCAGCGATCGGGAGCAACGATCGCTGGGATTGCATTCGCCTTCGGAGCACCGGTTGTGTTTCAAGCGACGAACGTGATTTATTTGGTTTCCGCGGCGTGGCTGCCGATTGCGGTTCTTGGTGTCTGGCGTTTTCTGAACACGCAACGAATCAACACGCAGCCAATCGCTTGGTCACTGCTGGCTGCGGTGGCTTGCGCGATGATGATTTTGGGCGGCGATCCGCAGATGGTGTACCACGCCGGCTTGATCGCCGCGGCTTCGATTGCGTGCTCGGGGGCATCCGTCGCAATCGGTTTTATTAAAGGCAGCCCTCAGGCGAAACAAAATCTGCGAAACTTCGGCAGGCAGATCCTTTGCTTGTTGATCATGGTGATCGGGACCTCGTTGATGGCCGCGATTCAGCTTTGGCCGACCGCTCAGCTGGCCGCTCGTAGCGAACGCGCCGAGCTGAATCATGCTGTGAATTTATGGTCGACGTTCCAGCAAAACGCCGACGGGCAACCAAAGTCGTTCGAATCATTGTTGACCCATTCGGATGTCATCGTGGGGCAGTACCAATTTAGTTTGCCGCCTTGGTCGTTGATTGAAATGATCTCGCCCAACGTCAGCGGAAAGCCTTTCCCAACTAACGCTCGTTGGGCAGACTGTTTGGAGGCTGGCGATCGAATGTGGTTTCCTTCGCTGTACATTGGCTTGGTGACGTTGCTGTTGGCACTGGGCCAAATTCGTTTGTGTGGGCGAAATGAAATCAACGTGTGGCTCAGCTGGATCTTGCTGTTGTTTTTACTGGGCTCGTTTGGATGGTACGGGCTGATGTGGATTTGGCACGAGCTGGATGGAGTACCGATGCACGAAAACCAATGGGCGGCGCCGGTGGGCGGGGTGTATTGGTTGATGAGCGTTTTGCTGCCAAAGTATTTTGTGTTTCGATATCCAGCAAAACTGTTCGTCGTTGCCAGCTTGGCGTTTTGTTTGTTGGCCGGTCGTTCGTGCGGTCGAGGTGATTGGCTTAGGCAACTAAACGTAAAGTCAACGGTGGTCAACTTGATTGCGATCGGATCAATCGGCTTGTTTCTGATCGCAGGAATCGGTGCAATCGAGCAGCTATCCGGAAACTCGTTCCATGCGATGACGATGTTTGGCCCGTTCCAAACCAACGAAGCGATCGCGCAGGTCTATTTCTCGTTGGGGCACCTGTTCGTATTAGGCAGCTTGATTTGGATGGTATGTCGCCTCGGAGATTTAAAACCAGTTCAAGGGGTTCACTCAAACGAGCAAGCTGCATCAAATCCTCCGCCTGCTCAGGCCAGAAGCGAAATGGTTGCGTGGTGTCTGGTGTTTTTGACGGCGATTGATCTGGGCATTGCCAATCGTTGGGTGCTGTCAGAAATCCCCACATCGGTCTGCCAGCAAGAAATGGTGCTAGGCGACCAGTTGGCGTCGCTGGGTGGTGCAAGCGAAGGCGGTCGACCGCACAGTAAAAAGATATTTGCATCGGGCTATGTGCCACTCGAATTTGAAACGAACGTCTCACAAAATCGATTGGCGGAAATTGCCGATTGGCAGCGGCAGACTTTGCAAGCCAAATGCCACCTGAACCAGAAAATTCGCTTGGTCGGGAGCTTCCATTCGATTTGGCCTCAGGCGTACCTGCAATTTAACGAGGCTTACTTAGCCGATCTTAAAACCGCGTTTCGGTCAGGCCAAGAATGGGAGTCGGACCCGATGTTTTTGCTGGACGAATACGGCGAAGAGATTGAAACGTTGTACGCGATTTCGGGCGAGCGAGACGATTTGCGGCTGACCGATCTAAATGTATCGGTTGACTCGGCGTTACAAGCGGGGCTGATGACGCTGCTGGTAATCGAAAACCCAAACGTAACGATCGAGCGTGAATTCTTTGACTGGAACGAGACTTGCTTCCAACTGCTGGCTCATCGAGGGCTTGGGGATAACTGGCTGGAGCTGCCGGTTTTGTTTGACGAAGGCTGGCAAATACAGGTCGGTTTGGTTGGCGGTTCGGCCGATGTCAATTTTGAATCGGCCCCAATGAAAGCTTCTGGGCGTGATTTGCTGCAGATCCAGTTGCCCGATCAAGTGGGACGTTTTGAAGTACAGCTAGCGTACCGTCCGAAGTGGTTTTGGTGGGCGTCAGCGATAAGTATTGTCAGTTGGGTGCTTGCGATGAGTGGGATGCTGATTTTGTTTTTTAGACGGCCAAGTTCAATTTCGCTTCATCGGTAAGTCGCTTATACTCTTGAGATCATTCAGTTTGCATCCCTTACTTTGATTTGTTCATGTCTCAATCAAACCAAAACCCCGGCACGCCCAAGCAGTCCTCGCAACGCCCTCGCCAAAAACGTGGCATGATGGATGTGATCCTAGGTCAGAAGCTGCTGATCTATGGAATGATCGGGTATTTATGTGCGATGCCCATCCTGATTGGCGCTAATGCGTTTCTTGGCGGGACGGCCGAAGAGCCGGTGGTTACTTCGATGTTCGCCGTCGTTTTGGCAATTGGATTCTTTGCCTTTATGGCGGCAGCTATCGTGGGCGCGATGGGCATCGTCCGGATGGGCACCGTGCTGTTTCCCAAATCACGTTATGTGTACGCAATCGGAGCTTGTTTGCCGGTTCCGATCATTGGGTTGATCGTCATGTTCACCAGTAATGCCAAGGCAACGAAATACCTGAAAGAAAGAGGCGTGACGGTTGGGTTTTTGGGAGCGAAGCGTTAGCCGTTGCCCTACGGATCAAAGCGATAGAGAATTTGGCAGACTCTGAAAAGAACAAACAGAATACAAAACCTTCGAGGCAAACCAATGGCAAAAACGATTTTCAAAAAGATCATCGACGGCGAGATCCCAGCCGACATTCTTTACGAAGACCAATGGTGCTTGGCTTTCCGCGATATTCAGGCTCAAGCTCCCACGCACGTATTGGTGATTCCTAAGAAAGAAGTCGTCAACGTCGCGGGACTTGAGGAGGAAGACGCCGAACTCGCCGGTCGACTATTGTTGGCCGTTGGCAAGGTCGCGAAGGAGTTAGGCGTCGATGAATCCGGTTATCGCGTGGTCGCCAATATCGGCAAACACGGCGGTCAATCGGTTGACCATTTGCACCTTCATTTGCTCGCCGGCCGTCAGATGACTTGGCCACCGGGGTAAGCGTCGACTTGCAGCCAGGGAAACCGCGAAGAATTCAGCCGCGGATCCGTGAAAACCTGCGGCTAGAAATTCACTCTATCTAGTACTACCGTTTCAAAGAAACCATCGGCCCATTCAACAATGGGTCGGTTAGTTGGTCGATCGACAACAACCCGACCTTCCGACCGCGAGCGTCCACCACCAGCAGCAACGTCTCGCGGTTGGCCTGCATCTGCAAGATTACCTCGCCGACCAGTTCTGTGTTTTTAACAGAACGCAACTCCCGAATCGCGTCACCTGCACTCTTCTTGGACGCGTCGACTAAAAACTCGAGCGTTCGAACGTAGCCGACGATATTGTTTTTTGTTTTTTCAAACACCGGCACGTCGGCCAGTTTGTTATTTCGAGCCAGCTTTTTGATCGCGTCGGCGGTCGCGTCTCGCTTCACCGCATGGCTACGATTGATTGGCTGGCAATATTCTCCGACAGGTCGAGCAGCAACCAAGAAGAAACTCTGCGCGAGGTGTCGTTGAGTCGGATGCAGGATGCCGGCTTCAAGGCCTTCTTCAAAGACTTCTTGCAGTTCCTTGCGGGCCAACGTCAGGCGAATCTTTTCCGGCGACTGTCCTAACAGCCAGCCCAGCAGCCAGCTCATCGCCCACAACACCGCCGCAACTGGCGCGAAGATCACCGCAAAGAACAAAAACAACGGCGCCGCCAATCGCAGTAAGAAATTGGGGGCTTGATAAAACAAATTCTTCGGCAGTAACTCGCCGTAAACAAACAGCATCGGCGATAACAAAATCGGCGCCAGCATTTCGCCGAGCCCCGAAACCTGCATCTGACGAGCCAGCAAGACGATCGCGAGGCTGGTCACGTAGTTCGCCACGTTATTGCCGATCAGCGTGGTAGCCACAAACAAAGCTGGATTGTTAATCAGCTTCACGAGTGCTTTGGACATCCGATCGCCGTCCAGGCTCGCCATCACAATCCGCACACGGCTGGCGCGGTAAAATCCAGTTTCACTGCCACTGAAAAATCCGCTCAGGAAAATTCCCAGTAACAATAACGCCAGCGTCCAGATAACAATCATCATGGCTGGTCCTCCCGTTCGACCAACTCGACTTGCACCAGCATCACCCCGCGCTGAGCCACCTCGATCACGTCAAACTGAAACGGGCCCCAATGGCAGTGGTCACCGGTTTCGGCCAGCCGTTGCAACGACTCTTGGATGATCCCCCGAACGGTAACACTCGGCGGCGTCGGAATCTCGACATCCAATCGTTTGGCCAGTTGACGCATTCCCATGATTCCAGCGACTTGCCAGCGTCCCGGTTCGACCTGTTCAATCGCTGGACGGTCCAGCAATCGAGCGGTCCGCGACGGGTCGTAGGTGAAGATGGTCTCAAGAATATCTTCGATCGTCAAAACCCCAATGGTCTCGCCGAACTCATTGACCACCACGTTCACTTCGCGATCGTATTGGGACATCTTTTCTAGGGCATCCGCCACCGTCGCACACCATGGCAAGTACAGTACCGGTTCGGCCGCGCGATCGATATTTTCGTCGTTCAGCTGAAACTGATTGTCTAGCCGGATCGCGCGTTCAATGTCGCCGCCGTCTGGTTCAGTGACCAGCAGGTAACCGCTTTTGGGGATATCTCCGTCTAGGTCTTTCAAAGCAACCGGCGGCTGGAATGACTCAAACTGCGTTCGTGGCCGCATCCATTCTTCGACGCGGATCGTTGATAGCTGCACAATGTTTTGCAACACCGCTTGTTCTTGTTTAATCACTGCGGCATCGGTTCCAGATAACTCAATGGCTCGCTCCAGGTCCGTGACCGCCAACACCGGTTCGGCTTTGAAACCTGGCCATAGTAACCGTCGAGAAATCGTATTGGCCGATTGCAAAACCGGCATCAACGGATCCACGACCCGAACTGCGATCGACAATGGCATTCCTAGGAAGCGAGCCATCCCGCGCGGTTTGAGCACGGCGAAGGTTTTGGGTAGCATCTCGCTGAAAAAAATAATCAACAGCAACGTCGCCGACACAAACAACCACGCTCCCGTCGATCCGAGCGTAGGCATTTTTTCGATGCGAATCGCCACGATTGAGCTGATCGAAAAGTAGGCCACATTGATGACCAAGTTCCAGAACAGCACGGCCGACAGCAAACGGTCCGGATCGGCAAGCAACTTCAGCGCACTCTGTTCGCCGGAGAGCCCCGAACGTTTCATTTCCCTGCGTTCGCGTGGCTGCAAATAGAACAACGCCGCTTCGCTGGCGGAAAAAAATGCCGAGCAAACGATCAAGATCATCATCGTGATCAGCCACGGAAGCAGCGTCAGCAGTTCGTTCATGTTAGCGGTGTAACATCCATGCGAGGTAATTTAATCATTTCTGTTTTGTTTGCGATTTCAAACTCGCCCATAAGGCAACCGCCGGGTTTGGTTTAGCGGCCAGCCGAAGGCGACGGTGCTTTCAAGCCGCGAAACTAATTTACAGTCTACCACCAGAATCAACCCAAAGGTTTGAGGGTAGGGTAAATCTGTTTTTGAATCAGGGTGCTCTGGTAGTCCGACGCGTTAGGGAGGAACCAGGTGCAATCCTCACTAACGGGCCCGTTGATTTAGCATATTTTGGCGAAGTCTAAAAAATGTGGAGATGGGCTTTCAGCCTGTCTTACTCGCTGCCCCCATGCAAATGACAGGCTGGAAGCCCATCACCACATTTCCTCGCAAACGTGTCGGGCTACTAATTATAAGGATTTCCTTGTTTGTGAAGCGGGCTAAACCAAGCTGATCAATCATCGCTCATCAACGACGAACGCCCCGTCGAAACTAGGAACTCGCTCAGCCGAGGAATCATCATCGCGAGTGTTGTGAATCCAAATGTCGTGCCGACGACTAACAGTACCGTTAAATAGTCTTGTAGCAACAAGCTGGTGATCGAATAAAACATTGTCAGCGGCAGCAGAGCACAGGCAACCACCAGCGCGGTCGAAGGCACGTTGTATCCCAATGATAAATACAAACCAATCGACCCGCCAATAATACAGGCCAAAAACGGAGCCAGCTGAGCCGTCGCGTTACCTTGGAACGAAATCATCATCACAATTACTGTCACCACGCCCAAGAACAAAAAGAACAACGTCCCGAGGCTCACCGCGATCGCTTGGCGGCTACCACCGTAAGACATTCCGCAGTGGACTCCCAGCGTGGTCGCGAACAGCAGCATCACCGCCGAACCAACGACCAGGTAAATCAGATTTTCGGTGCTCAACGCATCATTGAACCACAGGTAAAAACAAACCGCGATTGGAATCAACGCCATATCTGCGGCGACGATTGATACGCCGGCGATTTTTCCGAACAAAAATTCTTTCGGCGAAATGTCCGTCACCATCAACAAGTCCAGTGCTCGTCCGTCCCGTTCAGTCGTGATGGAGGTAACTGCCAGTGCGTTGATCATCATCAGGCTCACCACCATCAGCGGGATCATCACCTGGCCAATTGGCGGCACGCCGACGGAATCATCGAAGTTAACTTGAGTTGTTTGTCCTGAAGCGATCATTGAATAGATTGCAAAAATCGCGCAAGCCGCCAGCAGCCAATAGGCACCGCGGATGAATAAAATCTTACGCCCGTAAGCCCACGTCACCGCCTCGCGCCACAACACCGGGTTGTCCCAGACTCGGCGACTGCGTTGCTGTTGCACTCGCGATCGATCGTCAACGTGGCCGGCTCGTAGCTGTTCGGATTGTTCGACAATCGCCGCGCCTTGTACTTTGTCTTCGTCGGTCAGCTTACCGGTGAAGACATCGATCCCTGCTTGCGCGGATTCCGTTTCGTTAGTTTGTCCGCGGCGAACATCGCGACTGGGGTTCCAGCGTCGGACTCGCAAGATCGCCAACGAGCACAGCCCGCCGGTGATGGCGGCGGCGATTCCCAGAAACGGCAGCACCGTGCTGGCCCAAGAGGTGACGATCGTGGGTTTGCTGGCGGCGATGACGACGCGAACGGGGTTGGCGACCAGGCCGATCGCACGGGAGTTGATGCCGGCGATGTCGAGATTCAAAAATACCGCCGCTTCGGCCAAGCCCAGCCAAGCAGCCAAGATCATGGCGACCAAGGCGAGGCTCTGGAAAGTTTTTTCTCGCCATAGAGCGACCGTCGCGCCTAAGCTTCCTGCGGCCAATGCGGTCAACGCGGTTACTGCAAACGTCCAGCCGACTTGGGCAAACGAAGTTCCACCGAACAACACGATCAGCATAAAGATCGGTGCCGCCGCGATAAGCATCACGCCGATGTTCAGCAGGCTTGCCAGTAGTTTGCCTAATACTAACTCGCTATTGGTCAGGCGACTCATTAATAAAAGGATCAATGTCTGACGGTCTTTTTCGACCGCCACGCTACTGGCCGCTTGCAGGGCTGACAAGAACAAGATCAACGCGAGTTGCAGCGGTGCCAAAATCTGAAACAACAAAGTCCCAAAGTTCGCCATATCGCTGATGTTGCGAACCGCTTGGGTGCCGTTGAGGATCATCCAGGCGGTGCAGATCAGTAATAACAATCCGCCAGCGTAAACCGTGCGAGCGATATAATGCTTGGCGCGGCGGGGGGAGACAGCAGCTTCGCGAGAAAAAACGGGACCGACAAACAATATTCTGATTCGAGTTGAAGGGATTGGGCGACGAAGTAGAACCTAAATTATAGCCAAATCGGCTGATTTGCCGATTGTAGCAAAACGAACTTGAGCGGCGAATGTTCAAGGAAATAGCGGTAAGCCTACGAAAGTCCATAGATTGCCGTCAACCTTCCTGTTTTAATACGTTTCATGGCAATAAATAGTTTGGTCGATCCGTCCAAGCTTCAGGCAAAGAAAAGGGCATTTGATTGAATTCGGATTCATCTAAAACTGCTTTTTCGCCTGAACAGGTGCAAAGTCTGTATGATCAGCATGCAGCGGCGTTGACCAGTTTTTTGGTCGGGATCCTCCGTGACCATTCTACCGCCGCCGATGTGCTGCAAACAGCCTTTGCGAAACTGCTGGAACACGGACACACGATCCAGCAGGCGAGTTCCGCCAAGTCATGGCTATTCAAAGTTGCGTTTAACGAAGCGATGGTGGTTAAGCGAAAAACCGCCGTGCATCAGCGGCACGCAGAATCGATTGCTTGGAAAATAGATTTATCAGCAGGGGCTGACAAAGGAAATGACTTCCGGTTAAGCCAGTCGATGCACCGTGTCATCCAACAAGAAAATGTAGAACAAGTAAGGGCAGCACTCCTCGAACTGCCTGAGCAGCTACAAGATGTGGTTAAAAAACGCATCTACGAAGGATTAAAGTTTAAAGACATTGCCTCCGCGCTAGATATTCCACTTGGGACCGCACTGGCGCGGGCTCAATTGGCGTACAAAAAACTTGAACCACTTCTCCGGCAAGTGAACGAAGACTAATGAACAACAATAACCAAAACAGCGGATCGCGACCGAGCGACTCCAACAGTGATTTGTCTTGGGTGGCACTTTGCTACGTAGCCAATGAATTGGACGCTGGAGCAAGGCGACAATTTGAGATTCGCCTTGAACGAGACCAAGCCGCGCGTGATGCGGTCGTCCGGGCGTTCGATGATGCTCGTTTGCTGGACCTTGCGTTGGACGCAATCGGCGATCCGGTCGCACAGCCGACTTGTGAATTAAGCGATCGTGAAACGAGATCGTCGCAACGTATAACAACCGTTCGTGGGAAATCTGTCTGGCGCCGAGCGTTACTAGGGATCGCGGTGGTTGGTTTGTTGGCGTTGGTGTTGACTCAGCTACCGCAGGGGCAGTCGGGGCCTGAGATCGCTCTAAACACTGGCGACTCGGGTTCAGCCGGTGAGATCACCGAAGCTGCCATGTCATTGGCTGAAACTTGGGCCGATGCTGAATGGCAAGCGGATTTACAAGTTGAAATTGCTGACACCGAGGCTGGTTTGACGTTTGATGCTCAGCGGATTGGCCCGCCCGAACTGCTGGAGGATACTGGTCAAGATGACTGGATGATCTCGACTTTGATCGATATGGCGGAAGTTTCAGGCTCGCCAGAATCTGGAAGCTAGGCTGCCATTCGGAAATGGCTGGCGTATTGCTTTGGTTGCAATTGGTTTCGTTGAATCGAAATTGGGAAGTTTTACGATGACACGTTTTTATAAAAATCTCAACGCAAGGCGGCAGCTTTTTCTTTGCCTTGCCAATGTGTTTGCGTTGACTTTGCTATCCGGCAATGCACTGGCGTTGCAAGTTAATCTTAGCGAGCCGGTTGCTGTTCAGGGAAAGCCGAAGGCCCAGAAGGGCGCAAGGGGCGAGCAAGGCGGTAAAAAGGAAGCCAAGCCTGCACCAAGGAAGTTGTCCGAAGCTCGGGTTACTGAGCTGAGGGGGTTTGCGAAACAGCACCACCCGGAGATCATGCCCTTGTTAGATTTCCTGGGAAAGGAGCGACCGAAGAAATTTGACCAAGTCATGAATGGTCTTAACCGAGATGTAAGTAATCTGGAAAAGGCCAAGCAGAAATCTCCCGAGGCATATGAACGAGGCTTGGCAGCTTGGGTCAATCAGTCACGAATTCAGCTTTATGCGGCTCAGTTCAAAGTCGCAGCTGACAAGGAAACGGCAGCGAAGCTTCGGCAAAAGATTGAGGTGCTGGTTGCGGAAAAAATTGACACTCGGATTGCCTATCTAGAAAAGGAACGCGAAGCTGTTCTGGAGAAGGCAGAGCGGATTGGGAAGTCGATTGAGACCCAGAAATCAACGCGTGAAGCAATGATTAAAAAACGGATCGCGTCGGTGACCAAGCATGCTCTGAAAATGAGAGAGAGGAAAAAGTCGGGCTCAGACAAAGAAGAGTCTGTGAAAAAAGAAACAATGAAGGAAGAGGCAGTGGCAAAGCCAGTGCCGGATGATTCGGTGAGAAATCCCGTTAATTAGTGCGGTATTCTTGTGCTGAGCCAGATTTCGGGGAGAGTGTTTTGTTTTTTGTCGAAGTAGCTGCAATATCTCAGAGCTTCACTGTATATTGTGGTTGAGACGTCTATCGTTTGGCCATCCAGTCAGCGTTTTGATGTAAAGCCCCACTTCCCGGCAAGCTTTTTGCTCGCTGTAAATCTTGATGTTTTCATCGAGATTTTTTTATGCGCGTAACAATCGACCTGGGCTGGCAGGTTCGCTGCGTTCAGGGAAATGTTATCCCCGCGGATGAGCGAGGAATCCATCGTCGGCTTTGCCTCCGTAAAAGGCGACTATCTCCGTATGACTAAAACAATGTCTCTTCCGGGGATTTAGTGGCTGCAAAAGGCCAAGGGCCTGACCATTCCTCGAGCCCAGCCGAAAGAACTGAAAGTTCCGCAGGGCTGGGGCAGGATCTACCATTTCTGGTTTATTCGCGGTTTCGCATGAAGTCGGCGACTTGTTCAAAGAACGTCTTTAGGTTCAAAGAAACCGAACCCGGGACGTTGGTTTCTTTCATCGCTTCGGCCATTAGTTCAAGCCAGCGATCGCGTTCGGGGATGCCGATGGAAAACGGAGCGTGCCGCATGCGTAGGCGAGGATGCCCGCGCTCTTGGATGTAGCGATCGGACCCGCCGAAGCGAAAGATCAAAAAGTCTCGCAGCCGTTTTTCGGATCCTTCCCAATCGTCGTCGGGGTACATCGGTCCAATCAAATCGTCGGTGCGGATACGGCGATAAAAGGCCGCGACCAAGGCGGTGATTTCTGTTTCGCCAAATTCGGCAGTGGAGGGGGTGTCCATGTTTCTAATACGTGTCGATTGAGTTGGCTTGTTTGGCGGGCATGCGCCATCGGTGTAGATCTGAGAAAATCGGTGGCTAATTTATACTTTAACGCAGAATGTTTAGCCATGGATCTACATAGATCTTCATTGCAAATCAGTTTTTGAAACGGGGAGTCCTGGAGGCCGATGCGCCAGCGAGAGCAAATGGTAGCCCGACGCGTGAGCGAGGAACTTGTGGTGATGGGCTTCTAGCCTGTCATTTGCATGGGGCTCGTGGTGGATAAGACAGAAAGACGGCAGGCGGCCAGTTGTCCAGTCGTAGCGGAATCGAAATGGCGCTGAGGAACGACCAAAGCAACGCGGCGTCGAAAATAAGTCGCAGCCAGCCAAACCTGGGTTGGGCTTCTGGCGTGATTGAATCTCGATCGGCTGGCATTTTTTACGTGTCGATTGAGTTGGCTTGTCGCGCGACCATTTGGGCGTAGTGGCCGTCGAGTTGCATGAGGGATTGGTGATTGCCCGATTCGATGATTTGTCCGTCGTCGATGACGATGATTTGATCGGCGTCGATGATGGTCGAAAGTCGATGAGCGATCACGAAGGTGGTACGGTTTTTCAGCAAAGTCTTCATAGAGTTTTGAATCAGCTGTTCGCTTTCGGTGTCTAGGTTGCTGGTGGCTTCGTCCAAGATCAGGACCTTGGGATCGGCCAGTAGCGCCCGTGCGATCGCTAAGCGTTGTCGTTGACCGCCGGACAGCTTAACGCCTCGTTCGCCTACGATCGAGTCGTAGCCAAATTCAAGATTGACAATAAATTCGTCCGCGTTGGCTTGTTTGGCCGCTTGGATGACTTGTTCGCGAGTGGCTTCACGACTGGCGTAGGCGATGTTTTCAAAGACCGTACCGTCGAACAGGAACACTTCTTGTTGCACGATGCCGATCAGTTCGCGAAAGGAAGCCAGTTGGTAGTCTCGCAGGTCGTGGCCGTTGAGCGTGATGCGGCCTAGGCGGGGGTCGTAGAATCGAGCGACCAAGTCGGTGATGGTGGTCTTGCCGGCGCCGCTGCGGCCCACAAGTGCGACGACGGTGCCGCCTTCGACGGTCAAATTGAGGTCTCGGATAATGTCTTTAGGTGACGCAGCGACGGCGGTTTCTGTTTCAGAGGTCTCGGTGGCGTTTGAGCCGTCTGAGTTTGAGCCGTCTGAGTTTTCGCGGAGGGCGGAGTCGTTGCCGTAAGCGAAGGACACGTTTTCGAATTTGATTTGCTGGATGTCTTGGTCGGCTAGGCGAGCGTTGTCTTTGTCGGGTTTGTCGACGTCGGTTTCGAGGACTTCGAAAACACGTTCCATCGAAGCCAGGGAGCGTTGTAGTTCGGTCAGCGATTCAACGATTTGCCAAACCGGGTTCAGCAGTAGGAAAGTGTAAAAGTGGAACGCGGAGATATCTCCGATGGTGGTTCGCTGTTCAACGGGCACGTTGTTGGCGATGTCGCTGAGGTACCAGTAGCCACCGGCCCAAGTGATCACGACACCGATCAACGCCATGAGGAATCCCCAGGTGCTCCATAGAATGATTTCGCGTTTGGCGGCGAACATTCGCATGCGGGTGATGGTGTGATGGCCGAGCGTAAATTCATGCGATTCGCGTTTTTCGCCTCCGAAGGCGCGCACCGCGCGGATGCCTTGGAACGCTTCACCGACTCGGCCGTCCACGATCGCGACGTCTTTGCGTATCGCGCGATAGATCGGACGGATGCGGCGGATGGCGATCATGGATAGGATCATGATTGGCGGCACGATGCCAAGTGCGGTGAGGGCGAGTTTCCAGTTGAGCGTGAATAGGATGACGGTGGCCAGCAGGAGGCGGAGCACAGCCACGCCGGGGCTGATGACTGCCATTTGTAGTAGGCCAGTGGTTTTGTTGATGTCGTCGGTCAGTCGCGAGATGATCCCGCCGACTTTCATGTTGGACAGCTTGTCCAAGCCTAGCCGAATCAAGCGATCAAAGAGGGATCGTCGTAGCTGCAAAATCACGCGAATGTTCAGCAAGCGCTGGTTCCATGCGCGGGCGACGCCCAGAATGCGAGTCAAAACGACCACTACTAGGAACACGCCACCGACCAGATGGAGTTGGCTGAGTTGTTGGGTGGGGGAGAGGTCTTTGAGCAGGATTTGGTCGATGATGTGTCGAGCAAAGAGTGGTTGGATGATTTCCAGCACGGAGACCATGACGGCTAAGAGTCCTAGCGCCAGCACCATCGGCCAGTGTCGCCAGAGCGTTTGGATGTACAGGCGCAGGTAGCTGCGTCGGTTGCCGGTTGATTTGTTTTTGCCGTCGGCTGGCTGGTTGGTGTCGTCGGAAGTGTCTTGTTGTTGAAGCTTGCCGCTGGCAAATTTTTTCTGGAAGCCTTGGAAGCGATTCTTGGACGTGTTGGCGGCGTCTGAGTTGACCGGCATGCCGGAGTTGGACGAGTCGGTGGCGGGCATGCTAGCGGGTCTTTTTAAAAAGGGTTTGGTGGGGTTACTTGAAAAAGCCAATAACCGCACAAATCAAACCGATGCCACCGATCGCTATTAGGCCGTATGAGATGTTACGCAGGATGATGCCTTGTTTGTTTTGGCCAACATACGGTCGCTCTTGCCAAGCGGGCAGGCCAGCCTCTAGCGGCATCGTTTCGTAGAGTTGGGCGAGTTCGGTCGCGTTTGCTTGGTCGACTAAGCTGTCTACGTTGCTGATTTCTTTTTCGACGACCGTTTCGTAATCGAATAGTTTGTTAGAGGCAAATGTCCAGAGTCCGGCACCACCACCGCCGCCGAAGATCAGCATGATCATGCCGAGCACGAACAGCTTTCCGCCTTGGCTGTTTTTTTTCAACGCAGCGGGCGCGGCCGTTTCGATCACTGGCAATTGTTTCAGTTGGCCGAGTCGAGGGGCTTGGATGGTCTGCTGACAGCCCACGCACGCGAGATCTTGTCCAGCTTGGGTTGTCGAAACCACGTTGGAGTGCTGGCAGTGAGGGCAGTTGAGCGAGTATCGGGGCGACATGGACGTTTACCAGCAAAAACGGTGAGGTTGTTCAAACAGTGTGTTTGGTTATTTAAACAGTGTGTTTGTTTAGACGGTCAATAAGTGGTGAGTGTTCAAACAGTTATTTCGTTTGAGGAAGATGGGCGTAGGATCGGTGGGAGTTCAAGCCTGATCGTTGGGTAATCCAAAGATTCTGCGAAAACAAATTTTTGTCGTTGGCGGTGGGTTTGGCAACGCCTGTCTAGATTCCGTGATCGGAGATATCGGCAAGGCTACAATGTCAAACATTGCCGGACGTTTTCATTGGTTTGCTTGCGGGGATTAGATATACGCAAAATCTTTGCTGTCAGCTTTATTTTTACTGGACGACGTAAGCATGGCGAGTAGAATAAGGTGTCTGCGAAATCGACACTCTCGCTGTATCAACAGCCCATCGTTTTTTCTGAGATTTTTGAATTTGTTTGCCAAGTTCAAAGACCAGTTTAAGAACATTTTATAAAGTGAAGAAACGATTTTATCGCACTCAACAGTTTGCATGAAAGCAGGCTGCCAAAAACCACGATGATTTGAGACGCATTGTGGGTCAACAGGGCTGTTGTCAGACCAATTCCATTCTTTCAATGTTGTGAAACAGACGTTCGGTAAGATTGCTCGCCAGCGTATGCCTGAAAAGGTTGCGTTTGTGGTAGTAACTCAACGTGTTTTTTTCAATGTCGATTTCAAGCAGCGCTCCAAATTTTTGATGTTACTTTTTCGCGGTTCCCTTACTTGCGATGAGGTATTTTTAAGAATGATTCGTTGGAGCTGAAAGTTTGTGGTTTCTGGTTGAATCACCACATGTTGTGGGGGTTTATTTTTAGTCTTGAACTAAGTTTTGTCTGCCGCTCGTATCGCACATCTGGGTTCGATATTCGGCAGGACTACGTTTTAAAAATAAAATTGCCAGGAGTACTCAATTGTACGACGCATTGCTCGATGACGATGACGCAACAAGAACTCGCGTTGCTCCCCAAGGGTTTGAGGATGTTGTAGCTTCAAACGCTGAAGTTACTGATGACGATACCGCTCCGCGTGAGCAGGCTGCCCCCAAAACCCCCGCAGTTGCTGCCGGTGAGGGACTCAGTGCTGGTATGGAAATCGATTCGTGGTCGGACGACCCCGTTCGGATGTACCTAACTCAGATGGGTGAAATTCCGTTGTTGACGCGATGTGAGGAAATCACATTGGCGAAGCAAATCGAAGATTCGCGTCGTGAGTTCCGTACTAAGTTGCTTGAGTGCGATTATGTAATCCGCCACGCATACAAAATCTTAGTACGTGTGCACCGCGGTGAATTGCCGTTTGATCGTACCGTTCAGGTTTCGGTCACCGATCGTTTGGAAAAAGAACAGATTCTCGGCCGCATCCCACACAACTTGGCGACTTTGGCAACCTTGCTCAAACGCAACCGGCACGATTTCTTGGTGGCGTCGTCCAAAACCGAATCGAAAGCTCGCCGCACGACCGCTTGGCAGAATCTTGCTCGTCGCCGTCGTCGTTGCGTTCGTTTGATTGAAGAACTTGGTTTGCGTACCCACCGTATCGAATCGATGTTGGGCACGATCGAAGATTTCAGCGTTCGCGTTGATGAGCTATCTGCCAAGATTAAAAAGCACAAACAAGAAAAAAAGCCTGCCAACGAGCGACAAAGCTGGGTGGACGAACTCCGCACGATTTTGTTGGCTTGCCAAGAGTCTCCATCAAGCCTGCGTCTTCGCGTGAAGTTCTTGCGAAAGACTTATTCGGGCTACCAACAGGTCAAGCGTGAGCTGTCTGAAGGTAACTTGCGATTGGTGGTTTCGATCGCCAAGAAGTATCGTAATCGTGGGTTGAGTTTCTTGGATTTGATTCAAGAAGGTAACGCCGGTTTGATGCGTGCGGTGGACAAGTTTGAATATCGTCGTGGTTTCAAGTTCTGTACCTACGCGACTTGGTGGATTCGCCAAGCGATCACGCGTGCGGTTGCTGATCAAAGCCGGACCATTCGTATTCCTGTTCACATGGTTGAAACGATGTCTCGTGTTCGCACTTGCTCGCGTCAACTGTTGCAAGAACTTGGCCGCGAACCTTCGCTCGAAGAAGTCGCGCGCCGCAGTGAAACCACCATCGATGAAGCTCGCCGCGTTCTAGCGATGAGCCGCTATCCGATTAGCTTGGATCGCCCTGTCGGTAACAGCGAAGACAGCCACTTCGGTGACTTGCTGCCCGATGGCGACGCGGAAAGCCCAGCGGTTGGTGCTTCGCAAGAAATGTTGAGTGGTCGAATTCAAGACGTTTTGAAGACGCTCAGCTATCGCGAACGCGAGATCATTAAGCTGCGTTACGGCTTGGGCGACGGTTACAGCTACACGCTGGAAGAAGTCGGACACATCTTTAAGGTGACCCGCGAGCGTATTCGCCAGATCGAAGCCAAGGCAGTTCGCAAACTGCAACAGCCAAGCCGCTCGCAAGAGTTGGTCGGCTTCTTGGACTAGTCCGAATTTAGAATCGTGCCGAGTGATCAGGTTTGAACCTGTTTAATAAAAAAAGAAGCGTTCTCGCTTTGAAAAATACCCCATCGTTTACGGTGGGGTTTTTTTGTTGGTGAGTGGCGTTGCCACGCAATGCAAGGCTGGAGCGTTCCGCGGCGGAGAGGTTGTGAGTTTATCCAACAGATAAGTGGGGGCCATGTTCACGCGTTGGACGTAGTGGGCACTGTGTCTATCGCGAACATGCTCACGCGAAGTTGAAGGCTGCGTCTAACGTGGCGTGAGCATGTCTGGGGTAAAATGCGGCAACCAACATTTCAGATCGCGTGAAGCATGGCACCCTTGTGTTGCAGTTGAAATATCTAAAGCAACAGCCGTTTTGGCGAGTTCACCTGGTTGGATTGATCATCGAACGGTTTATTTCCACTGAATATCAGCTTTGCCCGATTCGACGTTTAGCTCAACCGACGCGTGTTCGAATTCCCGAGTGTAGTGGTAGCCGTTTTTGGTAGCGGGGCCCTTTGGTGTCCCCAGTTTCTTGTGGTATTCAGGGAGCGTCTTGAGCCACAGTGCGTTGGACGTTGGTTTGCGGCCACGAGGGTTAACGTCGTACCCGTCGTGCAGGCACAGGTACGAATGCTTTTCGGCGATGACTAAGAACATCGCAATGCAATAGTTGACGCGGTCTTGATCGATGCTCTCGAAATCTTTCAAGTGGCCGTGGACTTCATCGATCTTGTCGCTCATCGTTGCTTGGCCAAGATTCAACGTGAGGGCGATGATCTTGCCTTGCCGGGCTGCCGTTTGAGCGGTTGCAATTCCTTTGGCTAGGTAATCGGCTTTGCTTGCGTCTGCGACGGCGTGCTCAAAACCTTCTAAGTACGACCCATCGAAGTCGTCCATGAACTCGAGCCCACCGTTGTCGAATCTGGCTCGCAGCATGTTGGCAAGCATCAGCTTATCGGTTCCGATCGACTTGCGAGTGTCACGCATCATTTGGTTAAAACCATCGATCACGGCTTCCTTCTTACCATCGGGTAGCGTTCGTTTTAGGAAAGAGGAAAGCACTTTGACGTTGCCGTCGAGAAACAAACCGTCGACGTCAGGGTGTTTGGAGGTTTGGGCCGCTGCATCGACCCACCATTGTCGCAACTTCGGATTTGACAAATCGTAGGCTTGGATTTTTGATCGGATCAAGTTTTGTTGGCCTTTTTTGCTGGTCAAAAAAGCATCGGGAATCGAATCTAAAAGCTTGTTTGATTCGTAAGATCCGTAGTGGACGATGACGTTGCGATAAAACAGAACCTTTGCGTCCGGGTTGATGGCTTTGATTGCTGTGGCGGCTTCGATGGTTCCGGCTTCGGTCGACCCGTAGTCTTTTTCGCCGGTTGTCTTTTCGAGTGTGATCAGCGGGAACGAGGCGAGGTGATTTAGTTCTTCGGGAGTGAACTTTTGGTTTTTGCGAACATGGCTGTACAGCGGCAAGGTGTCCCAGCTGAATTCTGGCATTGAGGCCGATGGAGTGCTACTGGTTACCGGTTTGATCAAGCCCTGATTGGTTGGTTTGGCGGCCGATTGAGCCAGCAGGCTGGTCGGGATGGCGACAAGGGTAAAAAGGCCAACGATGATGCTCGGGAACTTCATGGGGGCGGCAATTCAAACGTAGAAAAGATGCTTGGCACATTTGCCAAAATTGGAAGTGGAGTATGACTGAATCACCTAGTTTGGAATAGTTCGTGTGCCGCCGAAAAGCTGTTTTTCCAGCGTTCATGCGTCAGCCCGCCAAGCCCATAGTCGCCTTTGACTCCGTGAAAGTAGTGCTACCTTAGGTGGACGTCTATAAAGCGGTTGGCTCTGAATAAACAGGCGTCTTGTAGCTCGGCGTTTATCTTCGGCCGGCGTTTATCTAAAGAGCTGCACAGGAGTGGCTGAATGAGAGATTTGTCGAGTTCACGTTAGCTTTGTAGAAATACGGTCCTGCTTGTTCGCCCATGCAAACGCTTCTTTCACGGAGAGAAAGGCGACTATCTGCGAATGACGGAATCGACACGCCCGTTGGCGAGGAACCCATGGAAATCCTCGCTCACGCGTCGGGCTACCATCGATAGGAACTTCCTAATTTGCCAAACTGATTCACCCGCCAAACCCTCTGCACTGGCCTGACGCAAGAGCACCATTCCCGGTAAAATCCGCACTGCTCCTGAAGTTTGAAAGAGATTCCTTTAATAGTTCGGCGAACCGCAAAACAGCTTTTCGCGTCCAATCAAGCATGAACCAACGCAAAATCCTTGTCACCAGTGCCTTACCCTACGCCAACGGCCCCATTCATTTGGGACACTTGGTCGAATATATCCAGACGGATATTTGGGTTCGTTTTCAAAAGCTCCGTGGGCACAACTGCATTTACATGTGTGCCGACGATACGCACGGCACCGCCATCATGCTGCGGGCTCGTAAAGAAGGCCGCAGCGAAGACGAAGTGATTGCCGAAGCGAACGAAGATCATCAAAAAGACTTCGCAGGCTTTCAGGTAAACTTTGACAACTACGGCAGCACCAACAGCGACGAAAACAAAAAGCTGTGCGGAGAAGTCTGGCAGGCGATCCGCGATGCGGGCCTGGTCGTGGAGAAAGACGTCGAGCAATTGTTCGACGTTCAAGAAGGCACGTTCTTGGCCGACCGCTTTGTAACCGGTACCTGTCCGACTTGTGGCAAGCCCGATCAGGCTGGCGACAACTGCGAATGCGGTGCCACCTATTCGCCGGTAGATTTGATCGACCCGGTCAGCACGATTTCGGGGACCAAGCCAGAGATTCGAACGGCCAAGCACTTGTTCATTCAACTTGAGCAGTTGCATGGGTTCCTCGAAGAGTGGACTCAGTCGGGCAAGCATTTGCAACCGGAAGTAGCTAACTATCTACGCGGCCACTTTCTGGGCGATCCCAATAGCAAAGAAGGTGCGAAAGAACTGCGCGACTGGGATATCTCTCGACCAGCTCCCTATTTCGGTTTTGAAATTCCAGATGCCCCCGGGAACTATTGGTATGTCTGGTTCGATGCACCGATCGGGTACATGGCTTCGACTCAGCAATGGTGCGATGCCAACGGTGAAAAACTTGACGATTGGTGGAAGAGCGACGACGTTGAGATTCACCACTTCATCGGAAAAGATATTACTTACTTCCACACGTTATTTTGGCCGGGGATGTTGAAAGCGTCTGGTTATAGCTTGCCGAAAAAAATTCACATCCATGGTTTTTTGACTGTCAACGGTCAGAAAATGTCAAAGCGTGATGGCACGGCGTTCAAAGCTTCGACTTACTTGAAGCACTTGGATCCGACCGCGTTACGGTATTTCTACGCATCTAAGTTAGGCCCGCGGCTGGATGATATCGACTTGAGCATGACCGAGTTCGTAAGTAAGGTGAATTCTGACTTGGTTGGCAAGGTCGTGAACTTGGCTTCGCGAAGTGCAAAGTTTGTCAAAGACGTCGGTTTGTCGGCTACCTATCCGGACGACGGTGGGTTGTTCGCTGCAGGTGCTGCGGCCGGCGAAGAGATCGCGGCGGCTTATGAAGCCTGTGAATACAACAAAGCCATGCGTTTAGTGATGGAGTTGGCCGATCGAGCCAATCCGTACGTCGAAAACGCCGAGCCTTGGGTGCTGAAGAAGGATCCAGAGAAGGCTCAAGAACTACAAGACGTTTGTACGATTGCGTTAAACTTGTTCCGGCAGTTGGTGATTTATCTATCGCCAGTCCTTCCAGAGCTGGCCGAAAAAACAGCGACGTTGTTCGGCGAACCGATTACGTCTTGGGACCAAGCACAAACTCCGCTGGTAGGTACGCCAGTGGCGAAATTTAAACACATGATGAAACGAATTGAAGAAAAGGATATCACTGCGATGGAAGAAGAAAGCCAACAAGAAGCCGCTGAAATCAAAGCCGCCGAAGCCAATGCAGCCGCCGCGGATCAATACGGTGATAGCGGTCAGCCAATGATCGACGAACCGATGACCGAAGAGTGCACGATCGAAGACTTTGTGAAAGTTGATTTGCGAGTGGCACGGATTGTCAGCGCGGAACACGTCGAGGGTGCTCGGAAGCTGTTGAAGCTTACGTTGTCTTTGGGCGGCGATCATCGCAAGCAGGTTTTCGCCGGCATCAAAGCGGCTTATGAGCCCGAGGCGTTGGTCGGGCGATTGGTTGTGATGGTGGCCAACTTGAAGCCGCGTAAAATGAAATTTGGCTTGAGCGAAGGCATGGTTTGTGCTTCGGGCCCCGGTGGAGAAGAGGTCTTCTTGCTAAGCCCAGACGAAGGTGCAAAGCCTGGGCAGCGAGTCCACTAAGGTTTCGGGGGGAATCAGTTTTACAAATTCGGAAGTCCCTTTAAATGGTAGCCCAACGCGTTAGCGAGGAACCCATAGTCGCCTTTGCCTCCGTGAAAGTAGCGTTACCTTCGGTGTACATTCACAACGCGTTTGGCTCTGAATTAACAGGAGTTGTTTAGACCGTTTTTTTAAGGCCGGCGTTTATCCCAAGACCTCCTGCGGAGTGACCGGATAAGAGACCTGCCGAGTGCATCTTAGCTTTGTAGAAACGTGTTCCTGCTTGTTCGCCCATGCAAACGCTTCTTTCACGGAGTGAAAGGCGACTATCTCCGCATGGCTAAATCAACAGGCGCGTTAGCGAGGATTATTACGGGTTCCTCGCTAACGCATCGGGCTACCAGAATGCCGAGCTTCAAAAACTGGTTTACCCTGGCTAAGGTTTGGCGGTTGTTTTCAACCGCGAATTATGGCGGGGCCTAAACGGCAAAGTTCTTTTCCGTCAGCCGCTTCAAATCATCGACCAAGCTCTCGCCGAACAAGCAAAAACTATATTCTCGCGAGTTGGCGATTTCGCTGGAGCGTAGCTGAGCGGTCAACGACTCGATTTCTTTGCCTAGTTCGTCGTCTGATGGTTTTAGAAGTGCTCGCAATGCTTGATTGATCTTGGTGATGGCGAGGTGCTTTTCGAGTGACCAAATGTCTGGCGAATCGATCCACTGACGCTTTTGTTTAATCAATTCAACGGCTTGAGAGGGCAGTGAATTGCTCGCCAAAAAACGCTCCGGATGAAAGTTGTACTCGCGGCGACGAGTTCGCAGTTGCGTGATGTCCGCTTGGGAGAGTTTCGGAACCTGAGTCGGCAAGCAGAAAGTCGCGGAGACGGTAAGGTGTTTTGGTAGTCGGCAGCCAAAGAACGTTTGGCAGATTGCATCGGTCAATTGATCGTACTTCGCGCCACCGACCCCATGAATAAAGATGTCCGACATAAATAGCCGGCAGAACATCGTGGTTGAAATCGCACGTGATCGAATTGTGATGCCGAGTGTTTTTAGCTGTTTAAACGCACTGATGAAATCAGCTTTAGGGATTGTTTGGCTGAGTTGTTTGCGGTCGGACAATTCAAACGATTCAGGGAGGTTGCGAATGAACAGGCGTTGGCGTTCTGGGATTTGATCGGACGAAATCCAGAATGGCACTTCCGTCCATCCGTCGATTTGTTCCAGTGCTGGGACCGGGTGCGAGCTGCTGCGAATCCGATTGACGTGTCGGTATTCGAGCAATACTTGGTTGTAGCAGTTCAGAAACTCGGTTGCTCGATCAAAGACCGCAGCTGCAAAGGTCGCAAACGTTGTTGTTTGGCAGAGTTTGCTGACGGGAACTTCGAGAGTACGTAGACCGATGTTTTGTTCGAAGCGATGTCGTCCGGCGGCGATCGTTGCTCCGAGCATCGGTGCGGGAGTCGATTTTGAGAGTTCTGTATAGGCTTGGTTCACTTCCGGCCAAAGTCGTTGAGCGATGCAAGGTTCGTTGGCGAAGGCGATTTGGTGGATTCGGTTTGCTGTTTCAAAAAAGAACGAGCTATCTTGAATCGAACGTTGCTCATGAGGCATGACTGCGTCGGGCTTATCGATGGCGATTGTTTGAGTGCGAACGGGTTCGGAGGCTAGGTCTGGGCAGCGAATCGTGTGGTGATTTGACAAGTCCGAGTCGACGATCAAGTTGACGGCGATTCCATTAGCGCGATCGGCTAGTTCAGACAAGACAAAGTTTTTGTACCACACGCCCGCGTGATAGAGCACCGGTTGGTGCCCAGACATGACGATCGGTTGATCGGCCAAGTCGATCGATTGGCGATGAGGCAAGTACTGGTTTGAATAGCTTAAGGCGGATTCGATCAGTTCGTTCCGGGCTCGTGACTGCAACTGGCCGAGAGTTGGGTTTTCGTTGAAGAAAGAAATCTTTAACGGCGTCGCAGCTTGGCTTTTGATATGATCGCGATTGGCGTCCAGCCGGCGGGGCGCTTGGTTGAGCGGTGGAAGGTGCAGCGCCGATTTGTTCTGCTGAGGAACCCTGATGCGTTGGCGATCAATCGCGGGTTGACGAGGGTGAGGATCAACCAACCTGCGTACTCCCGATTTTCTTGAAGTCGGCTGGCAAGGCTTTGAAGGCGTTTTCCAAAACCTGTTTGTAATAGTTTAAGCGTCGCTCGGGATCGTCGAGTTCTTCGCCGAAGGAGCGGTTTTCGTCCAAATAAATTCTCGGCACGGCGACCTCTACGACCGACAAGCGGTGCAGTGCCGATTGTACCCACAGTTCCAGCGGCATCGCGTAACCCGTATCGGTCAGCGATAGATTTTGAATCGCTTCGACGCGGTAGGATTTGAAACCACAAAACGCATCCGTCAACTGATAGCCCAAACGCTCATTCACAATCTGAGCGATTTGCATGTTGATGGCTCGTCGCTGTTCGGGCGGAGGAGAGTCTGAATCAAAGGACTGCAAATAGCGACTTCCTGAAACAATATCCGCGCCGCTGCGAATGCTTTCGGCGACGAACTGGCGAATCCGTTGAGGTTCGTGTTGGCCATCGCAATCGATCGTGACCACGTATTCGAATCCTTTTTCGGCAGCGAATTCGAAAGCGGTTTTTAATGCGGCGCCGTAACCTTGGTTGACCGGGTGAGTCACGCACAAAACGTCGCTGCGTTTGGCGAGTTTTTCAGCGGTGCCGTCGGACGATCCGTCGTCGACAACCAACGTGTTGGACGAATGTTTTGCCACCAAGTCCAGCACATTGTCGACGGTGTCTACTTCGTTGAATACCGGAAGCGCAGTCAGAAATCGGTCGTCAAGATCAGGAGAGTTCATATACGCTTCGAAGGTGACAAGAATAATAAGCGATTCATTTTAAGCTGGTGCGGCTCTTGGTCAACGTGCAGCGAGTTGCCCAGTGAGTTCGGGCACTGAATCGCTGGGAAATTGCGTAACAGGGCAGTTGTTTGGGCCAAACGGTGCTTCGTTGGAATCGAGCCAATTATTGGATGCGATGTGAATTGGAGTTCTTACGAGTTTTTAAAACCAATGGATCGGATCCGTTTCATCTTTGCTAGCCCAAACGGTGGAGTCGGAGAATTCACTGGCCAACGTAGCTGCCAGTAATTCCACAGCAAATCGTTCGCTCGAGTGATGGCTCAATAGCACCATCGCCACGCCATTGGCTTTGGCCTCGAGGGCTGTGTGAAAAGTCGCTTCACCAGTGACGAAGGTATCGCAACCGGCCCGGACCGCCGCTGACAAAAACGAGCCGCCGCTGCCGCATGCGACGGCAACTTTATTGACCGAACGATCGGCAGTGCCAACGGCTCGGACTGTAGTTAAGTCAAAATCAGTTTTGATCTGAGCGATGAAATCACCGAGCGATTTTGCGGTGGCGAGTTTGCCGATTCGTCCGGCGCCCAGTTGCTCGGGATCGTCCTGGATCGGTTTGATGGGGGTGGCGTCGACGATGCCCAATCGTTGGCTGAGCGATTGATTGATGCCAGATACCGCCGAATCAAAACCGGTGTGCGGGCTGTAGATCGAAACGCCGGCTCGAATTAAATCCCAGATTAGTTTTGAAGCAACCGTCTCGGTCGTGATTCGTTTGAGCGGCCGGAACGGAATCGGGTGGTGCGAAACAATCAAGTCCGCTTGCTGCGAGATCGCCTCGGCGGCCGATTCAGGCGTGACCGTCAGGCAAGTCATTATCCGCCCGGCTTTCAGCTTGGGGTCGCCGACCAACAACCCAACGTTGTCCCATTCCTCGGCCAGCCGAGTGGGAGCGAATTGGTTCAGGAACTGACTGACTTGAGCGATCTTGGGCATGATGGTGTTGGGGGAGAGTGCGGCTGTGGATGAAAATTGATTTTCTTGCGGGCTCTAAATCGCGATGCTTTGAACCGACGCTCTTAGTTTAACAGGATTTGTGCTGTTGTAGCCAACGGGGCATTGGTAGCCAACTGGTCATTATTTCGCGTTGGGATTAGGATTTCTCGCTGAACAGCAATTTTATTTTAAGCAACAACGGAACTTGCAAAACTTTCGTTAGCCAACAAACCATGTTGAAACTCAAAAAGTCAATTTTTCTGGACACGCTTCGCCAGCCTTTCAAAACGGCGATCGTGACCGCCGCCAAGTTGGGCGCCGATGCGGTTGAAATCAACGGGCGTACGGAGATAAAAGCTGAGGAACTTTCGCGGACTGGGGTTCGGCATATCCGTAAGCTTTTGTTAGATCTTCAGTTGAGCGTGTCTGCGATTCACTTTCAAACGAATTATGGTTACGGCGACTTGCACTTGCTGGATCAACGAATCGAGGGAACCAAAGCCACGTTGGGAATGGCTTACGAGTTGGGCTGTAACGTGGTGGTCAATCGGGTCGGCAAGATTGCGGCCGATGCGGCGGATCCTAGCCGGATTACGATGGTGCAGGCGCTGAGCGACATCGGTAATCATAGCCAAAAGGCAGGTGCCTGGTTGGCGACTCGAACCGGCGCCGATAATGGGGAAACTTTAAAGGAATTGATCGACGCGTTGCCGACTCAAGCGTTGGGCGTTGATTTTGATCCGGCGGAGTTGGTAATCAACGGGCACAGCCCGACCGAAGCGATGAAGTTGTTGTCGCAGAACGTGATGAGCTGTCGGGCTCGGGATGCAGTGACAGATTTTTCTTTAGGTCGAGGTGTTGAGGTGCCGCTGGGCAAAGGAGCGGTTGATTGGCCGGCGCTGCTGGGTGCGCTCGAGCAAAAATCGTACGGTGGGTACTTTACCGTGCACCAAGAAAATGCGCCCGATCCTGTGGCGGCGTGCGAGGAATCGTTTGGGTATTTACAAGAGATGTTTGGGTAGGTGATGAGTTCTTAGGTGATGAGTTCTTAGGTGATAGGGCACCGCGATTAGCAGGAAACACCAAGCTCGTCTGCACTCGGTTTTTTGGGGCTCGTTTTCTTATTAACTGGCTAGTCGATCTGGCCGAGCTCCGAATGTCGCCTTTTACTCCGTAAAAGAGCGCACTCTCAGGACAGCCTAGCGTTAACTGCCCGTTTTCAAAATTGGGGTAAGAAAGTCACTCTTACATCCACCTCTTAAAGCCTTGAGATTGGTTCAACTTCGGTGGCGAACGTTCTTCCCGTTCCGTATTTTCGTAAGCGTTTGTCTCGTCGAACGTTCGGCCGGGCGCAGAGACGCTCTTCCTAGGTCCGTTAAGACTTGGCTTTTTGTTCCGCCTGCGCTTTTAAGTACGCTTTAG
>JALZWN010000268.1 GCA_023300235.1 Mariniblastus sp.
CTCCGCCGCCGCTGCTGCTGCGTCCACGACCACCTCGGTCATTGCCGCGATCTTCACCGTCGCCGCCACGATCTTCACGATCGCCGTCGAAATCGTCATCGTCGTCCGAACCGCCTTCGCCTTCGTCCTTGGCGAACTCGTCTTCCAAACCAAGCTCTTCCAACGCCTGACGACGTGAAAGCTTGATCCGGTCCGTGCCATCGACGTCAATCACGATGACCTTCATCTCGTCGCCGATCTGGCAAATGTCTTCCACGCTATCAATGTAGCCATCAGACAATTCGCTGATGTGGCACAAGCCATCGCGACCCGGCAAGATCTCAACAAACGCACCGAAGTCTTTGACGCTGCTAACCGTACCATCGTAGATTTTGCCAACCTGAACCGTTGCAGTACAAGCTTCAACTTTCTTCAACGCCGCTTCAGCCAATTTGCCATCCGCACCTGCGATGGTCACGCGACCGTCTTCAGAAACTTCCACAACCGTGTTGGTTTCTTCTTGGATCGCACGAATGTTCTTGCCACCCGGGCCGATCAACATACCAATCTTTTCTGGATTGATGTTGGTGACCAACAAGCGAGGAGCGTTCTCTGACAAGTTTGCTTCTGGACGCGGCAATGTCTTGAGCATCGTACGGAGGATCTCGATACGAGCACCACGTGATTGAGCCAGCGCCTCTTTAAGAATCTCAAGGCTGACACCACGAATCTTCAGGTCCAACTGGATACCCGTGATGCCGTTTTGTGAACCAGCGACTTTAAAGTCCATATCACCGAAGTGATCTTCACTGCCCAAAATGTCGGTCAACAACTGGTAGTCGTCGCCTTCTTTGACCATACCAATAGAAATACCAGCGACTGGGTTTTTGATTTTTACACCAGCGGCCATCAAACCAAGCGTCGTACCACAAACGGTCGCCATTGAAGACGAACCGTTTGATTCCAGAATGTCCGAAACGATACGAATTGTGTACGGGAATTCATCTGGCCCCGGCAACACTGGCTTGATCGAACGCTCAGCCAACGCACCGTGACCGATCTCACGACGACCAGGACCACGAATCGGACGACACTCACCAACGCTGAAGCTTGGGAAGTTGTAATCCAACATGAACTTCTTGCTGTATTCGTCCAGCAAACCGTCCACTCGTTGCTCGTCACGACCGGTACCCAAAGTAACAGTGATCAAAGCCTGGGTTTCGCCACGCTGGAACATTGCCGAACCGTGAACGCGAGGCAACATGTTGACTTCGCATTCAATCCCACGCAATGTCTTGCCATCGCGACCATCAGCGCGAACGCCTTTGAGGATTGAATCGCGAATGCACTTTTCTTCCAAATCGTGAATCGCAGTTTTCATGTCGCCTTTACAGTAGGCGTTATCAGCATCTGGATCTGGAATCATCTCGGCGATGATTCGATCTTTCAATTCGTTCTTGGCCGCACCACGATCGTGCTTGCCACCGATCGCAGTCGCCTTGGAGTACTCGTCGTAGTACTTCTTGACCAACTTCTCTAGCAAACCGTTGTCAGCAGGAGCTTCGTAAGGAGCTTTTTCGACGTTTGCTTTTGTGTACAACTCACGCATCAGCCCGATGACTTCTTTACAGATGCCAAAACCGAACTCAAGTGCGTCCAGCATTTCCAACTCAGGAACTTCGCGACCGAAACCTTCGATCATCGTGATCGCTTCTTCGGTCGAAGAAATGATGATGTCCATGTCACTGTCTTCCAACTGCTCATGAGTTGGAAAGGCAACGAATTCACCATCAACGCGAGCCACGCGGCAAGACGCAACGGGTTCTTCGAATGGCATTGGCGAGATAAAGCAAGCCACGGCTGAACCATTCATGGCCAATACGTCGCCGTCGGTCTGCTTGTCACTTGAAAGTACAAAGTTCTGGCATTGGACTTCGTCTTTGAAGCCTTCAGCAAACATCGGGCGAATCGGGCGGTCGATCAATCGAGCGCTCAATGTTTCTTTCGTGGTCGGGCGACCTTCACGCTTAATGAAACCACCTGGGAATTTACCCGCAGCACAAGTTCGCTCGCGGTAATCACACATCAATGGGAAGAAATCGATGCCCGGTCGAGGCGAACCAGTGGCAGCGGTTGAGATTACAACGGTGTCGTTGTACTGAACTAAAACCGCAGCAGCGGCTTGCTTGGCCCAATGGCCAGTTTCAAACGACAGAACGCTATCGCCAATTTTCTTCTCTACTCGTACTTTCACGTTTACTTTTCCTGCAAAAAAATCTTACAAAACTATTGTGCGTAACAGATGGCAGCCATCGATCATCGAGTGCTACCCATTCAAAAATTCATTTTCAAAAACCAGATTCAAGGAACCCGATCCCTGAGGGTCGCGAATCAATTCGCAACCGAAGCGTCAAACAAAAAATGCGTCAAGGAATTGCCTTGGCAAACGATGCTAAAGACGAACCAGCCAACTGAACCACTTCGCCAAAAACGCCTTCAAACAAAAAAACGTTTTGAGTTTACAATTGCACTCAAAGACCCCCGGCGTCTGCCAAACGGACCTTCAAACCCAAATTCCCAGTTGCAATGCAGCGAGGTCGCCTAAATCCCTTAGGCAGAAAGCTTCCTAATATGAAAGCCGGCCCCATTCTTGGGCCGCAACAAAACAAACAGCTGGCGGATCAACCGCAACTTACAAATACTACTGAATCAGACTAAAACAACAACAAACAACACGAACGGCAAGTTCGCCAAGACAACAAAATCCAACAAAAAATGCGTTGCCTATAAAAGCAACGCATGAAACTACTTACGAATATTCAATCGCTCAAGCAAATCAAGATAGCGATCTGCATCATGCTTGCGGACGTAATCCAACAACCGGCGACGACGCGAAACCATTCCCAACAGACCTCGACGAGTCGAATAGTCTTTTTTGTTCTTCTGCATGTGAGCAGTAAGATTTTGGATACGGGTAGTCAGGATTGCAATTTGAACGTCAGGCGACCCAGAGTCTCCAGCTTCGCGCTGAAATTCTTTGACTAGATCTTCTTTTTTTTCTTTAGTGATGGCCATAATCAGCTGGTTCGACAAACAAACGTTGTCGGAACGATTTCCTACAAAAATGTCTTTGTACAATACTTGTTCCGGCCATTCTGCCGCCGGATTTCCGAAATTTGAAACCGATAGTTTACTGATCGATCCCGTTTTTGCAATGACAATTCTGATCGGAACCTTAGGCTCGACGCATCGAGCTTTTGCGGGCGTTTTTGGCAACTTTTGCCTCATTTTCTAGCGCGAGCCAAATCTGGCCGACCAAAACCGCCCCGCAGCCCCAATTCAACGACCCCAATGCCTCAAAACAAGACTAAACCGCAACCTTACCTCACCAGAGCCCCAGCTTTACCAAGCCGAGCCGAAGACCCGTAAAATCGTTCACCTCACAAGCCACTAAACCCAAAAAACACTGGGGATAACACATATTCAAGCGTAAAGCGTGGTTGATTCGCCTATACTAATAGCTCAATTTTCTTGCCGCTGGCATTACAGCTAGTCCTGCTGTCGGTATTTCTTGCATTAGGAGAAACCAAAATGCGTAACCTATTTTCTTGCCTAGCGCTGGCCATGATCGTCGGCGCCATCGGGTGCAGCGAGCCAACCGCGCCGTCGGCTACCAGCACTACCGATCCCGCTAACAAGCCTCCGTGTAACAGCTGAAGTTCCAGTTCCTCCGCCGTGAGCGCGAGCCCCAAACCAACTGACACTGAAGCTGACACCGAAACTGATGGAGGCGCAGGCAGCGCAGCCAAATCAGACGGTTCTGCAACAAACTAAGTCCAATCCGAATGATTTCTCAGACGCTAAGTTCACACAACTTGGCTCAAAATTAGACGAACCGAGAAATCAATTCTGTTGACATAAAAACATTACTCGCCGAAGCATTTTGCTTGGGCGAGTTTTTTTATGCGCAGTAGAAACCTAAAATTTCACGGCTTGCTGATGCCGCTTAGTACCTATCCGTACTTCCCAAATACTTCGCGACAAAACAACAAATGCGTCGCTCAACACCCCAGCAAACAACCAAACATTACTAAGCCGACGCAATTCCAGCCTCTTGCTCCGCGCTGCCACTCCCTCGCCACATCTCAAACAGCAACCAAGCTGCCAACAAACCAACCGCCCCGATTTGCACCCACCACTGCGTTCCCATGTTGCGAGTAAAAAACACCAGCAAGCTCAACCCCAACAAAACACCCCGCTGCAAGAAACCAACCCTGCGAACAAAATAGCCCGCCACGGCAACGGCCATCCCCGTCGTCGCCACCACCGTACAAGCCACCGTCGCAGCGATCGCCAACCAACCCGCCGGGTGATTATCAACGGTCAACATCAGCAATGCTGGCTTAAACACAAACGCGAACGGCAGCGCGAACCCGACCAACGAAAACCGAAACGCCTCGAACGCCGTCCTCAACACATTCCCGCCCGATATCGCCGCCGCTGCATAAGCCGCCAATGCCACCGGCGGCGTCACCATCGACATCATCCCGAAGTAAAAAATAAACAAGTGAGCTGCCAGCGGCGGCGTTCCCAACGCACCCAGCACCCCACCAATCAAGTTGGCCATCAACAAATAACAAACCGCCGACGGCAATCCCATCCCCAGAATGATCGTCGAAAACATCAACATCAACAGCGCGACAATCGCACTCTCCCCTGCATATGATTGAATCTTCATCGGCAACGCCGAACTCAACGGCGTAATCGAAACCACGCCCAAAATGATCCCCACACAAGCCGCCGCGACCACCAACGCCATCCCGCCCTTGGCCGCCCCCGTACAAGCCGCCAATAACTTCGTTGGATTCAGCCGAGTACTCCCGTGCAGAAAACTTGCCACCAACATCACCGCCAAACTAATACTAACCGCTCGGAAAGGCGTGAACCCTTGCAACAACGCCGCGATCAAAACCACGAACGAACCAAAGAACAAGATGCCTTGATAGACCGAGACATCACTAAACTGAGCCTCGTGATTTGCTTCCGCCGCATCGCCAACTTGCTCACTAGCGTTTAACGACTTCGCTTTCAACGACTTCGCTTTTGCCTCGCCAGCTTCTTCTCCGCCAGCCTTCAACTCGCGCTCAATTCGTTTGGCATGAAAGTGAACCGTCAACATCAACGCGAAGTAATACAACACCGCCGGGATCAACGCCGCTTGCATAATCTGCGAGTAAGTAACCGATGGCTGGATCATCTCCAACATCATGTACGCCCCCGCGCCCATCACCGGCGGCGCCAACGCACCTCCAGAACTCGCCGCCGCTTCAACACCACCGGCGGTATCCGCGTCGAACCCCGCCGACTTCATTAGCGGAATCGTAAACGTCCCCGTCGCCGCAGTATTGGCCACCGCACTGCCCGACAGCGACCCCATCAGCCCACTGCTCAACACCGCAATTTTGGCCGGGCCGCCTGTACTGTTACCAAACAATCGCTTGGCAAAGTTAATCACGTACCTAGTCGCACCCGTTTGCTCCAGCAGCGTTCCAAACAGCACGAACAGGAACACATAAAAGAACATCACTCGCAGCGCGATCCCAAATACGCCGCCCTGCTGCAAAAAAGTCTTTTGTACGATCTGCTCCCAAGAATTGCCAACATGAGGGAAGCACCAATCGGGCATACTTTGTCCAAACATCGCATAAGCCGAAAACAGCACGCACAGAATCGGCAACGTCCAGCCGATCACCCGACGCGTGCCCTCCAACACCAAACCGATTCCGACCCCTGCGAGCACGAAATCAAGCGTTGTTTCATTTCCGGCACGATCGCCCAGCAGAACACCGTCTACGAAAAACGCAGCAAACTTTCGGTCTGACTGAAAGAAGATATAACCAAACACGCCCACCGTGGCCGCCATCATTCCCCAATTGACGACCTTCAACGGCAGCGAATCTTTCCAACGTTTGATGATCGGGCGGTCTAAAAAAACCAATAACAGCCCCACCATGGCGAATAAAGCCAAATTGGAAACTTCCGAAAACGCCAACCCATTGCCGATTTTGGCAAGCAATGAGTCGCCGCTATTAAGAGAGATATTGGCCGCCAACAACACAAACAGGCACAACACTACCGACAAAACTTGATACGCATACTTCATGCTAACTCGATGCAAACGGATCTCATGACACCACGCCAGCGAAACTATTTCCACGTGGCAATCCCCCTAAGACTACTCGTTGCCCAAACGATGTTCAACGCGGAATCCGACATCTCTGGCCAAACCACGCCAAGACCTCTCGTTCGCCGGCAGCTTTACCTACAAGCCCCCAGTCGCTCGGTTGCACACGACAATCCACTAACTACACACCAGATAGATGACTAAAAGCTTGAAGCCGCCGTCCATTCCGTTAGACTGGATAACCGTTGCGTTGCCATCAACACTCGACCAACGCCTGGCCAACGAGTCGCCCCTTATCGTCGGCGACGAAACTACTTTCAAAAAAATAGCAGGAATCTAAATGATCATCTACGGCTCGCGAATGTACTTCAAAAAAAACCTCGTCCGATCTTTTGGAGAATGCGAACACTGTGGCCGCTACGGCAAACGCGTTAGCTATCGAGCTCGAAAGTTTGGGCACATCTACTGGATTCCATTAATCCCGCTTGGCTCCACCGCACAAGTTTTGCGAGAATGCAAATCATGCAAAATGGGCGCTCACATCCCCACCCATCAACTTGAGCCGATGGTCGATACGATTTCGGATCAGTTCAAGTCTTGGATCGTAGCGATTTCAGAAGGCAAAACGGAACTCGAAATCGAACCGGGCCAACCGCCCGCCAACATCGGCTTGCTGATCACGGGCATCCTAGACGATCTGTATTGCCTGAACGAAATCGAAGACATCACATCGATCACCAACGTTTTAGATGCCAACAATCTTGTCTACGAACGGCATCTGGTGATGGGCCGCTGGTTCGAAATTCAAGGCGACCTAGACCAAGCCCGTTTGGCATTCCAAGCCGCCACCGAAGCTCGCCCCAACGAGGGACCGGCACTGTTTCAGCTCGGCTTGGTCGAAGTGCTCCGTCGCGACGTGCCCGCCGCCGAAGCCGCATTCACCCGCTATCTGCAGTTCCACCCCGAAGACAACTCGCCGCACATGGAGCTCTTGGGTTTGTACGAAATTGAAAAAGACCACGCCAAACTGGTCGGCTGCTTAGACGTTCTGTTCGAACGCATCCCAGAGCTGCTTGATCAAAAGAAACTCAAAAAACTCTACAAAAAATCACTCAAGAAATCCGGCCTCCAAGGCAAGTTTGCGGCTCAAGTTTAACGCAGCATTCGACTCGACTGCCGTCCGTTTTTTTTCCAATGCTCACCTTACTTAGTTCAACTCTTACATGAGTAATCCTTACAACTCGCCGCAGTACAACCAGCCACAAAACTCTTCTTTCCCTCCCCAAAAACCGACCCAGATGGTGATCGCGCCGGCGATCGCGTTGATCGTGGTCTCCGTTCTTGGCATTTGCGCATCAGGCTTCAACATCTTTGCGGCGCTGACCATGGAAGCGCCGCCCATCAACCCCAGTGCCCCTCCGTTTGTCCAGCAAATGCAACAGAACCAAACTGGCCCAGTAGCCGCGGCCATTCATTCGGCGTTTTTGCTTTTGAACATCGTTATCATGGCCGGCGCCATTCAAATGGTCCGCTTCAAAATGTGGGGCTACTCGCTGACCGCATCGATCCTTGCCATGATCAACATCGGCACTTGCTGCTGCATTCTCGGACTACCGGTTGGGATTTGGTCCATCGTCGTTCTCAGCCAACCACAAGTAAAAAAGGAATTTGAGTAACCGTCCGTTGACTTGATTCATCCCCAGAACCCAACGTCCACTTCTAGCTGAGCAACACACCTCATGACCGGTAAATTCACGATTCAGCAAATGCTTTGGGCCACGCTGGCGTTTGGCTTTGTAGCAATGGCAATGACCGCAGCCTATCGAGGCAACGTCGTCGCCTTTGGCGTACTGATCGCGCCGCTGTTCATGACCATCACGTTCGTCGTGCTGGCTGCGGTTTACTGGATCAGCTATCTAGTCTGTCATATGTTCAACCCGCCGATCCACACGCCAGCCAGAGCTGACTTTTCAGCGACTCCACACACCACCCAAAGTCAACTCGGCGATTCGCGATACACAGGCCCGGCCGGGCCAGACGTTTCTACAGGAGAAGCAGAGTGAACAAACAATGTTTATTCGCGTTGGCAATCCTGCTGCTGGTCGCTTGCTGCTGCCCCCAATCCCTACTTGCACAAACTGCACCCACCAGACGCAGCTACAAAATCAAACACCAGGAACTACTACCCAACGGCAGTGGCAATCACGCTCCGGTGCGAGTGCAAATCACTCGCGTTCCAGCGGTCCCGCTGGCCAAGGACCAACATTTCCACGCCATGGTCCACAACAACTGGAACCCTGACTCCACCGAGGCCTGGTCCACCGGAATGGAACTAACCATCCCCGCCGGCCAAACTTCAGCCGAAGTCGAATTGATTTTTTCATGCGACTCATCCAACGACTGCATGCTATTGGTCGAACAAAGCAAAACGCATAGCCGAGGCGTTGGCGACGACTTGTATCATGAGTCGATCCCAATCGGCCAGGCCAACCGCTCCCGCGGATGGCTGCTCATCAGCAGCAACACCCCCAAGGAACCATGCGCCCAAACTCACACGGTGTCACTATCCCAAGCATATAACCGAATGGGCATGTCGCGGAATTCTATCGGACAATTCAATGAGGCCTTCGAAGGCAGCAAGCAAATCCCTGGCCTCAAAAAGATCTTTGGCACCAAGCTAACCCGCGTCTTAAACCGCGAGGATTGGCATGCCTTGCAACCCAGCGAACTACCGCAGACTTGGGTCGGGCTTTCCTCTGTCGGCCGCATCCTGATTTCAAATGACGAATTCAAATCGCTGGTTCAGGTTCCCGCCTATCGTAAACTCCTAAAACAATGGGTAGCCGCGGGTGGGTATTTGTTTATCTTCAATCCCGGCAATAGCTTGAAGCACGCAGATTCGGTTTTTCCGTTGCTACGGGGAAAAGAACAAACAAGCTCCGAACAAGCAAAATCAACTCGACGCTGGTCGACGCTCAACCGCTCGAATGCGAACTACCGGTCTGCCCCATCGAAATACTGGAACACCGACCTCTCAAAATCAAGTGAACTAACGGCCAAATCCATCATGGCATCCAGCACCTACTTAAACGGTCGAGTCGTCGTGATGGTCGCCCCCGAAAAACTCCCCAACCTGTCCGAGTCACGCTTCCCTTATCCAGACGCAATTGCAAACAAGTACGCCAACATGAATCGCAACGCCCGGTATGCTGCGATCCCGGGCGTTGGCAAACCTCCGATTGCATTGTTCGGTGTCTTCACAGCGTTGTTTTTGTTTCTAATCGGCCCCGTGATTTTGGTGGTCGTGACACTCAACAACGACCGCCGATTTTTGTTCTTCCTCGTCCCTATCTTTTCTTTCCTCACCTGCAGCAGCATTCTCGGCTATGCCATCGTCGCTGACTTCAACAAACAACTCGGTCGCACCGAAACAATCTCCGTACTCGATTCGCGTGAAGGAGTCGCGTTCACCCGAGCATCGTCGGCCTACTACTGTGGCAGCCAACCGCCTTTCTACGCTTACGACACCGACACACTCATCCAAACCACAACCGATCGAGATTCGGGATATCGTATCCGCCAACTGCCCGACGAAAATCGATTGTCGAGCCCGCGGATTCAACCTCGCAAAATCCACGAAGTCTTCACCGCCAAACCCCACCAAACTCAACAACGTTTCCGCGTGACCGATTCAGCTAAAAAACCGGGCACGCCTGAAGTCACCAACTTGCTTGGCAGCCGAATCCAGAAAGCCGCGTTTGAATTCAAAGGCAAACTCTACCTCGTCAAAGACGTTGCCCACAAACAAACCGCGTTAGGCATTAAAACAACTCCAGCCGAATGCCGCAAAGAACTTCGCGACACCATTAGCCTCAAACGAAGTGGAGGCGGATCAGCATTCTTCAACTCCAGCGGTTCGCGAATCAACTCTGCAGCCTCCAGAATATCAATCAATCGCACGGTCCACCGTGAATTCTTCGCCATCATCGACTCCAACCCAGCGACCGAATCGTTGACCGAACCTTTCAACTACAAACTTCAACTGAACGTGGTTCATGGTAAACATAACTAATCCCCAAACCTCCGACTCAGCCGATACTTCCCAAGCGGACGTCACCATTCGTTTGGACAACGTTTCGCGAGTGTTTGGTTCGACCAGAGCTGTCGATCGATTGTCGTTTTCAGTACGGCGAGGAGAAGTGTTCGGCTTCATCGGCCCCAACGGCGCGGGCAAAACCACCAGCATGCGAATCCTTTCCACGCTGGACACTCCCACTGCTGGCCACGCATGGGTCGATGGATTTTCCGTCGTGGACGACCCCGATCGAGTTCGCAAACGACTCGGCTGGATGCCCGATGGATTCGGCACTTACTCGTTTGTTAACTGCGAAGAGTACCTCGATTTCTTTGCTCGATCCTACGGTCTCAAAGCAAACGATCGACGCAACGCACTCAAACGAGTCATGAGCTTCACGCAACTGGATGGGATGGCCAACAAACCCATCAAAGGCCTTTCCAAAGGTATGAAACAACGCCTCTGCCTTGGCCGCACTTTGATCCACGACCCGAGCGTTTTGATCTTGGACGAACCCGCCGCAGGCCTGGACCCGCGAGCCCGAATCGAACTGCGAGAAATGATCACGGCGTTGGCAGCCGACGGAAAAACACTGCTGGTCAGCAGCCATATTTTGACCGAACTGGCCGAAATGGTCGACCGCGTTGGGATCATCGAACAAGGCCAACTACTCGCCGTGGGCACCGTCGACGAAATCCTCAACCGCAAGTCAGTCGATGACAACGGTGAAGTCGAACAAACAAAATCGCGGATCCAATTGCAACTGCTCGACGCCGACCCGCGCGTCGCAACCATGCTCCAGCAAAACGAATGGGTCTCTGAGATCCGCGTGGTTGGACGCGAAATCAAATTCCAATTCGCCGGCGACCAAGAACAACAAGCAGGACTCCTCAAGGCTTTGATCGACAACGAATGCCGAATCGTAGAATTCGCCAGCCAACGCAAGTCGCTTGAGGATGCGTTCCTGTCAGTAACCAAAGGACGTGTGCAATGAGTGAACTGTCCCCCAAAAAGCCCGCCGACGTTGAACTCGTCCAGATCCCTGGTTCATCGTTGACCGCTACCCCAAGTAGTATCGGGCACCGCTTCCGCGATTGGATTTCAGATTTTTTTAGTTCGATCATGGTCAAAGAAGCTCGACAAGCCCTGAAGAGCTATCAGTTTTTTGTCACTTACACGATCGTGATTCTGACGGTTGCGATTTGGACCGGACTGATGTTTTTTGGCGACTCAAACAACTTCAGCCAAACCAACTGGGAGGACGTGAGTAAAAACCTGTTCTATGGTTACTGCGTTATCCTAGGCGTTCCGCTATGCATCATCGTTCCGTTTTCAGCGTTTCGATCGCTGGCACGAGAATACGAAGACGGCACGATCCAGTTGATCTCCATCACCACAATGAAGCCCTACCAAATCGTTTTGGGGAAGCTCAGCACCGCGATGCTGCAAATGGTGATCTACTTGTCGGTGATCGCTCCTTGCATCGCGTTGACTTACATGCTGGAGGGCATCTCATACCCGCTGATCGGCATCACGCTTTTGATCGCCGTGGGGGGATCGATTTTCCTCACGATCCTCGGCCTGCTGCTGGCCGGAGCAAGCCGCTCTTATGCGCTGGGCATGGGGATCTCAGTGTTCTTTGTCCTCGGTCTTGGACTTTTATACCTCGGCTGGTGGACTCTATTGAACGAAATCGTCGACGGCTACGGGTTCAACGCCAATGATATCGCAAGCGACGAAGGGCAGGTCACAACTTACGGATTCACTGCATTTTTGGGTTCGGTCGCACTAGTCATGCTAACCGCCGCGGCAGCTCAGATCAGCTTTGACTCGGACAATCGATCAACGCCCATTCGCATCGCCTTACTGATCCAACTGACGCTATTTTTGGCCATGCTCGTGATGATCGCAGCCTTGATTCGGCGGCCTGAACCCTTGTTCGGAATGTCTCTTTTCGCAGGGCACTTTTGGCTAGTCGTGGGCTGTATGCTAGTCAGCGAAAAGCCTGGTCTTTCAGATCGCGTACAACGAAGTTTGCCAAAAACTTGGCTCGGACGCTCGTTCTTTTCCTTGTTGATGCCCGGCCCCGGACGCGGATATCTGTTCGCCATCGGTTGCTTGCTGGCTTCGATCTTAGCGTCCCTGACGATTGGAATTTGTAGTGACTGGTTCCCCATTTTGCCAACTCGTAATTTCTATGGCGGACCAGCCCAAGTGAGCCTATCAACATTGGTGCTCGTGTCCGCCGTCACCTCCATTTACCCGCTGTTCTACCTCTCGATCGTTTATCTATGGATGAGCTTTTTAAGAAAGTACACTCGCCTGCAAAGTACTGGAGCACTGGGACCATTCATCGGTTTGCTGTCAGGATTTTTGATCGTTACAACCATTTCGCTGGTAGCCTACTCGCTCTGGGTCAACTTTGAAAAACCTTATGGAAACAGCTATTACTATTCAAACAATCCAAGCTTTTCAGGTTGTTTCAATTGGTACATCGCCATCGGCTCGATTGGCAATGACGTTTTCAACGGAGGCGGTAACCTTCTTGGTGACCTGCCGTATTTCTTACCCTTTTTAACGATCGCCATTCCAACAACGATCTTGGCAAGCCTATTGGCCATTCGCGACCTGCGCTACCAGCCCACCGCCGCTCCCGTTCGCGTAGTCGAAGAAATCGAACGCAACCAAGCCGAACGCCACGCAAAACCTGCGTTGCCCGAAGGAGAATCGATCGACGAAATCTTTGGAGCGCTACCGGATAAGAAACAGGCCGACGAGTAACGAGGCTTCGAGTCCTGAAGTGACACAACACCTGGAGCCTAAGGCAATCAGAAGGCTGGCCAAATTAAAACGATTGCGTGTCTCAAAAGAACGTAAATCCCCGATGTGCCAATAAGAAAACCAACCACCGAATGGACACCGACAAACACGAATTTCCAAACGCACATCCGTGTCTACCAGTGTTCATCGGTGGTTATAAATTCCCCCACAGCACCAAAAGCTTAATAGAAAATAGAACCTGTAAAATCGTTCCA
>JALZWN010000269.1 GCA_023300235.1 Mariniblastus sp.
CAAAGGCACCCGAGTGCTAATGGACCAGGAGCAATTGAAAGCTAATGTTCAAGCAGGAATTGACCAGATAGACAACGGCCAACACTTCGACGAAGACACGGTGTTCGCCGAAGTAAATGCGGAGATTGACAAAGTCGAGTCCGCTCAGCCAAGCAAATGAAATGCCCAAGCTTCAATATTCCTTCCAAGCGAAAGACGATTTAAAGCCAATCGCTCGATTCATTGCCAAAGACAAACCCAATGCAGCCCGGCAATGGGTTTCTCAGCTTCGCGAGAAATGCCGCAATGCGTCACAGCATCCTGAGCTTGGGGACGATCGCTCCGAATTAGGCAAGGGTATCCGGTCAACCTACCAGACTAGCTATGCAATCTTCTTTCGGCGCACCAACGGATTCGCGGACATCCTCCGCATCATCCGAGGCGATGTCGACAAACCAAGAATCTAAGAGATCATCTCTGCCGTCGCTTGATTTCACAAATGCACATCGATGAGCAAACGGTAATAGCAAACCGCAATAAAATTCATTTCTCGACTCTATCCCATTCTTCCAGCTCGCAACCATGAAATTCGAAGTCACCCTGCCCGACTGGGCGATCGCCGAAAACCAAAAACTGCCTGACCACTTCACAACCCTCGAAGACCGGATGGCGGCAGTGATTCGGTTTGCCGAGCTCAACCTGGCCAACGACACTGGCGGACCGTTTGCCGCCGGCGTCTTTGAAATTCAAACCGGCAAATGCGTGATCATCGGCGTCAACCGAGTCGTCCCGTCCAGCATGTCATCCGCCCACGCGGAAATCGTCACCATCACACTGGCTCAGCAAATCCTAAAAACGTTTGACCTCGGCGGCCCCGACATGCCCGAACACCAACTCGTCGTTAACGCTCGGCCCTGTGCGATGTGCTTTGGATCGATCCCGTGGTCAGGAGTCCGCAGCGTCGTGGTCGGTGCCAGCGGCCAACAAGTCGAAAAAATCACGGGCTTCGACGAAGGACCGATCCACCCCCAGTGGCAGCAAGAACTCCGCAACCGAGGCATCGAAGTCGTCGAAGACGTGCTGCACGACGAAGCTCTAAAAGTGTTCCACCGCTTTCATGACACCGGCCAGCCGATCTACAACGGCCGAACGGGCGGTTAGTAATACAACCGCCCAACGGGCCAAAAGCCGCACAATGGCCCAACGGGCGGAAAGCGGCCTTTTGCTCCTTGAATCAGCATCTAATTCGCTCAAGCCCTTGGCTGGCCCCCCGTCAGCGGACGAAGTTTGCCAAAAACGCCCCGAAAGCGTCGAAAAAACTGCTCAAAGCCAACGTTTTTCGCCGTTGATAGATATTTACCAACGGGTATACTCTGCTGCTCGCAAAATAGAAAAAACAGGCAGCTTTGCAATTCGGCAAGCCAGCCGAACCGAACAATATATAGACCTATAAAAAAACGGACAGAACGATGGCTCGCGTTTGTGATGTATGCGGAAAAGGCCCTTCAATGGGCAACTCAATTGAAACTCGCGGTAAAGCAAAGTACCTCGGCGGTGTTGGTACAAAGATTACGGGTAAAACTCGTCGTCAGTTCCGCCCGAACTTGCAGAAAATCCGCGTCGCCCTAGACGGCGGTGGAGCCAAATCAATGCGTGTTTGCACTCAGTGCATCCGCAGCGGTGCTGTTCGCAAAGCGGTCAAGCAAAAGCCGTTCAAGTTGCCATCTTAGGTTTGTGGCTTAGCCCCTGAATTACCTTCTCGGGCGCAGGCCTTGATCCCAAAATCCGTCGCCATTTATCGACGGCAACCGGTGACACGTTTACAATTTCTGAGCAATGGTTCACGATACATCGATCGTAACCATTGCTTTTTTTATGGAAAACCTATGAGCAATCCCGTCGAACCCCAACAAGTCCAGCAAGTCGCAAAGCTCGCTCGTATCGCCATCAGCGAAGATTCATTAGCTGAATCCGCCGGTCAATTGAATCAGATTTTAGGGTACGTCCAACAGCTGCAAGCCGTCGAGCTTCCGGCGGATGTCAAACCGTTCTTTGGTGCGATCGAATCGGTCAACGCCATCCGTGCCGACGAAAACAAACCCAGCACTGACCGCGAACAAATCCTCAAAAACGCTCCCGATTCAAACGGCGAGTTCTACCAAGTGCCGCCGGTCTTTAAGTAAGCGGCCTCTATATTCGCTCTCCAGACGAATCATTTGAAATTTCAAATCAAGCAAAAGCCATGGATCTAACCAACCTGTCCGCGACTCAACTGCTGGACCAGCTCAAGTCCGGCGACCTCTCTGCGGTGGACTGCAACGAGTTCTTCCTCAAACGCATCCAAGCCCATCAATCACTCAACGCGTTCGTTGACGTCGGCGAAAACGGCAGCGGCTCACTCGCCAAATCCGCGGAACTGGCTCGCACCCGCGCCGCCGCGATCGACGCCGGTGAAATCAAAGGACCGCTGGCCGGACTACCCGTCGCGATCAAAGACGGCATCTGTGCCGCCGGCGTGGAAACCACCGCATCCTCGCGGATGCTCGAACGCTTCGTCCCGAGCTACGACGCCACTTGCGTCGCTCAACTAAACCAAGCCGCTGCGATCAACGTCGGTAAAACGAACATGGACGAGTTCGCGATGGGCAGCTCGACCGAGAACTCGTACTTCGGCCCGTCGCTCAACCCATTCAACACCGGCCACGTGCCTGGCGGTTCTAGCGGCGGATCCGCGACCGCCGTCGCCGCCGGCTTGGCCCCGATCGCACTCGGCAGCGACACCGGCGGTTCGATTCGCCAGCCCGCGTCGTTCTGTGGCATCACCGGATTGAAACCGACTTACGGTCGAGTCAGCCGCTTTGGATTGATCGCCTTTGCCAGTAGCCTTGATCAAATCGGACCGATGGCTTGGACCGCCGAAGACTGCGCCCTAGCGATGAACTATATCTCCGGACACGACGTAAACGATTCGACTTCTGCCAAAGAAGACGTGCCGGACTTCACCCAAGGCATTAGCGACTCCTTGGCTGGACTCAAGATCGGCGTCTACCCACAATTCTTCGCCGACGGAATCGATCCAGCCGTCGAAACCGCCGTCCGAGACGCGATCAAAGTCTACGAAGAACTCGGCGCGGAAATCGTCGAGATCGACTTGCCGCACACCGCTTCGGCAGTCGCCACGTATTACGTGATCGCACCCTGTGAAGCGTCCAGTAACTTGTCGCGTTACGACGGTGTTCGCTACACGCATCGTGCCGAAGCGGATTCGCTGGACCAAATGTACATGAATACCCGCGGCGAAGGATTTGGTGCAGAAGTCAAACGCCGAATCGTACTAGGAACCTACGCGTTAAGCTCCGGTTACTACGACGCTTATTACCTACAAGCGTCAAAAGTTCGCCGGATGATCAAACACGATTTCGATCAAGCCTTTCAAAAGGTCGACGTGATCCTCGGCCCAACCACGCCGACCACCGCTTTCAAACTCGGCCAGCACACCGCCGACCCGATGGCGATGTACCTCGCCGACATCTACACCGTTTCGGCAAACCTAGCAGGCATCCCCGCGATCTCCCTGCCTTGCGGCATGTCCGAGGGCTTACCGATCGGGCTGCACCTCCAAGGGCGTTCGTTCGATGAAGCGACGCTGTTAAAAGCCGCCCATCAATACCAACAAGCAACCCAATGGCATAAACAACGACCGTCAATGGACCAGGAGGTGTCGGCATGATTTCTGAAAGTCAACGCGAAGCGATCAAATTCGAGGACGTCACGGTCATCATTGGCTTGGAAGTCCACGTCCAGCTGGATACCCAGTCAAAACTATTCTGCGGTTGCAGCACCGACCACGGCGCCGACCCGAACACCCAAACCTGCCCCGTATGCACCGGCCAACCCGGTTCACTGCCGGTCATCAATCAACGAGCACTCGAGCTGTCGATCCGCACCGGACTGGCATTGAACTGCCAGATCGCTCGGTACACCAAGTGGGATCGCAAAAACTATTTCTACCCCGACCTTCCCAAAGGCTACCAGATCAGCCAGTTCGACCAACCGATCTGTGGCCCCGGTCAACTTAGCGTCACTGACGCGAAAGAAAGCTTCCCACCACGACTGGTGAATATCGAACGAGCCCACTTGGAAGAGGACGCGGGCAAGAGCGTTCACGACGATGCTGGTCGAGCCAAATCAAAGATCGATTTGAACCGCACCGGAACTCCACTGCTGGAGATCGTCACCAAACCTGACATGCGTTCAGCTGAAGAGGCGAAAGCGTTTTTGAACGAGCTGAAATTGATTTTGACTTACGTTGGCGTTTCCGATTGCGACATGCAACACGGCAACCTTCGCTGTGACGGCAACATCAACTTGCACATCGACATCGATGGTGAAACGATCGCCACACCGATCGTTGAAATCAAAAACCTGAACAGTTTCCGCAACGCCGAACGAGCCCTGTCCTACGAAGCCGTTCGGCAGTTCGACGCTTGGCAAGAAGACGGCAAAACCATCGGCGACGCGCCCAAGCGAACCTTTGGCTGGAGCGATGCGAAGCAAGAAACCGTTCCTCAACGCGAAAAGGAAGAAGCTGCGGACTACCGTTACTTCCCGGACCCTGACTTGATCGCAGTGACGATCTCCGAACAACAAATCGAAGACATTCAATCAACGATTGGCGAACTACCGCCGCAGATTCGCGAGCGATTGAAAGCCGATTACTCGCTGAAGCAATACGACGCCGATGTGATCGTAAGCCAAGGCCGCGGAGTGGTCGATTACTTCTTAGCCGTCGCCGACGGTTGCGGCAGCGGCAAGGTCGCCAGCAACTGGGTTAGCCAAGAAGTCTTACGACATTTGGGCGAGACCGAAACCGAGATCGATCAGTACCCGGTCGGTGCGGAAAAGTTGACCGAGCTACTTAAAGTGGTCGTCAGCGGCGATCTGGATCAAACCCGAGCCAAAGACGTTTTGGCGGAGATGGTCGAATCGGGAGCTTCAGTGGCCGAGGCCAGTGACAAGTTGGGGATCGTCAAAGTTGACAGCAGCGAGATCGATTCGCTGTGCCAACAATTGATCGACGAAAACGAAAAGGTCGTCAACCAGATCAAAGAAGGCAACGACAAGGCCGTGGGTCGGTTGATCGGTGCGGCTCGCAAAATCAATCCCAACGCGAATCCGGGGGCGGTAAAAGACCGCATTCTGGCCATGATCGCCGGCGAGTAAGACCTAGGAGCGAGCGGGTCGCTAGTTAATTTGACGCTCGTTTTCACGGTTAATGGCAACCGTGCGGTCAAGTTAGCTTAACCGCCAATCGAAAGACGCCTGTGCATTTCCAAGGTCGAGCAAAAAACCAACCTCACCCAATCCATCATGAGCCCAACCAGCCCGTCTTCGTCGAATCGCGACATTGCCCCCAACCTAGTCCCTAACGTACCGCTAGGCAACCAATTGCGAATTGTCGTTTGGGTGTTAACGATCGTTGTTTGGTTACTGGTCGGTGCGATGCGACGAACAAAGTTTCCGTTACCTGATGGAATGTCACTAAGCTTCTTGCCGATGGTGCACGCGATTTTGAATTCTTGCGTGGCTGCTTTCTTGGTGTCGGCGTTAGTGATGATCAAGCGCAAAAACATTGCCGCTCATCGTCGTTTTATATCGGCGGCGATGATCGCATCTGCATCGTTCCTGCTGTGCTACGTCGCGTACCACTTCACTACCGAGGAAACAAAATTTGGCGGCACTGGAGCGATTTGCTACGTGTACTACCCTCTTTTAATTTCCCACATCGTATTGGCCGCCTTCAGCTTACCGTTCATTTTGCAAACATGGGTTTACGGCTTCACCAGCCAAGTCGCCAAGCACCGCAAGATGGCCAAGTGGGTGTTTCCGATGTGGCTCTACGTCGCCATCACCGGCCCCATTTGCTACTTGCTGTTGCGGCCTTACTACTAGAGAAAATGTGGCGACGGTGCTTCCAGCCTGTCGAGCGAGGAAGCCCAGTTGGAAGCACCGCCACCACATTGCCTCTGTAACCAACTCACTCCCCCTGCGACTCCACACCGATCGCACGCAAAAGTTCGAACGAATAAATACCCGAGCTATGGCCGTCTGAAAACGCGACTTTGTAACCATAGTTCCCTGCAGGCGCCATCGATGCGATATCAATCGGCCTAGCCTCAGCATCGGACAGCACCGGCAGCGCTAAGCTCTTAGGCTTCGGTTGCGGCTCGAGAGTTTCCGCTTCTCCGACTGGCTTGTACATTTTGTGCTTGTCGATGCAATGAGCACAGCGACAATTGTCGCGGAGCATGCGAAACGGGATCCGCTGCTGATGACCATCGCTCCAGTCAATCACTAGATGGCGATCGTCCGATTTCTCAAGACCGACGGGAACGATTTCGGAGGGGTTGTTTTGATTCACTGAATTCACGAAATGGCTGAGTTAAAAAGTGCTTCGGTGATTTTAATGGCAATCACCGCTTTGTCGTAGTGGATAAGCATGTGGGCACTGGAAACCCACCGCGTGATCAAAACGTGGTGATGGCACTTCCAGCCTGCCACGTTCGCACAAGCCCGGGCCACTCAGTTTTAAAAAACTGAGTGCTCTGGTAGCCCGACGCGCCAGCGAGGAAATG
>JALZWN010000270.1 GCA_023300235.1 Mariniblastus sp.
CCCAATACCGCAAGGCCGCAGAGGCTGAACAGCGAAACAATCGCCGCCAGATCGAGCAGCTTGCCAAGCTACAACGTGAGCGTCGTGAACGTGAGACTTCGCAACGAGTGGCCAAAAACTTTAGCGACAACAATCGAACACAGAGCAGCCGATCCAACAGCCAGCGCGAGCAGGAACGCAAACGACAGGAAGAAGATAGGGTACGGCAAGCGACCGCCAACGCTCAGCGAATTGCTAAAAGTCGAGACAATTCTCGCTTAAGCCAGTTTGTAAAACGTCAGGCTACAACGCAAAATCGCCAATCTTCTCAATCCGAACGAATTCGTCTCGCTCAGCAGACACAACGAACGCAACAAGCCAACAACCGCCGCGTTCAAGAAGACGCTGCCCGCCGCGCTCAGCAAGAATCAGCCCGTAAGGCTCAACAGGAAAAGGCTCGAAGAGCTCAGCAGACGCAACGCACTCAACAAGCCAACACCCGTCGCGTTCAACAAGACGCTGCTGGCCGAGCTCAGCAAGAATCATCCCGCAAGGCCCAACAAGAGAAGGCTCGAAGAACTCAGCAAAAAACACAACAGGATCGCTCCCGACAACAAGCTGCTCAACGCGCCCGGCAGCAACAGTCACAGCGCGATGCTGCTCGGAAAGTTCAACAAAAATCCACTCAGCGAGCCCGAGCGAAAAAGCAGCAGTCGACTCAGACGAGTCGATCAAGTCGACTTCGAAAACGCTCGTCCAAAAAGTAACCCCAGCCCTTACTCAACTCACGACCAGTCGCCCGACCACGTTGATACCTTTTAAAGACTGTCCCACAAAATTCTGTGAGAACCTTATTCGAAAGAAATCTCGCATGCGCTAGGTAACAACTCAGAGATCTCCTGCCGCTGTTCGGGGGTGAGGTTAGCCTGTATCCAACATTCTTCTAGTTGCTTGAGTTGTTTTACAAAACTAAAACTGTAGTCACCAGGTTTGTCTCGGTAGGCGACAATCGTTAGCCGCTTCAACTGAAACAAATCCCCAATCGCTTGCAAGTTCGTCACCTTTGCCTTTGTAGAAGGCCAAATGGTCAGACTGAGCTCCTCAAGTTTGCTAAGCCGGCGCAGCGGTGACAAGTTAGTACAGTCACGGGGCTCAAAATGAAACTCACGAATTTGACTGGCATCACAAATCGAATTGAGCACATCATCGTTCATCGGAAATTTACAGGACGTTAGTTTGATAGACTCCAACTGCGGGCACGTCCCCAACACCTCAAGTCCCGGTTTTTCACTCGTGGGTAACACGCCAGCTTGATAGACGTAGAATTCCTTGAGTGCCTTAAAGCCTTTAAGGGCCGACAAATCGTCGATGATTGCCCGATCAAAACCAACCCGTTCAACACTTGGTAGTTGCTTCCAGCAAGAAATGTCAATCATTTCTCCCGTCCCTTCTGAAAACGCCAGCGTGACTCTCGCAACGGCATCCTTGCCAAACCAATCCGCTGCAGTTCGTTTCCACCACGGGAAATCATCCATTGGCTCGTAGCGGTATTCGCCAAACTCAACTCCTCCGGCATTCCATCGCGAGTTGATCAACTGGACCGCTTGACGTTGATTCTCTGACGGAACCCACCAGCACTGCCACAAGACACCGAAGCATGTCGACGCGGTGATCGCGGAAATCAACATCTGCCTGAGACTAAAGCGGGGTTTAAATTTTGAGAATCGTATACTCATCGCTTCACGGAACAGTCTCCATGATCTCCGAGCCGGAACGCTCGACCTAGTTTTTTGAAACGGCGCGTAACACTGGCACCACAGCTACCTTTGAAGATAACTAACCAGCCGCTGCGAAGCAACTTCTGCCTAGCTAGTTGACCAACTAGCACTACTCATTTCCCCAACGCCATGTCGGCGGCTCACCTTTAAAGTAGGCGATCGCGGTTAAGCAACCTGCTGCCGCGAAAATGATTCCCAAGGTCCACAAGAGTGAACCTGACGAAACAACCGGTGCTAAGCAACAGGCCAAAAGAAAGCAACAGAAAACCAGCCATCCTTTTCCGTTAGACGGAAGCCCCCAGCCCCAGCCGTAACGCTTCGCCGGAAACCAATAGTCATTCGATTCATCCGCATCATTACGTTTCGTCATTGTGTCACCTCTTGTTGAAAAGTTAGTGATTCAAAGTAACGATTCGACTCTGAACGCCAGATGTTGTCAGATCGTTTTGCATTAAGCCAAAAAAACCAACGTTCTCTCGAGTCGTTCTGAGTGTAGCTAAAACCCTATAGTTTGACAGGCCAGAGCACCAGGTTCCTAGGCTCTGCCTCGCGTGCTCGGCCGGTAAAAGCCATGCCGTTGCCAGTTGCGGGGGGCCGACGCCAGCCGCGGGACAACCACTGGAAATCCTGATAGAGTCGACAGAAACTGATCGATGCAGCCGCATTACCAAATCTTAATGCGATCTTCGACCGGGCGGAAAAGCTTATCCCCTGGCTTGATGTCGAACGCTTGATAGAACGCGTCGATGTTGGTGATCGGTCCGTTGACGCGATAGCGAGACGGCGAATGAGGATCGTTAAGCAAACGCTTGATCATCTCTTCTTCTTTGTACTTCCGCTTCCACACTCGACTCCAGCCGACAAAAAACAACTGATTGCTGTTCCAACCGGCCACCATTTTTTCCAAGCTCTCATCCTTGGACAGCTTCATGGCGCGATGAGCAACCTCCAAACCGGATAGGTCGGCAATGTTCTCGCCCAGCGTCAACTTGCCGTTCACGTTCTTTCCTTTGAGCGGTTCAAACGCAGCAAACTGGTCCACCAACTGCGTCGTTAGCTTCTTGAATTCTTCGCGATCCGATTCGGTCCACCAATCATTCAAGTTTCCATCGCCATCGTACTTGCTACCTTGATCGTCAAACCCATGGCTAATCTCGTGCCCAATCACCGCTCCGATACCGCCGTAGTTGAGCGGTGCAGGGGCCTTTAGGTCAAAGAAAGGCAGTTGCAAAATCGCCGCCGGAAACACGATCTCGTTTTTGGTAGGGTTGTAATAAGCGTTGACCGTTTGCGGCGTCATGCCCCACTCTTCGCGGTCGATCGGTTGTCCAAGCTTTGAAACGTTCCGGTCGTGTTCCACCAAATTGGAACGCATCACGTTGCCAAACAAATCATCCGCTTCGATCTCGAGCTTCGAATAATCTCGCCAGCGGTTTGGGTAACCGATTTTCGGAGTGATCTTCGATAGCTTTTCTTTCGCTTTGGCTTTGGTCGTGTCAGTCATCCAAGTCAAGTTGTCGATGCTGCCGTCGAACGCTACCAGCAAATTGCCAACCAGTTTCTCCATCTCTGCTTTGGCTTCGGGCTTGAAGTGCTTTTGTACGTACAGCTTGCCAACCACTTCGCCGAGAGCCCGACCAGAAACTAAATCGATACCACGTTTCCATCGAGGCTGTTGCGTTTCAATGCCCGAAAGCGTTTTGTCATACAACGCAAAATTCGCGTCCACAAAGTCTTTCGATAGCATCGGGGCGGCCGCATCGATGTAGCGGAACTGCAAGTAAGCTTTCCAGACCTCTAAGTCGACCGCTTCAATGATCGTCGCCAATTCCTCGAAGAAACTCGGCGTTCGAACAATCACTTGCTCGATCGCAACCGGTACATCATTGGCGTCAAAGTACTTTTTCCAGTCAATCACGCCGTAGCTAAGTTTGTCTAGGGCAGCCATGTCGAGTTTGTTGTAGGTCTTTTCCGCATCGCGAGATTCAACACGAGACCATTGAGCACGAGCGAGAAAGGTTTCCAGCTGGACAATCGCTTTGCCGCGTTTGCGCTGCTCGGTCAGATCGGTCAACGTGAAGAGTTTTTCGATATAAGTCAGCAGCGCGTCGCGAGCGTCTTGTTTGTCCGCGTCCAGATAGTAGTCGCGATCTGGTAACGAAGTACCGCTCTGCGATACGTACATGATGTGCTGTGTTGCGTCGCCTTTGTCTTGTGAAACGCCGGCGGCGATTGGAGACGCGACGCCGATCTTGTTAAACTTTGCAAACCAATCGATCACTTCCGTTTTGCTTGTGATCGCCGCGATCGATTTCAATTCTTGCTTAATCGGCGTCGCCTTCAATTCCTCGGTCTTGGCTTCGTCCATGTAGCTGCGAAACAGATCCGCTACTTTTTGTTCGTCCGTTCCCTTGACGTTGTTCCCTTTGGAAACGTCATCCACAATCGTTTTGATCCGGCTCTGCGACAGATCCGACAGCAATGTAAATGCACCGTAGTTCGATTTGTCGCTGGGGATCTCTGTCTTTTCAAGCCACGCACCATTCACGTGCTCGAACAAATCGTCTTGAGCGCGAACTGAGAGATCGAAATTGCTTTTGTCCACTGGGGCTTGCTGAGCAATCGTAAAACTAGCAGTGAGCAACAAAGTGCTGATCGAGCAGCCAACCGAAACTAGCGCCCGTGCTATGGTGAAATTTTTCATCATGAAAATAGGTCAATCGCGTGAGTAGGAAACGGAACAAGCACGGTCATTGACCGTGCTTGTAAGGAGTTTATAGATTTTGTCGCGAACTGCAAATCGGAGATTACAAAACCTTCCTTTGAAGGCAGCCTACTCACGCAGTCGAAATGTATTACTCGATTGATTCCAAAACGGAGAACGATTTTTCTTCGATCGCACCCAGAACGTCACTCGCGGCGGGTGACGGTTGGATCTCCATTTCAGCAGAAGCAGGAACTACTTCATTAGGAGCAGACAAGCTAAGCCCAGACGGGGCCGGGTTGGTTGCGGCCGTGTTGACGGGGATCGAAGAAGCAACGGCCGGCACAGACATCTTGGCTTCGGGCATCGCGCTCGCCGGAGAAATTGCAGCGATGACGTTTTCGGTTTTTGGTTGCTTCAGAGCCGAAACGCCAACCGGAACCGTTGCAGCGACTGCCGGTTGAGCAACCGTAGGCCGATACACGCTACTAATTAGACGTGGCGGCTGCTGTAACGTTGGACGGACAACGAACTGCCCTTGGTTGGCGGCGATTGGTCGCGTCGGAGCCGGAAGTCGCGGGATGGTTTGTGAAGCGGCGACGGCTCGCGTTTGATTTAGGGTCAAAGTCGGTCGAACTTGCGGGCGAGCTTGAGTTTTCGGTTGTTGAGTATTGTTTGGGTAATATCGCACAATCGAACCGTCAGCTCTTCTTAAATAGATCGGCCGCGTAGTGCGTGGCGTCGCCGTAAGTTGGCCTTGGTAGCCATTTTGCGCCTGAGAATTAGTCGCTTGCGGAGCATATCGCTGAGGCTGAGCCTGGTATCGAGGCTGCGATGGTGGACGAATTACGTACTGCGGTTGTGGCTGAGGTTGTGGCTGCACGCGTAGTCGGCGGAACAACTGAGCTTCTGCCTGTGACGTATTTAATAGCGACAAACAAGCCACACCCAAAAGGATTCGCAACATCATTATTCTTCTCTCCAGAAAACTGAATACGAAAAACGCCCGCAAGAATTGCCAGCGGTTTCACGCAACGATCAATCGGCCCCCATTGTGGCATGGAGGCTGTTCAATTGAAAGTAGAGAATCTGGCCACTTTCGTATCAAAACAAAGTTTGGTTGGCAAATTAAATCAATTGCTGAGCCGAAAACCGGATTTTAGTTAAAAACCTTCAAAACAACGAAGAACTCCGCCTATATGAAATGCTATTAGATTCCAGTGATGTCAACTTTGGCAAGCTTTGCGGCCCCAATTTGACCATTTAACGGACTGCCTGTATCGGGACGATTTAACGCCTTATGAGCATTACGCTCATTTCGACAGCCAAACTTGGCTTCAGCTTTGCTGATCATACCGGGACCTGCGAGTTTCAATGCAATTTAGATCCTACTTATATTTCCAGCTTGTCTTCGTACTATTGTTGACTTGCTTTGGTTCGTCTCAGGCCTTTGCCGACAACACGAGCGATGCTCGACTACGACGAACCGCAATCGTTAACGCAGTTGAAGAATGCAAGCCATCAGTGGTCAATATCCGCGGCCGCAAAATGGTGAAAGCCGACAGCAGCAACAGCAGTCAAGCAAAGAAACAAGTCAACGGCATGGGAACCGGCGTCGTGCTGGATCCACGCGGTTACTTGCTAACGAACTATCATGTGGTTCAAGGCGTTCGAACGATCGAAGTCACGACCAGCGACCGACAGAAAACCACCGCCGAACTGTTAGCTCATGATCCAGAAACCGATCTGGCTATCCTTAAGATTAAAACACGCAAGCCGCTACCGTCGATCAAAATCGGCACGTCATCGAATTTGATGTTGGCCGAGCAAGTGATCGCCATCGGGAACGCTTACGGTTACGAACACACCGTCACGACGGGAATCGTTTCTTCGTTGAGCCGAACGGTGCAAGTCAACGATGAACAGATTTACCGAAATTTGATTCAGACCGACGCCGCGATTAACCCGGGTAACTCAGGCGGTCCGCTGTTGAATACCAACGGCGAGCTGATCGGCATCAACGTTGCCGTCCGCATCGGAGCACAAGGCATTGCGTTTGCGATTCCAGCCAACGATGCCATCGACGTCGCGGCGGATCTGATGTCACAAATTTTGCCTAGCGAAAGCTTTCATGGCATGACGCTCGAAACCGAATACGTCAATCATCAACCACGTTTGAAAGTCATTTCGGTGGCCGCTTCAAGTCCAGCGGCAGCCGAAGGAATCCAGCCCGGCGATTATCTTTCTAAGATCAACGATCGCTCGGTGAAGACTCGGTTGGATTTCCAAATCGCTTTGCTGCGATCGTCAAAACGAAAATTCAAAGTCGAACTGGACGACAAATCGACTTTGGAGCTTGTCTATTCAAAACAAAGCTTGCCGGTTCGCGACACGGCCGTTAAAGCGGCGATGGCGGGCGATTCGATGCTCCCGAAACAAAAAAACGGTGCCACGATGCTGGCCTGGAATCCACTTGGCATGAAACTCACGCCAGCCAGCGATGCCGAACTTAAAGACCGGCATCCAAAATACAAACGCGGTTTGCGAGTCATGGGCGTGCGTAAAGGAAGCCCAGCCGAAGCCGAAGGAATCATCCCCGGCGATGTGCTGGTTGCGATGCACGGTTGGAAAACCGAATCGTTAGAGAACTTGGCTTACATCTTGCAACAGCCCGGCGTGACTAAACGAGAAAACTTCTTGTTCTACATCCTACGAGACAAAGAACCGTTTTGGGGGCAGATGCGAGTCGCAAGCTTGCCGCGATAAACATTCGCAGAGCGATGACACGCAAGTCGACTTTTGGCCGAAAGTCGAAGAACGTCGTGTCCTTGCATCCGTCGGTTCTCCCCAGAAGAACCCTCGTCCCAACTAGAACGGTTTTTACCGCCAGCGTGAGCATTCCGCTGGCGGTTTTTTTATTCGTTACGTTGTTGCCATCGATGAGACGCAACGATGATACTTGTGATCGCGTGCTTACTTTAGCGGCATGATTTGGATGTTGCGGAACCAGACTCGCTGAGCTTCGGCTTGCAAGGCAATGTGGCCGTGAGTGAGTTTGCGGTTTGCCCCTTGGGCGATCAGGGGTTTGGCTTGTTCGCTGTCGGGGGACAGTTGAGGTTGGGTGTACCGCAAAACTTCTTTGTCGCGTACGCGGTAGATGATTTCTTGGTTGCCGTGAACCTCGATTTCGACCGAAACCCATTCATCAGCCGGCAACGTAGGGCCGCTGGATTTGACGATGTGTTTCTTGGTGAGCTTGCCGTTGAAAACAAGGTCGGTGCCGGGAGTGCAAACGTTGCCCGTTTGACGCTCGCCTTTGCCAAGGTCCGCCAAGAATTGCATCTCTAGGCTCGCCGGAAACGCCTGGTCAAGCTCCATGCTGTGCGGCGACTGCGAGTGTAACATGACGCCGCTGTTCAAATCCACGTAGCGCGGCGCGTCGCGCAGTTGTCGGCCTTCGAATCGGTATTCCAGACGCAGTTTGTAGTGCGAGTAAGACAGGTTGGAATACAAGTGGCCGTAGCGTCCGCCGAATTCTTTGTAGTCGTCGTATTCGCATTTGAGGATGCCGTCTTCGACTCGAAACGTGTTCGCGTAGTTGTCGCCCACCGGATGGCCAGTGATTTTGACGGTCCAGCCTTCCAGGTCTTTGCCGTTGAACAGGTCGACCCATTTCGGTTCGGCAGGGGATTTGTTTTGGGCGGTGCAAGGTAACGCTGGGCCTAGTAAAAGCAGCAGCGTAACGGCGCCGGCAAAACAGTTAGCGAAAACGCGACGGTTGATTTTGTTTAAATTTTTCAATGTATAACTCAAAGAGAGAAGGGTGGGGATTAGCCAAAGATGATAGCGATAATCGTGAAAGTAATTCCAAGTGTGATCGCGATTCCAATGGCGATTAAGATCTGAAAAAAGCAGATTACGACTGCTTTTCCAAGCGTCGTTGGGAGCATTAAAACGTTAACGAAAATCGACACCGCGAAGCCCAGCCCGATCGATAAAAGCGGTGCGAACTCAATTGGTGCAAGGGTGGCCACGGCCAAGTTGATTAGGGCATAAATCAAACCTTGTATCATCACGATTCCGCATGCGTGGTCGTAGTTCGGTTCAGGGATTGCCGGTTTTAGGTTTTGGGGCGGCAAGATTGCGGGGCTATCGTAGGTGGCCGGAGCCGCATAGGGATTGTTGTCCGACGGCTTGTTCGAAACGCGAGAGTGGTTGGCCGCCGCATATGGATTGACGTTTTCCGGACTGTCTTGCGTCTGTTGGTCGTCAAGAGATTCGTATCTTGCTTCGGATTCGTATCGGCTGTTGCGGTCGTCTTGAGTGGAACGCGCTGGCGTTTTGGCTTCTCGTTTTTCTCGTTCGGGTTTGAGCACTTTGTTCGACATCGCAATCGCCGCACGGAGTAAGACCCCGCCCAGCAAAGAGGCGAAGACTAGAGCGAATATGAGCGTAAAAAGAAGTGTTCCCAAAATAGATTCCCGTCAAAAGTAAATCGTTCGACCCCATGGTATTCTGCAATCATGATGGCGTCAAAGACAGGTCGGTGTGGAGCAGGGTGAAGCCGTTTTGCAAATTAGGGCGCCCCTATAAACGGTAGTCCGACGCGTGAGCAAGGATTTCCCCGGGCCCTCGCTAACGGGATTGTTGATTTAGTCAACAAGTCGTCTACTAGAATGAATTCAAAACTGCCTGCACGCATGAAGGGCACGAAGACCATCATCACATTGTTTGGGCTTCGCCAAAAACTACTAAATCCACCAACCCTACCGCGTCGAGTTACGATAACTCTTAGCTTTCAGGAACTGATTTGCCCTGCGGGATAGGAACGTTGTCCAAACGGTTCACATGCGTTTGCCGGAAGTGCAGTTGCCGAGCTTTATTTCGTTACACGAA
>JALZWN010000271.1 GCA_023300235.1 Mariniblastus sp.
CTGTTTTGCGTCTATCTTCGGAAATGAGTTTTCAATTGACGCGATCGAAGCAATTGCCGAAACCAAGCGAAAAGCTAGCGACGCAACACTTCCTGCACTTGCACATGCTGTTCAGCAAAACCTAGTTTGGGTCAAACCCAATGGTTGTTATCGATTCACTCACGGAAAAATCCGACACGCGTTAAGATCTAGTCTTCCTGCTAAAGAACGCCAGCGACTGCATCTGGAGTTTGCACATTACCTACAAGAAAATGATGCAGACAACGTGTTTGATTTAGCCTTTCATTTTGATCAAGGCAACGATCCAGAAAGCGCAGTGAGCTATGCCGTCCATGCTGCGGCGATTGCCAAACGACGTCACATGTACAGTGCCGCTAAATCTCAGTATAAGATTGCGATCAAAAATCTGGACAAAACGAGTCACGAATCGCAACTGCATCACGACCTGTATGCGTCGATCGCCGATGTGTTAATGCTTTCGGGCAAATACGACGAAGCAGAAACGTGGCTGAAGAAAACCGCGAGCGTGGCCCAGACAAAGCAAGAAAAGGCGGCTGCCCAAGTAAAACTTGGTGAACACAAATTTCGGCGAGGAGAGAAATACGAAGCTACGAAGCATTTTGAAAAAGCATTTTCTGAAATTGGTTATCAAATCCCCAAGGCATGGCAGTTCTATCCTGCCGTGCTGAAAGAAATTGCAGTGCAAGCGTTACACACGTGCTTCCCGAAATGGTTTGTTAACCGAATCCAGCAAGAGCCCGACCGCAATACCCGGCTTGCTTGGCAAATACTTAACGGACTCGGACGCTGCTATTGGTATACCAAAACCAAGTTCATGACGCTTTGGGTTCATCTGCGAGCTTTGAATTGGGCCCAGCGATATCGTCCGACCCGCGAACTTGCGCAGAACTACTCGGACCACTCGCCGGCAATGACGTTGGTGCCGTGGCGGAAACGCGGTTTGGCTTACATCAAAAAATCGTTTCAACTGCGTCGCAAATTCAATGATACCTGGGGGCAAGGCCAAACGCGAAGCTTCGAAGCCATCATGCATTACGCCTGCGCCAAGTACGATGATACGCTCCGAGTTGCCAGTCAGGCCGCGGCGATCTTGGAACCCACGGGTGACTTTTGGGAAGTCAACATCGCCCGCTACCACATTGCTGCGGCCAAGCTAAGGCAAGGAGATCTCAAGCAAGCGCTCGATGAGGCTCGCCGCACCTATCAGGACTCGGTCGAACTCGGGGACGTTCAGTCCACCGGGAACATCATCGAGGTATGGGCTCGTGCCAGCTTGGGCGAAGTCCCCGCAGATGTTATTGAACTCGAAGCTGGTAGGGAAATCGCCGATGTCCAGTGCCGTTGTCAAATTCAAATGGCACAAGCGATCGGTTACATCCAACAGGAAAATTTAGAACTCGCCTGCGAGTGTCTCAACGATGCCGTTCGAAGATTGCGGACGGCCAAATTAAACAATGCGTATACGGCGCCGATCTATACGTGGCTGGCAACGGCAATGCGACTCAAGTTAGAATCCGATTGGCCGCGAAGCCGGACCGGACGCAAACGCCGCACGCAAGAATTGCTAAAGGTGGCGCGGCGAGCGGTGCGGAATAGTTGGCGATTCGCGACCGAGCGGCCTCATGCCCAACGTGAGCTGGCGATCGCGTTAACGTTCGTTGGGAAATTAAAAAAGGCCAAGCGAGCGTTCAAAAAAAGCATCGCCGCTGCTCAAGAACAAAACGCTGCCTATGAACTGGCCCAAACCAAACTGGCTTACGCGCAGTTCGGTCTTGAGCTAGGGTGGGGCGCAACCAGCCAGCAGCTGGCCGATGCCCAACTCGCGCTAGACGACATCATCGCTCCTGTCCGAGAGACGAGCCATCGACAAGCCGCTTCAGAACAAGAACGCTTGAACGCCTTGCTCAAGTATGGCCGTAAGATCATTGTTGCCAACGACCCAGATAGTGTGTGCCAGCGAACCGCCGAAGCATGCCAGCGATTGTTGCGCAGTCAACGTTCGATTTTGATCGAAGTTGATCCTACCAACCCAAGTAAACCACACCCACGGCACGACGCCAGCACCTTCGACCGGCAATTGTTTACTGATGCATTGGATTCGAACAAGCCGTTGGTAACCGGCAGTGCGTTTGATTCAGGAGAAAAGAAACCGCGAGAAACCGGGTCGTTCTTGGCTTGCCATATTCGGTCTGAAGAGCAATCCTTCGGGGTTTTGTTCGTCAGCAATAAATTGGTCGAGGGGCTTTATGGTGATTCGGAAATGCGGATCGTGGCTTACCTCGCCACCGCGGCGGCGACAGCGTTCGAGAAATCCGAGAACTTCCGGCAGCTCGAACATGTCAACACCAACCTCGAACAACTCGTCCAGCGGCGAACGCGCGTCATCGAAATGCGTTCGCAAGAACTCGAAGACGCTGCCAATGAACTGCGGAACACACAATCGCGTTTGCAGAATGCAAAAGACGAAGCCGAACGAGCAAATCAAGTGAAGAGTGATTTCTTGGCTCGGATGAGTCACGAGATACGAACTCCGATTTCGGCGATTCTCGGTTTTTCCGAATTGCTTCTAAATGGAGTCATCCGCGAACCGCAAAACCAACTCAAAACCGTTAGCACGATCCACGCGAACGGGATGCACTTGCTAGGCTTGGTCAACGATATCCTGGACCTGTCCAAAATCGAAGCCGACCAGCTGACTCTTGAATCCATTTCATTTTCGCCAATCAACTTGGTCCAGGAGATCGTCCGGTCGTTGCGTCCTACCGCCGATGCTAGGTCGATCAGTTGCGTGCTCAAAGTGAACGGGAGAGTGCCCGCTAACATCGACTCCGATCCAACACGGCTTCGGCAAATCATCACGAACTTGCTGAGTAACGCGATCAAGTTTACCAGCCAAGGCGGCGTAACGGTCACTCTCGGCTTTGACGATGTTGTCAATCCGCCTTGCCTGCAGGTCGTCGTCCAGGACACAGGGATTGGTATGCCTGCGAGTCAGCTGAAGGCGATTTTCGACCCGTTTGTTCAGGCCGATACGTCGACAACGCGAAAGTTCGGCGGAACCGGGCTGGGCTTGGCGATCTCGAAACGCTTGGCAAAATCGTTCAATGGTGAGCTTGAGGTGTCAAGCGATGTCAACGTTGGCAGTCAGTTCAACCTTTCGATTCCTGTTCACTCGGCCAGCGAAACCAAAATCGATTTGGAGGAATTCGAGAAACTACGGCCTTGCAGCCCGCCTTCGACCGGTTGGAGTGTGACCAATTTACAGGGCGCGAAAATATGTGTCGTCGACGATGCAGAAACCAACCGCGAGTTTTTGCAAGTCGTGCTCAGCCACTGCAATGCCGATATTACGTTATGCGAAAACGGTCAAGAGGCCGTTGATCTGCTACTGGGCAATGATTCCTTTGACTTGGTGTTGATGGACATGCAAATGCCGATCATGAATGGGCTCACCGCGACGCTCAAATTACGAGAGAGCGGGTTTGAGACGCCGATTGTGGCTTTGACGGCCAACACGATGTCCAGCGACGAACGCGATTGTTTGGACGCCGGTTGCACGGCCTATTTGTCCAAGCCGATTGACGTTGGCGGGTTGTTGAAGTTGATAAGCCAGCTCCCTAGCAAGGGCTTCGGCAAGGATCAGACGCACCAAAAATCGCAGTGCATGTACAAAGAAAAAACGATGCTCCCGACGGGGCTCCCTCAAGTGGCGGCGGACGAGTCAGGTGCTGAACAAAAGTCGGACGCGCACAGTCAAAATGGAGTAGATGATGAAATGTTTCGGAAATTTGGAGCGCAATTTTGCCGCAAGGTAAGTAATCGAATGCAAGCATTGCAGCGAGCCGTGAACGACTCCGATCATGAAACCTTGAAGTCAGCCGGGCATTGGCTCCGAGGGACGGCAGCAACAGTGAAGTTGCCCGAACTTGCTGACTGCGGCGAGCGAATCGAGTCGCTGGCTGAGTTCAGATCATTTGAGCAAATTGCACAAGTGCTGAAAGAAATGGAGGCGCTGCTCGAACCCGAAGAATGATTTTTTTGAAGACTCAAAGTATCGGTTGCCAATTGTGAAGGCAGATTTGCTTTGAGGTTTTTAACAAGCCACCTTTTCGCTTACCTAGGGTGAATCAGCTTTTGAAGCTGGTTGCTCTGGTAGCCCGACGCGTTAGCGAGGAACCGGTGGAATCCTCGCCCACGCGTCGGGCTGACATTTATAGTGCCTTCCTGATTTTTAAAACTGACTCACCCTTTTCGATTACCCACCTAGCCACTCACTTACTTACTCACTCACTTACTCACTCACTTACTCACCCACCTAGCCACTCACTCATCGCCCACGTTTTGAATTCCTTAACCGATCACGTTCTATCTTGGAGCTCCTTGTGTATTCTACAATTACTAAAAATGACCAAAAGACTGTCGGCGGCATCCACCAAGCCTGCTTGTTTGTTATCGACGATGAACCAATCGTTACAGAGATCATCAAGGCATACTTGGCTGATTCTGGCTTCGAGAATGTTCACTCCTTCAACGACCCTACCGATGCGATCGAAAGCTTGATGCGTCTGAACGCGGACCTGATCGTGACCGACGTCAACATGCCTGGCGTTGGCGGGAACTACCTGACTCGCATTGCCAAGCAAATGGAACATAATCCTGGCGTACCCGTGGTGGCTTTCACTGCCGACCGCTCGCGAGACACCGAGTTGAAACTTTTGGACAGTGGGGCAATCAAAGTGTTGCACAAGCCGCTCGACCGCGAGCAGTTGGTTGCCTGCGTCAAAGAAGCGTTAGGCGGGAAATACTAATTTCCGACCGGCAGATTTTGGTGCGTCATTGAGCCCGAACCGGCCGAAAGCGTGGTTTAGCCTATTGATCATGCCAAGTCAGCCGGTACATTTGGAAGCGTACTGAACTCAACCAAAACTCAGCCTTCCCAATCGCAGCGAATCAATCGCTCTCGGGCGAACTGAATCGGCCGATGAAAAACGAATCCAAGAACCACCGCCTTTGGAAACTAAGAACGAAATCGCTAGTGCTGGCAGAGAGACCTCTGATCATGGGCATCGTCAATGCGACGCCAGATAGTTTTTCTGATGGAGGGGACTATCTGGAGTCTGACGATGCCATTGCCCATGGTTTGCGTTTGGCTGCCGAAGGTGCCGACATCATCGACGTCGGTGGTGAAAGTACTCGCCCGTACAGCAACCCCGTTCCTGCCGACCAAGAAATTGAACGCGTGGTTGAAGTCGTCCGCGGCATCGCTGCCGAAACCGATGTGCCGATTTCAATCGATACTGGCAAGGCTGTTGTCGCGACCGCCGCAATCGAAGCCGGTGCTCAGATCATCAACGACGTCACTGGTTTGAGCGGCGACCCCGGTATGTTGCAAGTCGCTGTCGAATCGGGCGTGGGTGTTTGTGCGATGCACATGCAAGGGACTCCGGCGACGATGCAGGATAATCCTCATTACGAAAATGTTGTTTCGGAGGTGTTGGAGTATCTCAAACAGCGTAAGGCCTGTTTGCTGGAAGCGGGTATCCCACTAGAAAAGATTTGTCTTGACCCAGGCATCGGTTTTGGAAAAACGCATCAACACAATCTTGATCTGCTGGCCGGCTGCGAAGCGTTTCTAGAGCTCGGCTGTCCGATTTTGATCGGACATTCACGCAAAGGCTTCATTGGTAAATTGCTCAACGACAAAGAAGCAGACCGCGATAGCGGGACATTAGCGATCTCGTTGATGATGGCTCAAAAGAAAATGCACGTTTTGAGAGTGCATCAAGTCGGGCCTACCGTGGCCGCATTGAAAGTATGGGCAGGCCTGTAGCTCGAACGGGCTCCGGCCAAGATCGTCCAATCTCGATTGCATTCGATCACTCGATTGCATTCGATCACTCGAGCGACTTTGTTGCAGCGGCTGCTAAGCCAACGCTGCAAACAGCGAGTCAAATTCGCTGGGTACTTCTTCGATCACTTCAGTCGAATATCCCAGCTTACCCATCACATCACTGGCGTAACTTAAGAATTTTCGCCGGTGTTCGGTAGAGAGTCGATCGATTTGTCGGTTGTTCACGCCTGGGTCAAACTCGTCAGGCAGGTCTGATTTAGCCAGCCAGCGGACGTCCCATTCGGCACAATCTTTCCGCAGTCGATGCTGCCCGTCTTTGGTGACCAGCTTGCGTTCTTGCAGTCGCACGTCGTCCACTAAACTAGAATCAAGCCCCAGCTTCTCAAAAATCGTGTCGAGCGTATCGATCGGGTTGGCGACCAGGTCTTCAAACCTCACGAGTTGGTAGTTGTCTACGGTTTGAGAGTCGTGAATGATTTTGCCGGCCACCTTCGCGTACATTTCGCCGACTTGTTTCACGGTACGCCCGCGCCGAATGTGTCCTTCACAAACCGCTAGGCCGTGCCGAGTCATACCGACGAAGCGGCAGTTAGGGTAGATCTGGCGGAGCAAGTCGCTGGCTAAAACGGTTCCGTCGAGATTTTTGGCCAACAGTTGTGAGGAATTGATTTCGGTTTGCAAATAGGGCACGCCGGGAGATTTGAATTGGTTCAAATGCGCGTGGCTTGATTTTCGCTTTGACGCTTCTAACACTCGGCGTATCAACCAAGCAGCCGCTTTTGCCGAACCAGAGCGATCCGAAATGTTGCGAGGGCTAAGGAAGTCCTGCCCCGTCGCTAGCATGAGCGGGAAGTCTCGCATCAGGGATTTGGTTATGATTTGAAATCGAGAATCCAAGATATTCGAACCTTTGAATAGCTGGTGGATTTCTCCGACGGTGCAGACTTGCGGGTGAGAGGCCAGCAAGTTCATTAGCATTGTAGTGCCGCCGCGCGAAAAGCCGGTGACAAAGATTGGTGCTTGATCCATGAAACTTCGCAATGGATTATAGTTGTGCGAGAAGCTCAAAATTTCCAACCGACGTTCTCCTCGTCGCCGGTTTTGGACAATAGCAACGATTGCTAGCCGACGTCAACAACAATGTGAGATGGCGAACGCGACAAAAAACGAGTCATATCGTCATTCAGGGCGATCTGTGGTTTGTTTTCTAGTTGGGGGCGACGGAGAGTGACCGACGGATTCGAAGATCGTCGTTAAGGGCGATGATCATACCTCGGACGGTTTGAACGTCTTGGTCGAGCTCTTCCATAACGAAGCCCATGTAGCGTTGGATTTGGCCGATTTTCGTTTTAGCTGGCAATGAAGATATCCGGACGCGGCAATTGGAAGGGAAGTTTGGAGTTGCGATTACAACATATTGCTCGCAACAGTTTAACGGATAGCCGGAAGGCGTCGGTGAGTTTGGCCTGCAAAGCACGGTCGCCTTCCGGCTGGCCGTTAAACTGTCCGCCTACGAATGGGAGTTGTTAGTGGTAGGTGGTTTGACCGACTTTTGGCAGACCTGTAAACGGTGTGACAAAGGACCATGTTTGTGGCGGCTTGTCTTCCTTTTCTGGATTTGATTCGACATAGTGGATGGCTTCATCAATGGCAGATTCGCTATCCAAGTAGACTTTCCAATGTTGTCGGGCCCACATACACGGCAGCTTGCCATTTGGTTCTTCGAAATCCTTTAAGGGGTGCAAGCGGTTCTCCTTCAGTTCTCGAGTGGCTGCACCTTTGAGTAGGTTGGCAATCTTTTCGACCGTATACGAATGTCGTGCGATTACTAAATGAGTATGGTTCGGCAGAATCGCGCACGCCCAAACGGTGTAGTTGCTGATGGCAATTTTGGTTGCGAATCCACGTCCGATGCCAGCCGCTTGGAGTCCTGTTAGTAGTACGGGTGGGAATTTGAGGGCTTGTTTAGCGGCATCGCGCAGTTGGATCTCGCTGTCGGTTAGCTGGTCGAATTCTTTTCGCTCAATGCTTTGTGTTGCCTCGCCAAACCGAGCAATCTCCCAGGATCGAACATAGTCAGACCAAGAACCACGAGGGTCATTGGGAAGCCAGAAACCATACATCGGTAGAATCAAGTGGTAGCCATGGACCATGTAGATATACTCCTCGCGTTAACGATCGGGAGGTAACAGTTTAACGGATAGCCGGCAGGCGTCGGCGTGAAATGCTCTCAAAAACACACGGGTTAACGGTTAGCTGCCGTCGGACGAATTGGCTCGAATCGCAGCATCGAGTTTAACGGATAGCCGGCAGGCGTCGGTGTGCAGGTGGGTCGATAGCACGGTCGCCTTCCGGCTGGCCGTTAAACTGGCGCTCACCGGTGGATGGTCTCGTTTTGCCGGTGAGCAGTTCCTGCATCATGTCTTGTTTGACCAGCTTGGTTTTGTCCCACTTTTGTTCGAGGGCTTGAATCGGGGCGTTTATGTCGGAGAGGGCTGCCGGACGAATTGGCTCGAATCGCAGCATCGAGTTTAACGGATAGCCGGCAGGCGTCGGCGTGCAGTTAGATCACTGCGCACGAAAAAACCGAAGTCGTTTCCGGCTTCGGTTTTTTGTTGGTTGAGAAAGCACACCCGGGAGGATTCGAACCTCCAACCCTCGGTTCCGAAGACCGATGCGCTATCCAATTGCGCCACGGGTGCGTTTGAATCGATCGGCGGTAGTTTGACAATTGCTTGTCTTGCTTAGCTGCCGTTCGTTTCGATGGCCTAAAGATACGTACTTTTCATTTCGTTTCAACTCCTAGCAGCCACAAATTCTTATTTTCGCCCATCCCCGCCGCCCTGCTCTGCCGGTCAGCAACGTTTGTTTGGGTTGATTGCATTTTAAGCTTGCCAATACCGCATTTGCCCCAGCGAATATGGCTTGCTGCGGCCGCTGCTTTGTTGGCTGCGGCAGGCGATTGATTTCTTTGCAGCTTTTTGGTGGCACCGCCAATGGAACGGTAGGCCGGCTACCGCGGGGATTTTTGAGTCCGAAGATCTTTGGAGCTTGGGCTCGGCGGCGGAGCTTGGCCTTGGGGCGTCCAGGCTGCGTGGGCGTTGTAAACTTTTATACGCAGTTACCGGTTTTTGGTGACAATCACATGTCCAATCGCTTTGCCTAGGCGGTTGGTTTCTCCTTTGAAATAAAGGGAATGCTGTCTCTTTGCACTGTAAAATCACTTTTTTGAACGAGGCTGCGGCTACAAAGCGTAGTTGCTGGCGTAAGCGTGTGCTAACATTGTAGGTCTTTCACTACTTACTTTTCGTCAGCGTGCTGTTGCTAAGCACGCCGCTCCTCATGTCTTCAATCACCCTCAGAGTAATCGACGGCACCGATCGCGGGAAAGTATTTAATTCGATCGAAGCTCCCGTCACGATCGGGCGAGAGGAAGGCAATACGATTCAGCTGAACGATGAACGGATCAGCCGGTTTCATCTTCGAATCCAACAAGACCACGACGATCTAGTGCTCACGGATTTAGAAAGCACCAACGGATCGAAGGTCAATAACGAAGATGTGCAGCTGAAAATCATTCGGCATGGTGATTTGATTTCTATCGGTCGCAGCACGTTGCTGTTCGGGACTCGCAAAGAGATCAATCAGGGGCTTGAAAGCATGGGGCCGCATAGTAGCCAGTATCTTGCTCAGGCTGGTTCGGGTGAACCAAAAAGTGACGTGGCGGTTGCGAACAAGGATTGGCAAAACGATTCGCGGTTGTTGTTGTCCGAGGCTGCGCCGCGATTGCCGGAGCGACTTTCCCCCGGGCAAGCGGCTCAGCTGGCGGAGGTGTTAGAGTTTTTGCATTCTCACACTCGGCAGGTCGCGCTGGAATCCAAAGTCGATCGACGTAACCAAAAAATTGAGATCCCTGCCGAAAAATGGCAACGCTTGATCGACGCTCATGCTCATCTTTCAGAATACCTACGGAAGATTGGCGACCCGGGCTAACATGGCTTGGTTTCATCGAGTGGGGGGCGTTGCCTCGGGGGACGCAACCGGCGCAACTGTCGGAGGCTGAGGTAGCCGCGAGCTCCAGCCAGGTTAAAACGATTGCGTGTTATCAAAGTGGTAAGAAAACCAACCACCGATGAGCACCGATAAGCACGGGTTTGTAATCGTAGGCTCGCTATCGCTCGGTTTCTTTTTCCCTAGGTGTTAGGCCACATCAATATGGCTTGCATTGAAAGCGGAAGCCGCACTTTCCGGGGTTTAACTGGCTCAAGCGTATCCCGTCAAACCAATTGGCGTGACTTTTAGTGGCTATCCCCGCAGGCGACATTGGTTCTGGTGAGCGGTTCGCCTATGATTTGACTTAGTGCGTATCTCAATACTTTGCGACAAAGCAAAAATTGCGTTGCTCAAAAAGGTTGTGGGGCAAGCTCTCGGGCGCAACCTTGTGCTCTGTCACTCTTAAGCGGTAGAAAATTATGTTCGAAGTTCATCCTTCCCTTAGCCGTGTTCCAATCGTCGCTGTTGTGCGAAGGTTCAGGTTCGTTGTGCTGGCTTGTGTGCTGTTGTGTTGCGGGCCGGCGGTTCCATCGATGGCTCAATCGGATACCAATGCCGTGTCGCCCATTTCTGTCGGCGACTTTGATTCGAATGTGATTCAGCCGATGCCGATGCCGCAAGCTGCACCGCAAGCCGGAGGCGGTCAGGCGGCGAGTACGCCGGCGGCTTTTGATGGCGGGAAGGCTTGGCAGCATCTGCAAGCCATCTGCAATATCGGTCCGCGAATTAGCACCACGCCCGGCATGCTGCAGCAGCAACGGTATTTGGAAAAGCACTTCACGGCCAACGGCGGCGAGGTATTGAAACAAGAATTCACGGCCATCAGTCCCGTCAACGGCACGCAAGTGGCTCTGCAAAATCTGATGGTCCGTTACAACACTGATCGCAAACGTCGTTTGCTACTTTGTTGCCACTATGACACTCGGCCTTTCCCTGATCGCGACAAACGAAATCCCCGCGGCGCATTTATCGGTGCCAATGACGGCGGCAGCGGCGTCGCTTTGTTGTGCGAAATTGGCCGGCACTTGTCGGACATGGATGGCCCGTGGGGAGTCGACTTGTTGTTTTTTGATGGCGAAGAGTTTGTGATTGAGCGGAATCATCCGATGTTCCTCGGCTCAACTTTTTTCGCTCAAAAATACGCTGCCGGGCAAATCCCATGGAAGTACGAGTACGCGGTTTTGGTGGACATGGTGGCGGACAAGGATCTACAAATTTACTTCGAGAAAAACAGTCTGGCTCAGGGGCCCGATCGGTTGACTCGGAGCATCTGGGGGACTGCTCAGCGTTTGGGGGTCAAAGAGTTTATCCCGCAGGCAAAACATATTATCAAAGACGACCACCTGCCTTTGAATAACATTGCTCGGATACCGACGTGTGACATCATCGACTTTGATTATCCAAACCCGAAAGCCGGCAACGTGTTTTGGCACACCACTCAGGACAGCATCCAAAACTGCTCGCAAGATTCGCTGCACAAAGTCGGGGCAGTGGTGTTGGCGTGGATCCAAGAAATACAAGCCATGCACGCTCAGCCTGATCGAGAGCAATAATCGCCGACTGCCATGGGAACAAACGCGGTCACATAACTTGGCAACTAAAAATTGCTTTGTTCGAAGTAACGAAACCGCGGCTGTATCGTCCAATGTCATAAGAACTACTCGTCTCGCCTGAAAGAAAACATGCTGGAACTTGCGATCGCTAGGGCAACCGTCGTGACAGGACAGGGCTTATTGGCAGCTCAATCCGATTTTAAAATGATCCTGTTGTTGACGGGGTTGGTGGTGCTGACTGGCGGTCTGTGGTCAGTCTGGCATCATCGGGAGCATTTTAACCGACGGCTCAGCCAGCAAGGGCAAGGTTCGCGTGTGCGGCCGTCCGAGCGTCGTAAGCACATGCGGCGGTCGATCGTGGGCGGTCTTGTGGCCAGTTGCGGGATCGTGATGGCGGGTTTTTACTGGGTGCAGGAAGAGGTTGCGTTTGCTGTGCTGCTGGGATTGTTGTTGTTGCTGATCGTCGGGATTACCATTTTGGCGGTACTGGACATGGTGTCGATTGGGATCAAGCGTGGCATTGAGCAGCTTGTTGAATCGGACGCCGAAACCGATCAGGCGATTGCTGCGGCGATTGCAAAACACCATGAAGCCAATAAGCAAGATGCGTCCAACGAAGACATCTAGCGGGATCCTATAAGTGGTGGCCCGATGGGTGAGCGAGGACCCCAGCGCAAACAAACAGTGGTAGTCCGCCGTGTAAGCAAGGGACCGGTGGAGACCCTCGCTCACGGGTATGTTGATTTAGCATGTTTTGGCGAAGCCTAAAAAATGTGGAGATGGGCTTCTAGCCTGTCTGCTCGCTGCCGCCCATGCAAATGACAGGCTGGAAGCCCATCACCACATTTCCTCGCTCACGCGTCGGGCTACCATGGCACGCAGCTTCAAAGACTGTTTCTCAATAACTGATTCGCCCAGATCGCTTAAGCGGCTAAATCAATCAACAAGCTGCTAGAGGTGGGGGTGGTCCAAGAGCTTCTTCCGCGACCTTTTTGAGCGACGCATTTTCTGCTTTGTTGCGAAGTATCGGGAGTAGGCGATACGTTTGTTGGTCGGCCGCGGCTGTGGTTTTGGCCGCAGCAAGACGAGTTTCTGTTTCTCTTGGTGCCGTAGTCGTTCAGGACCGGTCAAACTACAATGGGGATCCAGTAAGATCTACGAGCGCAAAGTAAACGAGCCTTTCAATCGCTCCATCAAAGCACTTTAACCCTTCAGAAACTTAACATGTCATCCGAATCTTCTCTCGCCGCCCAACGACTCTACAACGACCCACGAGTTGCCCAAGCCAAAGAATTGCTTTTGGCGGCTGTCGCGGATCATCAAAAAGAACTTGCCGATGTTCGCGAACCTAACCCTGCTTTGGCTTCGGACTACAAGGTTATGCTGGATCAGTTTAGCCAACACCGTGGCGGTAGCACGTTCTTTCCATACTTAGGCAGCGGCATTGGTAACGGCAGTTACGTCGAGATCGCTGATGGCAGTGTCAAGCTGGATATGATCACTGGCATTGGTGTCCACGGTTATGGGCACAGCCATCCGTTGATCGTCGAAGCTGGAATCGATGCGGCGATTAGTGACACCGTGATGCAGGGCAACTTGCAGCAAAACACCAACAGCTGTGACTTATCCAAATTGCTGGTCGACACTGCTTGCGAAACCGGAGCGGAGTTGAAGCATTGTTTTTTGACCACCAGCGGCGCGATGGCGAACGAGAATTCGCTGAAGATGGCTTTTCAGCACAACCATCCGGCCAATCGCGTAATCGCGTTTTCGCATTGCTTCGCTGGGCGGACGTTGGCGTTGGCGCAAGTCACCGATAAGGCCAAGTACCGCGTGGGTTTACCGGACACGATCGCGGTCGACTACATCCCGTTCTTTGATCAAAACGCTCCACAACGCAGTACCGAGATCGCGGTGAGTCATCTCAAATATCACATCGATCGTCACCCTGGCAAGCACGCGGCGTTGTGGATGGAACTGATTCAAGGTGAAGGCGGTTACTATCCAGGCGACCAAAAGTTTTTCGAAGCCTTGATCGAAGTGGCTCGTGAAAACAACATCGCGGTCATCGCTGACGAAGTGCAAACGTTCTGCCGCACCACACGAGCTTACGCGTTTCAGCATTTTGGGTTGGATAAATTGGTCGACATCGTGACCATTGGTAAGTTCTCGCAACTTTGTGCGACGTTGTTTACTGATGAGTACGCTCCGAAGCCGGGGTTGATTAGCCAGACGTTCACGGGCAGCACGGGGGCAATCTTTGCCTCGCATGCGATGCTCAAAGGCATGATCGATAACGGTCATTTTGGCAACAACGGCAAGAACATGCAGTTGCACAATCATTTTGTCGAAGGTTTGAATCGCGTTGCAGACAAGCATCCGGGGGCAATCTCTGGGCCGTATGGCATCGGTGGGATGGTGGCGTTGACGCCGTTTGATGGTTCGGCGGACGTTGCGACCGATATGGTCAGACGGCTGTATGATCACGGGTTGATGTCGTTCATGGCCGGTGGTGCGCCAAGTCGCGTACGTTTCTTGATGCCGCTGGGTTGCGTGACCGAACAGGATATCGATGCGGCCTGTGATATTATTGAAGCCGTGGTGGTAGCGATGGCGTAGGGTGCTGGGGTGCTTCCGACAACCGTGGTTAACGCCAGAACGGCTAGATCTGGAAGTTCGTTTTAATTTGAGTCGGTTTTAGTTCGAGTCCGTTTCATGTTGATTGTACGTCGTGTTTACGAGGACGACTTGAACGCGTTGTTCGAGTTGATTCAGCGATCGGAATATGGGTTGACGACGCTCAAGATTTCGAAGGACGCGTTGGCGGCGCGGATTGAGAAATCCGTTTTTGCTTTTCAGCAAAAGAACTCCAAACCAGACGGGCTGCCCTACGTGTTCGTGATGGAGGATTTAAGCAAGGGCACGATCGTTGGGACTTGTTCGATCTATTCCAAAGTCGGAGGCTTTGAGCCGCTGTACAACTATCAAATCAAACAGTCGCGGCACGCCAGCGATGATTTGAAGCTGGAAAAGAACATCGACGTGTTGCACTTGCACGAAGTGCATGACGGTCCGACGGAAATCGGTAGCTTGTTCTTGTCGCCGGATTACTGGGGCAGCGGGCACGGACGTTTGCTGAGCTTGTCGCGGTTTTTGTTCATGGCGGATTTTGAAAATCGCTTTGAAAACGAAGTCATCGCAGAGATGCGGGGCGTGGTGAACGAGCAGGGCAAGTCGCCGCTGTGGGCGGCGTTGGGGGCTCATTTCTTTCAGATCGATTTCCCAAAGGCGGAAACGATGTCCAGCAAATCAAAAAAAATCATCGCCGATTTGATGCCCAAACATCCGATCTACATTCCGTTGCTGCCCGAAGATGCTCAAACCGTAATCGGAAAGGTCCACAATAATACTCGGCCAGCGCTGGCGGTGTTGAAGAAGGAAGGCTTTGAGTTTCGCGACATGGTGGACATCTTTGATGGTGGCCCCACCGTGCATTCGGAATTGAATAATATTCGTACCATCCGCGAGAGTCGATCAGGTACGGTGAAAACGATCAAGCCAGCCAGTAGATCGGGCGCGAACGGCAAAGCGTCGCCGCAAGAATCGGAAGTCGACTCTCAATCGTCTTCGCCGCTGGAGTTGCTTTCCAACTGCCAGTTGGATTATCGCTGCTGCATGGGCGAGATCTGTTGGTCGGGGACAGACGCGGAGATCGATGAGATTTCTGCGTTACGGTTGAACTTGACCGTCGGTGATGCTGTCCGCAGCGTTGCAACTCGATAGGGTGGCGGTGTCCCATGGCAGCGGTGCTGAGCTTGAAATAATAGAGGGCGCTGTGGTTTGGATTGGCGCTGCCGCCTCCGCCTTGCTGGGCGTCGGATAAACTCTGCGGCTGGATTCCGTGAAGAACCAAAGTCGTGCTTCCGGTAATTTGGTTGGCGGGTATGAGCTGACAGCATTTAGATAGCCTGCTTCAATGCTAGGAAGGGTGCCATGCTACGCGATTCAAAACGGCCTGACTCTACAAGGCCCCGTAAAAAACATGCTCACGTGACTTCCTTAGAATCATATCGCACGCGTAAGCATGCCGGCACTCAGTAAATCCCCCTACCCTCTAATCCGTGAGGCATGGCCCCCGGCACCCGCTCGACGGGTCAAGCATTCGAAACGATTGGGCTAGCCACTAAAACTCTGGACGCACCTTTTCGCAAGTTGGTTTTCTACCAGCGAAGTTTTCTACCAGCGAAGTTTCGCTCGTGTATCTTGGCTTGTCCAAGCTTCGGACAATTGTTTAAGGGCTTCTAGGTCTTGCTCAGTAGCGTCTGCGGGAACACCGATTTGCAAAGTTACTAGTAAATCGCCTGAGCGATCTTTGGCCTTGATGCCCATGCCTTTCAGGCGCAACGTCTTCCCGCTTGACGTTCCTGCGGGCACGGTCAAAACGAGCGTTCCGTGCGGGGTGGGCAAATCAATCTTGGCTCCTTCGACGGCTTCCAAGATCGCGATCGGAACATCGACCATCAAGTTCAAACCTTTACGAGCGTAAACTGGGTGACCGGCTACTTTGACCGTAACCAACATGTCCCCAGGCTGCCCTGCACCGGGATTTCCTTGACCTCGTAAGCGAATTTTTTTGCCTGATTCGATCCCTGCTGGAATCGTAACGTCCAGTTTTTCTGATTTGCCGCTTCGGCTGATGCCCAGTTGGTGTTTGCCCCCTTTGACTGCCACTGCGAAAGGGACGGTGATTTCTTGTTCGACATCGGCGCCTTTGGCTGGTGGCTGGCTGCGACCGCGACCGCCGGGAGCAGCACCGCCGCCCATCTGGCGGAACATGTCTTCGAAACCTCCGCCACCGCCACCGCCTCCGCCGAACAGCGAACTCAGGTCAATACCGCCGGCTCCGCCAAACGGATTGCCACCGCCACCGTACGGGTTTCCGCCGCCGCCCATTTGTTCGTAGCCCGACCCGAATTGGTCGTACATCTTTCGTTTCTTGGGATCGCTGAGCGTATCGTAGGCTTGCTGGACTTTTTGAAACTTTTGCAGGACGCGTTTCTTTTCTTTTTCGTCTTTGTCGGCGTGCAGGTCCGGATGAAACTTCCGCGCTTGCTTGCGGTAGCTCTTCTGAATTTCGTCAGCGGATGCAGATCGGGCGACGCCCAAGAGTTTGTAGTAGTCTTCTTCAGCCATTGTCGGCAACAGTAGATTTAAGTTAAAAGCGGATGGGTTAATAATTGGCCGGTCTGGAATGGGCCGTTTTAGCTAGTTTAGCGGCTAAGCTTAGTTCAAGTACTTGGCTTCGAACTCGTCCCAATCCGTTGGTTTTGTTAAATCGATCGACGGCACGTCTAGAGGTTCCTTCATGTGCCCAAAGTATTTTTGGCCGGCAGCAGTGTTGAAAATCACGACTCGCTCGGAAGGTTGAACCTTGCCTTGGGCGGTTAGTTTTTCCAGAGCCCCGACGCAGGTCGCGGCTTCGGGGCAAATCATCAGCCCATCGGCGGCCGCGACTTCTCGTTGCCACTCGATCAAACGGCCTTCTTCGACCGCAACGGCACCACCGCCACTTTCGCGGACGGTGTCCAGTACCATGAAGTCTCCCAATGCCGAGGGGACTCGCATGCCCGAGGCGATCGTATGAGCGTTTTCATGTCGCGTGGCGAAGCGTTCGCCGTTGTCAAATGCGGTCACCATCGGGCAGCAGCCGTCGGACTGAGCGGCGTACATTCGCGGCATGGTGTCGGATTCAAGAAACCCCATTTCACGCAGCTCTTTGAAGGCTTTCCACATCGCGATCAATGCAGTTCCGCCACCGGTCGGGTACAGGATCACGTCGGGCAGTTTCCAATCGAACTGTTCCGCCAGTTCAAGGCCCATCGTTTTTTTGCCTTCAAGGCGATACGGTTCTTTCAGTGTAGAGATGTCAAACCAAAGTCCACGATCATGGCCTTCGCGAATTCGTTTTCCGCTTTGGTCGATCAGGCCGTTGGTAACAAACAGTTTTGAACCGCTGTAAAAACATTCGGTTTGATTCGCGATCGGAGTGTCGTGAGGCATAAAGCAAACGGACTCCATCCCCGCCCGCGCCGCGTACATTCCCATCGCGCCGCCAGCGTTGCCGTTGCTGGCCATTGCGATTCGAGTGCGACCGAAGTGCCTCGCCATCGTGGCGGCCAGTGACATGCCGCGACATTTGAAACTGCAAGTCGGCAACTGGCCCTCGTCCTTGATCCACACGTCTTGCAAGCCACGGGCGGCAGCAAACTGCGGGCAATCAATCACCGGGCTCATCGATTTGTTCAGCGTCACCGGTTTAATTTCGTCACCGATCGGCAGCAACTCACGGTAACGCCACATGTCGCGCGGACGTTGCAGTAGTGCTTCCTTGGTCATCGATTGACGTACGCCGTCTAGGTCGTACCGCGACCAAAGAGGGCGATTTTCGTGCATCGTTTGTTCGCAGTCAGCCGGCAAAGAAACTGAAGGATCGATTGCGCTCTCGAAGTGCGTGATAAACCGGGTCATAGAATGGGCGAGAATTTAGAAATGGCAGAAATTAAGGTGCCGCATAGTACACGAATTCCGGGACTTTTGTCAGTCCCGGTAGACTGGTTGCGGCTTTGCATCAGGCAGCGGTCTCCTGCTTGTCCACGCAGTAATAAAATACGCTGAACCCAGAAGACGTCTCCAACGCCTACGGTTGAAGGACTCGCAATTCGATTTTGCGAAATTCCGTTGGGTGGCTTTCGGACTGGATCGAAATCGTGCCCTCGTTCAACAATAGCTTTCCGTCCTTGATGATTTTGGACATTGGAAATTTTTTGTCATTGGGGTCCAGTTGAGGCTCGGTGTACTCCATCACAGTTCGGCCTTCGACTCGGTGCCGGATAACTTTGCTTCCGAGGACTTCCACTTCCACGGTCACCCACTGGTCGCCGTCATAGACGGCGGCGGTGCCATTAGTGCAATGTGGTTTGAACAATTTTCCGTCTATCACCACATTAGTTCCAGGCGTACACAGATTCATGGTTGTCTTGGGTTTTGCTCCGGGGCCTCTGCCGCCGAGCAATTGGACTTCGATCGATACCGGGAACGTTTGGTTTTTTTCCATCAAAGCTGGATCTTGACCATGGATCATTAACCCATTGTTTCGCATCGCCCAATTTGGCCCGTTGCTGATCTGTTTCCCAACAAATCGATATTCAGCACGGAGTACATAGTGCGAAAACTTGTCCTTATAGAACAAGTGCCCATACTTATTGAATGAGGGTTTTTTAGGGTCGGTGATCGACATCGTGTCAGCTTCGGTGTACTTGTCGTAGCTCACGACCAGTTTCCCGTCGACCACGCGGAATGTGTCGGCATAGTTGTCGCCCAGCTCGTGACCACGGATTTTCGCGGTCCAGCCCGTCAGATCCTTGCCGTTAAACAGCTGAATCCACTCGGTTTGTGGAGGCGGGGTTGGGGATTTTTTCTTTCCCTGAGCCTGAGCGTCCGCAGCGAACACGGAGAGCCAAAAGACCGAAAAGACCACCAGAAAAGTTGATTGCACGAGTTTCATCCGAGTCGATTCCTAAATATGAAGGAGGGTTTAGAACTGTTTTTTGGGCGATTGCCCTCGCTTATGCCTGTTTTGTAACACGGATAACGCGTTTTTGGGCTTTTAAAAGTCCTTGTAAGATTAACGACTTGCGAAAAAACAGCCGATTTGCATAATACCGTAACTAAGGACGAGGTTGGTAGCAGCCTCGTCCAATTTTGTTGGAATCCAGACAGAGGCTTTGAGAACATTGGCCAAATTTCGTAAAAAAAATAACCGGCGTAAAGCCAAAACTAAAACTCGCACACCACGCAGAGATCCTCTGTATGTTGATGGCGAACGTCCACGTCCGATGTACGTGGATTACAAAGACGTTGAATTGCTAAAGCAGCAAACCAACCGTCATAGCAAAATCGTCGGCCGGCGCAAAAGCGGCTGCCACGCGATTAGCCAGCACGCATTGACTGAGTCAATCAAGCGAGCTCGCTTCATGGCTTTGTTGCCATACAAAGGCGATTAAGTCCGGTTTGGGCTGCTATTGCTTCAATACGACAGCCAGAATCCGTCGGTCCAGTTGGACGATGTAATCTTACCTGCTCTCGGGCAGGTTTTTTTACGCGCTTTGGATAGCCGCCTTTCACTCGGTGAAAGAGCGTCTTGTCGGCTAGCGCATTGGCGAGCAGTGGAATATGACTAACGGGTCTAAGCAAAGGTGCATTGGATGAATTTCAAAACCAGCCGGCGAGTCGAATTTCGTGACACCGACACCGCGGGGATCGTCCACTTTTCAAATTTCTTCGCGTATATGGAACAAACCGAACACGCGTTCCTGCGCGAGATCGGGCAACCGCTGATCGGCGAAGTCGACGGCAAACGTGTCAGCTGGCCTCGCGTGGCCGCTAACTGCAACTACCGCAGTGCGATTCAGTTCGAGCAAATCATCGATATCGAAATGTCCGTCACCAAACTGGGCACCAAGAGCATCATTTATGCCTTCACGATCACTCGTGATGGCACGCTGGTTGCCGACGGAACGTTGACTGCGGTTTGCTGTGAGATCGAACCCGGCAAAAAACCAAAGTCGATCGGAATCCCCGCCGAATTCGCCGCAGCAGTGAAGCCTTATCTGGCCGAGTCGATAGATTAAGCCGGCTGTCCGAGGCAAGTCAGTTTTACAAATCAAAAAGGCGCTGCAAGTGGTGGCTCGGCGCGTTAGCGAGGAAGTGTGGTGATGGGCTTTCAGCCTGTCATGCGCGCAGACAGGCTGAAAGCCGATCGCCACATTTTTTAGTCTTCGCCAAAACATGCTAAATCAACGTGCCCGTTAGCGAGGAACCCGTGAAAAACCTCGCTGACGCGTCGGGCTGCCATTGATAGCGGCTTCCTGGTTTGTAAAACGGATTCACCTTGAGCGGCTGTCCGAGTCGGGCGTCCAGCAGTCGGACCCCGTCGTTTAAGTTGGTCGACGTAAAATATTTGCCGGCCGAGCATGAGCCCCATAGAATTGCAGCGTCGCTGTTGCGACCGCCGAGTTACTTCCTTTTAAAACGATCGATCGAACGAATATGAATCTCAAATTAACCTCTCCGTTTGCTTTAGTCGTGATGGTCTTTTGTGTGCTCGCCTGCCAATCACAAGCAACGATCGGGCAAGAGTCGGCGAAGCAGAAAAATGTTGTGAAGCCGCAAGTCGCGGATAAAACGCCCGCCGCTTTGAACTTCACGATGAAGTCGATCCAAGGCGAAGATGTCAAGCTATCCAAGTACGCTGGCAAGGTGGTGGTCTTTGTCAACGTCGCCAGCAAGTGCGGTCACACGCCTCAATACCAACAGCTGCAAGAGTTTCACAGCAAGTACGCTGCTAAAGGTGTTGCTGTGGTTGGTGTTCCTTGCAATCAATTCCGTGGCCAAGAACCGGGAACCGACAAAGAGATCCTTGCGTTTTGCAAGGAGAAGTACGGCGTTGACTTTGACTTGATGAGCAAAGTCGATGTTAACGGGGACAAGCAATGTGACTTGTACAAGCATTTAAACGCGGTCGACGTGAAGCCTCGTGGCAAAGGCGACGTGAAGTGGAACTTCGAAAAGTTTGTCCTGGACAAAACCGGCAAGCCGATCGCTCGCTTTGCTTCCAATGTCAAACCGGACAGTGAAGCGTTTATGGCCGTAATCAACAAGGCTCTCGGCGAAACTTCGGGCAAGGCCGGGTTTTCGCAGGTAAGCAAAAGGTCGGGCAAAACTTATTACTTGTACGGCATGGAAGTAAAACTTAAAAACTCGGACAAGGCTCGCACGACTTACTTTTTCTCGCAGGACCCTGCCCACCCCAAAGGCACCGCACTTACGGAAGTTCCCGCTGGTAAAATGGTCTCAGAGACGAAGAACGGATTGCCGATTTTGAAAAACGACGGCACCAAGAAGAAGTAACTCTGGATAGTAGTGCGAAGGCTTGTCGTTGTCGCGGCTAGCGGGTGCTCAACAAGCCCGCATCACGGCTGTCCCTGCCGATCGCATTTGCTCAACCGCCGCGTCAATGTCACCGGCTTGCAGTTCAACGCCTCGGCAACCGGGCAAGATTAGCTTCGTTTTAAATCCCAGTTTCACGGCATCCAGCACCGTGAACTTAACGCAGTAATCCGTCGCCAATCCCATCACAGCCACTTCGGTCGCGCCGTGCTGCTTAAGCAGACCGGCCAATCGAGTTGTCGATTGGCCGTCGTTGTCAAAGAAACCGCTGTAGCTATCGATCAGTTGGTTGGTTCCTTTTTGCACCACGTGATCGATCAGGTGAGATTCCAATCCTGCCACGAACTCGGCACCGTAAGAGTTTTGCACGCAGTGATCCGGCCAAGCAATTTGGTCGACTCCGTTGAAGGAGAAAACGTCGCCAACTTTTACGCCATCGTGTTGGCTGGCAAAGCTGCCGTGATCTGCCGGGTGCCAGTCCTGAGTCGCGACCACCAAGTCGAATTTGGGCATCAAACGATTGGCAACTGCGAGCACTTCATCGCCATTGGCCACCGCCAACGCACCGCCGGGTACGAAGTCGTTTTGAATATCGACAAGGATCAGCGTTTTCATGGCGGTTCTACTTTCAGTGTTTTAGCTTCGCTTGAGTGTTTTAGCTTCGCTTAAACGTCTTAGATCTCGAAATTAAAACCTTGGCGAGTCAGCTGTTGGTAACTGGTTTTATTAAATCGATACAAGCGTGCTGCGCGATGAGCGACCCCGGACTCGATTTCTTCGAGTTCTTTCAGGATCCCCATCGACAAGATTTTCTTACGGAAATTGCGTTTGTCCAACTCGCGTTCGAGCACCACTTCGTAGAGCTGCTGCAACTGCCGCAACGTAAATTTTTTCGGCAGCAGCTCGAATCCGATCGGTTGATACCGGACCTTGCTTTGCAAACGCTCTTTCGCCATCTGCAAGATTTTCGCATGATCGAACGCCAGCTTGGGTAGCTTTTTCACGTCAAACCAACGAGCGTCATTGGCATCGGTTGCGGCTTGCAAGCGGTGATCCGATAAGCGTACCAACGCAAAGTAGCCCACTGATATTACTCGATCTCGCGGATCACGATCCGGTTCGCTGAACGTATACAGCTGTTCGAGGAACACGTTATTTAGGCTGGTTTCCTCTTCCAATTCTCGCCGCGCCGCCTCGTCAAGCGATTCGTCCATTTCGACGAACCCGCCGGGCAACGCCCAGCTTCCTTTGAATGGATCCAGGCCACGCTCGATCAGCAACACCTTGAGGCTTTCGTCGAGCCCAAAGACTGCACAGTCGACAGCCAAGGCTGGCCGTGCGTATTCGTATTCAAAAGCCATGCTTTTACCTCGTCATTTCAAAAAGCGAAAAACGCAGTTGTATCGAAGTGTTTATCATCCATTCCAATCGAATTGGAATGTTAACCAAGCTTTAAATCGTTACCGGATTGCCCGCGTGCAGCCAGCACCAATTCTGACTTGAGCTTATGCAAGCCAGCCTCTAAGCCGACCGGATAGCGGTGCGGGTTGGCCAGTCGGCGAATGCCATCGTGAAACAGGCTAAGCTGCGTTTTGACTCGCTCGCGAATTTGTGTCAGCGATTCGGGGGTGGCGACGATTCCTTCGGCCTTGAAAACCGGTTTTAGCAAATCCTCATAAGCGGTCTTGCTGTCTAGCTCGCGACGACGCGTCACATCCAACGGGTCGATCATGTAGTTTGAAGGACCAAGCGTTTCGTCGAATACCATGTCGGCAATCACACCGCCATCACTGATAAATCGTCGGACTTGCTGGATGCCGGGCGTCGAAGTTTTGATCCATTGCTCGGACAGTTTGACTTTAGGAATCCACTCGCCGTCGGGGCCTTCAATGGCGGCCAGTTTGTAGACACCGCCCAAGGCCGGTTGGTCGTAGGCGGTTGCCAATCGAGTCCCCACGCCCCAGACAGAAATCTTCGCGCCTTGATAACGCAAGCTTTCGATCAAGTGCTCGTCCAGATCGTTGCTGGCGACAATCACGGCGTCGTAGAAATCAGCCGCGTCGAGCAGTCGCCGAGCTTCAAGGCTTAGGTACGCTAGGTCGCCCGAGTCCAAGCGGATTCCGACAAGCTTGTGGCCACGTTCGCGTAGTTGTTGGCCGACGGCGATCGCTTTTTTTACACCTTCGATTGTGTCGTATGTGTCGACCAAAAACACACAGTTGTTCGGCAGCGCTTCGGCGTAACTTTCCATCGCCGCCATCTCATCGTCAAAAGACATGATCCAGCTATGGGCGTGGGTGCCTCTGACCGGAATCCCGTAAACTTTGCCAGCCAGCACGTTGGAGGTTGCGGCACAGCCACCAATGTAAGCCGCGCGGCTGGCTGACACGCCGCCGTCGATTCCTTGGGCGCGTCGTAAACCAAACTCTAGTACTTCGTCGTGCCCGGCAGCCAATGAAATTCTGGCAGCTTTGGTTGCGATCAAGGTTTGAAAGTTGACGATGTTCAGGAGTGCCGTTTCCAGCAGCTGACACTGCAAGATCGGACCTTTGACTCGCAGCAACGGCTGGTGGGGGAAAGCAACCGTGCCTTCGGGCATGGCATCGACTTCGACGGTCAATTCCATACCGCGTAAATACTCAAGGAAGTCGTTATCAAACAATAACTTGTCATCACTGCCGGTGAGTGTCTTTAAGTACTCGATATCGTCGTCGGCGAATCGGAAATCGTTTAGGTATTCCAGCACCAACGCCAAGCCCGCGGTCACCACGTATCCGCCTTGGAACGGGTTCTTGCGAAAGAACAAATGGAAGACCGCGTTCTGATCGGCGCGTTGGGATTTCCAGTACCCGTAGGCCATGGTCAACTGGTACAGGTCGGTCAGTAAACACAATGATGTGGCGTAGAGCCCCGTGGTAGGCTTGTGCATTGTTTGAAACCCTAAAAGATTCACTGCTGTGAAAACCATCTTCTCACTTAGTGTAATGTTAACACGAAGGGCGGCCGCGGCAAGCGTTTTTTTAATTTGAAACGCAAGAAATGGGCATGGTCAAACCGGTTGCGAGGCATCTGCGTTTGAAGACGCTACGGATCTGCGTTGGGCCTTGGCTGGGGGGCTGTTGATTTATTCGGTTTCGTCAGATTTGTCAGATTTGAAAAATCATAGTTAGCCGCTTTTTCCATACCGGGCTTTATCTACCTCGTCGCCGACTCACGGACTCGGCTGGTTAGCTCGCGGATCGTGTCATCGTCGTAGCCCGCGTGCTTGGCGGCAGTGCGAATGGTTTTGAGTTCGTAGAAAGACACTTCACCGTCTGCCAACGCCAAGCGGATCAGATTTGAAAGACGATCGTCAGGGTTATCGCCAACTCCAGAAGCGGCCAGTTTCGATTTGGCACGTTCGATCATCATGCTGTATTTTTTATCCGTCCAGCCATGCTTCTTGGCCCACTTCCGCAAAAACTTTGCTTCGTCGTCATCGAAGTTCCCGTCAGCCAACGCAAACTGAGCCAGTTCAACGAATTCGATTTCCTTCAGTTCGGCGTCCTTGACTTCGTGACCGTAACGCTGATGCAGTTGATCTTTCAGTCCGTCCTTGACCGTGTTGGCGCGTCGTCGGAAAAAGTACAGTGTCGCGGCGACCATTAATCCGAGGCCCAATAATACGAACGGGTTAGCGAACAGGTAGGCCACCAAGATTGTAGTGACGGCCAGCGGAATCCCGATCGCCAGCGAGAACAGGAAGGCTCCCGATTCTGCGATCCAACCGATGACGGGGATGCCATATAAGAATCCAAAAACCGATCCGAATAAAACCAGCATCCCAACAACGCAGGCAGTGGTGCCGATCCCGCGCACGATCCATTTGATTTGTCCTAGGTAGGCCTTCATGGTGGCGAGAGCCTGAGGTCGATCGCCGGCGACCAAGTGGTGCAGCACGCCACGGTCTTGGATTAGCACGTTGAGCCAACCGTGTCTTTCTTGCGAAGTGTCCGCGACGCCTTGGCCAGATTGGTACTTGCCAAAGTAAGTCGCCGTCGCGGGGACGGGAATGCCGGTGTAGCTGATTCGCTCGTCGCCCAGTGAGAGGACGCCATCGTTTGATTTTCGCGAGTAGTAATACGTGTCCTCTTTGACGAGGCCTTGTTGAACCAGCTTTAGCTGATCGAGATCTAAGTTTTCGGTTGAGTTAACGAATTCAATTTTGTCAGCTTGGACTTCAAGACGATCGACTTGGTATGAGGAAGGTTGGAACTTTTTTCCTGTGAACGTTTTTGTCAGCCCGTTGTTTCGCGAGTTGCTCTCAAGCGAGTTCATCCACTCTTTCTGCCATGTGACGTGTTTTTTAGAGTCTTCGTCCTGGTCCCAAGCATAGATTTCTGCCGAGCGGTCAACTCGCAAATAGCCGGTTAGTTTTTCAACGTATTCGCCCTGCATTGTTAGTTCTTGGTCCATTGAACCGGTCCAGGACAGGTCTTGGCCGTCAGGTGCATCGCTGATGTTTTGCACAGTGGGAGCGCTATTGGCGGCCGCGTAGAAGTTGAATCGAGTTTCGTTTTTCCAAAGTGCCACGAGAGCAAAAAACGTGATCGCGGGTCCGATCAATACACCCAGCCAGCTGTTTCGTTTTTTTCGGGCCATTGGAATTTCTGATTAAGGAGGTGAGGTAGGGGAATCTTGGTTCGACACTGGTACTTTCGCTTGAGAGTTAGATATCTTGGCGAAAAAGCGGTGGTCGCAAGTGGACGTTAAGTCTAGAATGCGATGATGCCGAAGGAGCTGTATAGCATTATCCGTTTTTTGGTGAAACCATCAAAGGGCAGATGTTGTGCGACCTTTACCGGGGGCGAATTGGAATCGACCGGACTGTGTGAATTAGGAGTTGCGTGTCGTGGTTGATCAGAAGGCCACGTAAAAATCTGATCAAAAACCTTAATTGCAAAAGATAACTCTTTCGCATTGGCTGCCTAGTAGCAGTCCCGGCACCGAAGTTTTGCTGAAGAGCTTCGACTGCTGGTCACCAATTTCAGATCGCATTGGTTCATGTCTAGAACGGCCGATGTTAAAAAAGTTTTAGGCTAGTCCGCGAATCAGGTTGTCGCTGGTCGGGTTAGTGGGCGAAATTTAAATCAACGACTACACATGTAGACGCTTCTGTGGATCCATCGCGGGACGCGGGTTCGAACCCCGCCGCCTCCACTTATGCCGGCCTGAAAAATGTTTTCAGGTCGGTTTTTTTATTGCGCTATTGGATGCTCAATTTCGTTCCGCCAAGTGACAACACGGTCATTGAGGTTGGCCTCTGCAAATTCAGCGGGCTGACCTCTCGGTCGGTTGGCTGACCTCTCGGTC
>JALZWN010000272.1 GCA_023300235.1 Mariniblastus sp.
GAAGGATCGCTAGAACCGCTGGCGCAGGCGGATCCCGTAGAAATGGCCAACCCAGCAAGGTCGGCCGACATTAAAAATGACTGCCGATTGATGCCAACAAAAGCAAGATTAAGCGTTTGCGGCGATCGATCGACCGACTCGCTGTTGATTTTGACTTCTGGCAAAACAGCCATCAAACGAGTTTGTAAATCATCTCGCAAACCCGCGAGTTGACTTTCGAATGGCTCAACATTGGCGACAAACTTCTCCACCGCCGCCGCCATTCCAACCACTAAACAAATATCTTCGGTGCCTGGCCGAATGGCAGTTTGTTGAAAACCACCAAAGAACATCGGCTCGGGCGAGACACCGTGTCGAAGCAACAAGCCGCCAATACCTCGGGGGCCAGCGAATTTATGAGCCGTGAAAGTCATCGCGTCGACATTCAGCTGACTGAAATCAACCGGAAACTTACCAACTGCTTGCACCGCATCGGTGTGCACTAACACGTTCGCTTCGCGGCACAGATTCGCCACCTGTTGCACCGGCTGAACGGCGCCCGTTTCGTTGTTCGCCAACATTACGCTCACCAGAGCAGTAGGCTTGGCGAGTAATTTTGCAAAGGTCTCTAAGCAAATCACACCTTGCGAATCGACCGGGATTTGAATCACATCAAAACCTTCACCGGCTAACTTCGTACCCGCGGTAGAAACAGCCGGATGCTCGATCGCAGAGATCAAAATCTGCACCGGTTCATCGGCGATAACTTTTCCTGAATCAACCAGTCGCTTTCGACCAACCGAAGACAGCCCGAACAACGCCAAGTTATCGCTCTCGGTACCACCGCTGGTAAACACCAATTGATCAGTCGCCATGCCGGTCACGCAACCGCCAAGCGTCTCGACGATTTGTCGTCGTAGTAGCTCAAGAACTCGCCGAGTCTTTTGGCCGAGCCGATGTTGGCTTTCGGGGTTTACGTGGCCAGCTGCAAAGCATTCCGTCATCTTGGCTGCTACATCAGCGTCCAATGGCGAGGTCGAGTTGTGATCGAGGTAGATCAATCGAAGTACAGTAGTTAGAAAAAAATTTAGGAGTAGCAGCTGCAACCAAGCTTACTTTGGCATGGCGTCAGGTGAATCAGAAACGTCACCGTCACCGTTGGCGATCGATCGATCGATCTTCTTCAGTAACAGCCGAGCGTCACTGTTGGAGGCATACTTGATCGATTTTGAGATCCGATTTTTGGCTGATGTTAGTTTGTTATTTTCAAAGTCGATTTCACTCATTTTAAGATAGGCATTGGCTACCTCTTTTTCCAAATCCGCTCCGAACTCTTTGGGCTTGGAGACATCGGCATCAAGCACAAACGACAGTACATCGCCGACCACCAAATACATCTCATCCCGAGCCATCTCTGCGATTAAAGGCCATAAAACTACGGCTAACTTGGGGTTTTTCGAATTCCAAGCCGTCCAAGTGTTTTCATAGTCTTCATTTTGAAGTTGTAAAAAATCGACCAAAAAACGAGCATCAGAATCGACCGAGGCACCACGGTAGTAGTTTCCATTGTCCTCGATCAAGTGCCATGTTTGCTCTTTTTTAAAGATCGGTTGGATAAACTTATCCTTGACCAAATCCGGCATCCAAAAGCTATTCTCTTTGGAAAATACGCGGCCACTGACGACCGAATCCGAGATTGGTTCATAACGGTAGGAAAAAGAACGAACGGAAAAATCATCCGGCGAAAATTCGCTTCCCGAGTAAACGCACCCAAGCAAAAAATACAAAAATCCAAAACCAAATACCACAAAAGCAAGGATTAAGAAGATAGCTAGGTACTTGAATTTACCCATGTTGATCTAACACTTTATCTTGTGTGTGATTAGTTATAGTAAGCGTGAAAGTGAGGAGGCGTTGGAGCGTCAGCGATATTTTCGATGACTTGAAAAGCAAACCCAATCGGTGCCGGCGACAAATCTTTTTCGCGGAAATTGTAAAGCGAAGCTCCCCATCGTTCACCGGTCGCTAATAAATCAAACCGACTAAACTGATTCTGTTTTCGATCGAACACGACCGCACCACTCCACACCAAATCAGTACCCATGTTTTTGGTAATCTTAAAACCGCTATAAGGATTGGTTCGCTGAGTAGCAGATTTGTCTGTTGACGAACGACCGTAGACGACGAATTTTATTGATTCAGCGGTGACTTTCATTACCTTAAGCCCAACGCTAACAACTTTGATATCATCTTCGTTAAACGGACTCGTCTCGCCGCGAACGGTGTCGACCATATGAAAACGAACTAAACGCTCGGCGACAACTTTTGGCATTGGAACAAGTTGCCCCACCTTCGGGGCATCGGGAACCATCGCTAACATTTCTTCTCGTTTGATCCAAACATGGTCGACATTATTTGCGGCCAAATCCGTAGGTTTCGCCTTCGCGTCGCGCGGCAAGTCACGGGTCATTGATCTTAGAAATAAACCGCCTTCAGGAGGAGTGTTGGAGTATCGCGGGTCCGAGACGATCGCCTGCTTGAAATTCGGAGACCGCTCGGCCGCCGAGGTTTTTCTCCAAATTCGCATCGCATCGTTAAGCAACCTTTGGATTCGCCCGGTTTGCGTAGAATTTACGGAAACGAGCAGCCTCCCGTCAGCGGTTGCGGTGTACAGGCCTTGTCGCGTATCGGTCGGAACAGAGCGGCCGCGATAATGTCCCTGTTCGGCAATCTTTCGGAAAAACTCGCCATGAGCGTCCTGGCGAACTTGAGAGTGGGAAACATTATCGACCACGGGAATGAAGTCTTTATTGAGCGATTCAATAATGTAGTCATCAGAGAAAACGGACGCACGGCCCGAGACACCATTGTTTCAGACACAGCCCAGCGGGTCGCCGTTCATCGCCCAAATGAAGATCGGTTTGCCCGTTTTGGCGGATTCGATTCGAGCATCCCAAAGATCGTGCCGCCAATCAATTTTCCGCCATTTTTCTTTGCCCGAGAATTCAGTCAGCCAATCAAAAACGGTTCTGTAGTCGTCGAAATTTACGCTTTCTCCAGCAACGGCCCGCAAATAAGCAGCGCGGACGCTGGTTTCAGCCGCGGTAGCACCTTGGGGCTGCTGATAAGCCGCGCCGCTAGCTGAATTTGAACGGCGACTCGACTGAGCATCGACGGTTTGCCAAGGCGCGACCAAAATGAACGCAAATACCCCCGATAATACGGTTCGAGTAAACAGCGAAGCGATTGGACGATTTGGAAGCCAAAAATTGAAATACATATTGAAAAGCGACAAGAGAAAATGAATACGGACTTAGAAACCCATAAACGACAAATTTCAGTCCAGATATCGGGTTAGATAGCTACCAAGTATAACTCAAATCGGACTTGCTTTCGGATCTGTGTGCCTGAATAATTCGACACAGAGTGAGGAATGCCAGAGAATTTGGCGTATTCAAATTTACAGAATGAAACTTATCGAAAACCAACCTTAAATTGGCTGATTCAGAGCAAAACGAAACCGACCTGTCGCCGGCCGAAACATCGCCGGCCGGTCCGCGTCGATGGCCCACCGACGAAGCTTCACGAATGCGGCGGCTGGAGGCGGTGCTGTTCATGTCGCGAAAACCGCTCAATAGCCGAAAAATCTCGCAATTGGCCGATCTCGAGGACGGAACTCAGGCTCGGACCATGATCGCCCAGTTAAACAAACGCTACGATCAACAGCAACGATCATTCCAAGTCAAAAAGGTCGCCGGCGGTTACCAAATGCGGACTCGCCCACACTTCGCCGACTGGATTCGCCGGCAAGAACACGTCCCCAAACCAAACACCAATCGTTTGTCCCCTCCGGCACTCGAGACACTTACCGTCGTCGCTTACCGCCAACCGATCATCAAAGCCGATATCGAAGCGATTCGAGGGGTCAATTGCGGCGAAATGTTGCGACAACTGCTTGAAAAAAGCCTCGTTAAAATAACTGGCCGAAGCGAACAATTAGGCCGACCTTTCTTGTATGCTACGACGAAAGATTTTTTGACAGAGTTTGGGTTTAACAGCTTGGCAACACTCCCGCGATCGAAACAATTGTCGGGCCAAGGTTTGCCAGATTGGCTGGATTCGGAAAAGAAAGATGCCGAACCAAATCAATCCAGCCCAACCGATTTTGATCAAGATCATTTGTTAGATTTATTGTCCCCCTCAAAGGCCCATGCTGACCAGTCCGCCGACGAATCAGTTCTGGAGAAAGAAGAATGAAAGTTTCGACAGACCCACAGCTATCGATTGACAACAACGTAGACCCCTTCGATTTTTTCAGCGAAGAAACCGGTGGCGTTGCGCTGCTGGATGCTCAACCTTCGTTGATCGATGAACAAGAAGAAGAGTTCGACGACGACGACGACGAGGAAGAAGAAGAGTATGAAGAGGAAGATGGCGAGGAGGAGTACGAAGAAGTAGAGGGCGAGGAGTACGAAGAGGAAGAGGACGGCGAAGACGTCGAAGAAGAAGAGGGCGACGACGAGGAATACGAGTACGAAGATGGCGAAGAAGTCGAAGATGACGACGACGAAGAAGAAGAGTATGAAGAAGAAGACGAAGACGAAGACGAAGACGCCGAAGAAGTAGAGGGCGATGAAGACGATGAAGAAGAATACGAGTATGAGTACGTAGAAGTCGACGATGACGACGTCGAATACGAAGACGACGATGAAGAAGACGACGCCGACGAAGAATTAGAAGCCGGCGACACAGAAGAAGATCTCGACGAAGACGAATGGGATGAAGTCGACGATGCTGACTTCGATGACGACGAAGAATTTGAAGACGACGACGAAGAAGACGAGTGGGAAGACTAACCAACTCCTCGATCCAATAAACGACTCATTAAAAATGAGCCAGTCAATTTTAACCGGTTTGGAAAAATCCAAGCCGGTTTTTTTATTGCGCTCATGTCGCCTTCCATGAGCGCCACCGCCAATCCATCCCTCGTCAATCCATGCCTCGTCAATCTTTGCGTTGCTCCACCTTTATCCGCGGTCAAATTTATCCCGCGCAACCAAAAATAACTTACCCTTCATACCCCAACCCAAAGTAATCATGGATAAACGCCTTCCGATCGCCCTCATGGTTCACATACTGAACCATCGTCAACAACTTCGTTTGATCACGTTTAAGTTTGGCATCGATCGTCGCCGCATCACACAGCTGCGGCGGAAGTTCCTCCACCACCGCCAAATCCATGTCAGGAGAAGTACTTCCCTCAATCACTCCCCACCGAAACAACATCGATAAAACCGTTTCCAACCGGCGATCATGTTTCTGCTTATGCAAAATCCGCTCACGCAACCAATCCATCCCAAACGCGTTCACCTGTTCAATTTCATTCTTCAAAAAATCAAACACTCGATGGTAAAACTCGGCATCCGGATTGCTCCACTTCATGAACTCCATCTGCGTCGCCAAGTCTCGTTGGTCGTACAACAAAACACATTCCGAATCTTTACCATCACGGCCAGCTCGACCGATCTCTTGATAATAAGACTCCAACGAATTCGGCAAATCGCAATGCATCACAAACCGAATGTCTTCTTTATCAACCCCCATCCCAAAAGCATTCGTCGCCAACACCAAATGCCCCGGCTCGGTCATAAACGATTCTTGCAACTCGCGCCGTCGAACTCGATCAAGATCACCGTGGTAAACCAAATGCGGAATGTTTTCGGCCCATAGCTTGTCGCTAAATTCGCGTAGCTTTCGAATCAACGTAAAGTAAACAATGCTGCTACCAGCAATTCGCTGCCGAATGTCGATGATTGCCGTTAGTTTTTCGTCATCGTCCCAAACATGCTTCACGTTCAAACTCAAATTAGGACGATCGATGCCAGCATGAAACAATCGCATTTCATCGTCGGCCAAACCTAATTGTTTGACGATATCCTTTTGCACTGCCGGAGTCGCCGTTGCCGTCAAAGCAATCGTCGTCGGGTTGCCCAATTCTTCACGTATCTCATCGACTCGAGTGTAATCCGGGCGGAAATCGTGCCCCCACTCGCTGATGCAATGAGCCTCGTCGATCGCCAGTAACAACACCGACCGCTTGGTCATGATCTCGCAGAAATCAGGTTTGCGAAAACGCTCGGGAGCAACATAAACGATGTCAAACATTCCGTCGGCGATCTGCTGATAACGCTCGAGGCGTTCATGGCGTTTCAACGACGAATTGACGAACGTCGCCCGCACGCCCTTGGCCACCAACGCATCGACTTGATCCTTCATCAAAGCAATCAGTGGCGACAACACCAACGTCATCCCAGGGCGATGGCCGGTCGAGTCCGAAAGCTGTTGATCGGCGACGCGGTGCTGTTGAGCCAACACAATCGCCGGCACTTGAAAACAGAGGCTCTTGCCCATCCCCGTCGGCATGATGACTTGGCAATTTTCACTGGCCAAAACTGCCTTCACGATCTCCGCTTGGTGACTGCGGAAATCGTCATAGCCAAAGGTTTCTTTTAGAACTCGTTTGGCGGTTTGAAAAGAATCGGATGCATCGGGCTGTCTGTTCATAAGGCCAGCATTGTAGGCGCAATCGTTGGCGACTTGATAGGTTCTTCTGGGTTTATTGTGGCTCGGGTAGGTATTGCAAGCGTTTTATCATGGCCCGGGTGCGATGCTTCACGGCTTTAAGGACAATGGTGACTCCTGAGCGTTGGCATGCTTACGCGTCGGATGTGGTCGTGGGGAAATCCCGTGAGCATTTTTTTCAAAGGGGCTTTCTTAAATTACTCCTTTTCTGATCGCGTAAACATGGCACCCCTATTCGATAAGGTTACATGCGAACCAATTGTCTGCTTATTAAGCCACCCACAATCAACCCGGACGGGCCACTTGATAGGGTATTGGATGGTTCAGTTCGAGTAGGGCAGGGGAGGCCAAACCCGACGCTTACTTTATTCCAGTCGAGTCGCGAAGCTGGTCTAGTTTTTAGCCAGCTCAACTACAAAGCCAAAAGTCGACCTCGATAAAACGAGAACGTTCTGACCCTGTTCAATGAACTCACCATTGGTCTTGGCCGGATAACGATCGCCATCGATCACAATGTAGCCGGTTGGATTTAACGGGCACTCAGTCACGCCAACCAAATCTACGACATCAGCGTCCAATACGGAATCAGGTTTCATCGATTCGATGGTCGTTAGTTGATCAGCTTTGGTCTGAATCCGACCGGTACGAGACTCGGAAGCGCACGCGTCAAAACAGCAAAGGTCGCCAGCACACCCCATCGAGTTATCCTCGCCACCGCAATCACAGCCGTCGCATCCTCCACAATCACAATCGGCGTCACACACACCGGCCCTCATCGAAGCCCAACGGCGTAAACGACGATTCGGAAGGAAATTCTGAGCAGGTTTTTCAACTAGCGTCGGCCTGAAACGAGCGATTCGATCGAAAGCAAATTTCAAAATCGGACTAGAGATCGCCGAACGTTCATCGACGTTCAAAGTTTGGCAATCCCAGCCCGCTTGACTGAAGGCTCGCAACGCCGCTTGTTGATACAACGGAACTTGGCTCAAATTTTTGATTGGATTGAATTCACCACGGCGTTGGTCTTTTTGAAAATCAAACACACAATCAGACAGCACAATACCGGCGCCGATTGCTTGGCCAATTTTGTAAAAGAGATCGACTTGTTGATCAGATGTACTTGGTAAACGTTTGGCAAAGCAACCGAACATCAAACCAAAGGCATTCGCCGTCGGAGCAGCGTAGTCATTGGGCGATCCGGTAAATGGTAGATTTTCCAGAGCGATATGTTCGTCGACCAATCGCTTGACCTCGGGCAACAGCGAAGCATCGATGCCATCAAAGTACTCTGTAGCATGGCGAAACGCTTTGGACCAAAACCAATTGCCTCCGCGGGCCAACCATCGACCAGAATCGCGAACGTCGTCTTCCACTTTGATTTGCGCCAACAGAATGGCGAACGCCGTCGCGAACTCGGCCGCGTCCGGGTTTACTTGCCAAGCATTCGACCAATCGTTTTTCAACCGGCAGCAAGTAGGCGTGTTATCAGCCGGGCAATTGACTAACCCCGCATCGATGGCCAGCTGGTACAAGAATACCGATTCATAGCTAATCAGCATCGAAGCCCGAACGCCAAACGTTTGTCTTTGCCACGAGCACAACGACGCGTAAGCTTGGCGGTATCGTTTTTTGGATTCGCAGGGCGAGCGGCGAGGTAGTTTTAAGTATCCAAACATCTAAAACGTCATCATTGGTGGAGAGCTAAACGGGCGTTTAATTTGATCATTGTAGCGAAAGTAAAGAGACCATTGTTGTCGCTCGTCGCTGAACACACGTCCTCGTAACTAGTGGTCTGTCAAAGATAAAGATTAGGATCGAAACATGTAGCCGGACTCGCCAGAGTTCGGTTTTCTCTGAATCAAACTGAATTCTGGCGAATCCA
>JALZWN010000273.1 GCA_023300235.1 Mariniblastus sp.
GTGTTGGGTGTTGGGTGTTGGGTGTTGGGTGTTGGGTGTTGGGTGTTGGGTGTTGGGTGTTTCAGGTCAACTTCGCATGAACACTGAAAGATTGTCGCCTTTTACTCCGTAAAAGAGCGTTCCTTCACGGAGACACAGACATCAATTGCCCGTTCTCAAAATCAAGGCAAGAAAGTCACTCTTGGAATCATTCTTCTCCGCTAAAGCCTTGATGTCGATTTAAATTCAGCGAACCGCTGTAAAACAAATTCTCAAAATTGAATTTTGATAAAATGTCACCCTCTAAGTTAAAACCACCATTCAGCCACCTTCAAACGCTTTGCGTTTCCAAGCAATCAGCCAGCTGCCGGCTCGTTCATGGCTTCGATTTCGGAATCGTCAGGGTACAGAGGAATGCCGCAGCGTGAGAGCATGGTTCCGTAAAAGTAGTAGAAGATCGGTACGAGTATCAAAATCAACAACGTACCGGTGATCAAGCCAAAGACCAAACTAACGGCCATCGGAATCAGAACCTGAGCTTGCAACGAAGTTTCAAACAGCATCGGCGACAAACCGGCAACGGTTGTGAACGAGGTCAGCATGATCGGTCGGAAGCGTCGTCGTCCCGCGCTGATTAACGCGTCGAACATCGGCAGTCCGCTGCGGATTTCGCGGTTGATGCAGTCGACCAAGACGATCGAATCGTTGACCACCACGCCGGTGAGTGCGATCAGGCCGAAGAACGAGAACAACGTCAAATCGATTTGCATGATCGCGTGTCCCAAAATGGCTCCCAATACGCCGAACGGAATGATCGCCAAAATAATCAACGGTTGCAAATAAGACCTGAATTGCAGCGTCAGCAAAACGTACATCGCCAACATCGCGACGAAGAAACCCTTCTTCATGCTGTCCACCGATTCGATGTTCTGAGCAGCCTCGCCCTCCCAGTTGACCGACAGCTTGGCGTCGTAGTCCTGGCGGTAGCGAGCGATCAATTCGGGAAGGAATTCGGTTTTCATCTCTTCGATAATCTTGGCTGAGTTCGCTTTTTCTTTGTCGACTTCAGCGGAAATCGTTACGCTGCGTCGTTGGTTCAAGCGGTTGATCTTGGACGGCGCTGGTTTGAGTACCGGTGTGGCGACGTCGAGCAATGGGCGTTCGACCCCTGCGTTGTCTTGTATGCGAATCTTTTCGAATTCTTCCATGTCCTCGCGAGCGTCTGAAGGGTAGCGAACCATCAGCTTCACTTCGTGGCGCCCTCGCTGTTCACGTTTTACTTCTGCGCCGAAGAAACCCGACCGCAGCGTGTTGGACAACATCGCTTGGCTGAGCCCGAGTGTTCGGCCGAGTTCGTTAAGTTCGACCGTTAGCTCGGACTTGCCTTCTTTCGAGTCGTCTTCGAAATCCGACAAGCCGACTTTCTTCGCGAGGTACGCTTTGCATTCCTCGGCCGCCTGATCAATGTACTCGACACTGCTTTCATCAAACAACAGCTTGAATTCGACCCCGCTACCGCCAGGCCCCATCGATTTTGCAGCGAACTTAAGCGATTCGGTTCCCGCGATCTTGGGGATTTCGTCTCGCCAAAGTTTGTTCAGTTCTTGGGTCGTGATCTCTCGTTCGTCCGGCTGTGTCAGCTCGATTTCGATACTGCCGACGTGAGCACCTTTGGTTATCCCCGCCGGTCCCATTACTTTTTCGCCGACTTCGCCAACGTTTCGGTAAAGATTGCTGATGACGCTTTTGCCGTATTTCTGTTGGACTTTCGCGTCGACTCGGCGGAACGCTGCCTCTAACTCCGTCAACGCTTCTTCGGTAAATGCTGATCGACTTCCGTCCGGGAAAGACACCGAAGCGTTGATTTCACGCCCGTCCATTTGCGGGAACATTGAAAACGGCGCAATGCCTGACATCACAAGACCCGCGGCAAAAAACATCATGGCCAACACGGTCGCCAACACGATGCTTTTGTTGCGTAGTGAGAAATACAAGAGAGGTTGGTAGAAATGATCGATCGTTCTGGCCATCGCTGCTGAGGCGATTTTGTTAAGCCAAGTTAGCACGCCTACCAACGGTTTGAAAACGTACAATACGACTCCAACGATTCGTGTAAACAGGTTATCGTCGTGGGCGAGGTGCGACGGCAGAATAAAGGCACTCTCGAACAGCGAGATCAAGAGCATGGCGATTACGGCAACGGGCATGATCGAGATAAATTTACCCATGACACCGGTGACGTACATCAGCGGCATGAAAGCGATGATGGTGGTCGTCACCGACGCACAAACGCTAGGTAGCACTTCGTAAGTGCCACTGACCGCGGCGGCGATATGGCTGAGGCCTTCTTCGCGTTTAGCGTAAATGTTTTCGCCAATCACGATCGCGTCGTCGACCACGATTCCGAGTGCCATCAAGAACGCAAACATGGTCAGCATGTTCATCGTCTGGCCAGTGGCCAATAGAATAAAACCGGCGCCCAAGATTGAAATCGGAATTCCCATGGCGACCCAAAAGGCGAGGCGAAGTTCAAGGAAAACGGCCAGCACGATGAACACCAAAATCAATCCTTGCAGTCCGTTGCGAGACAGCAATTCAATTCGGTCGCGAACATCAACCGAGATGTTTCCCCAGGTATCAAGCGTGTAACCCGGGGGGAGTTTCTTTTCCGCGACGTAGGCTTGGACCGATTCAACGATCGTGAACAGATCTTCCTCGTTGGTTTTCGCAACTCGGACAACGAGTCCTTCGCGACCGTTGATCAGCGAGTGGTCACTGGTTTCCTCGAAGCCATCGATCACCTTGGCGACCTCGCCCACGGTGACGGGAGCGCCGTTACCATCGCTGCTGATCAGTGGTAGATTGCGGATCGAATCGCCGTCGATATCTTTGTTGCTGCCGCGTACGATCACTTCTTGGGAATCTGTTTTGAGAGCACCACCAGGTGATTCGCTGGTCTGCATCCGGATCTCATTGGCGACGCTTTCAAGTGTTAGGCCGTATTTACGCAGAGAGTCTTCTGAGATTTCAACTGCAACTTCGAACGGTCGTTCTCCCTCGATCTCCGCCGACGAGATCACGTTGCCTTTAGGCTGGTAAAAACCCGCGAGGGTTCGACGAGCCAGTGACGATGGCGGAACCGCTTTTAGGTCTAGCAGATCGCGGCGTACCTCTTCCGCGACGGCGCGGAGTTCGTGTTGTTGTTGGAGCGTTGGTTCGCCAAAATGTTCGGGAGCTAAGATGCCGACGGAGATGGCGGGCGCGCGGAACACGATCTGCTGAATGATGGGTTCTTCCGCCATTTCGGAGAAACTTACTTGATTGATGTTCGATTCAACTTCACTCAAGATTTTCTGAATGTTTTGGACGTCGTTGTCGAGTTCCAAAATCACGTATCCGACGTTTTCGGCGGCGACGGACGTCATTTTTTTAACGCCTTCGATCGTGGCGACTTCGGCTTCGATTTTTTGACAAATCGCTTCCTCGATTTCGTCAGGCGTTTCGCCCGGAAGCGGAACGGAAATCAAAACGATTTCCAACGCGAAGTTTGGGAACACTTCGCGGCGCATGACCACCATGCTGATGGCGCCGATGAGCATCGAAACGATCAGGAGCGTGTTCATGGCAGGCGAGTTTTTGATCGCCCATTGAATGACAGACTTCATGGTTATTTAAAAAGCAAAGGATGGTTGTGCGTGTTGGTGGAAGCTGAGCCGTTGCAAAAATTTGCTAGAGTTCGGAGTCCGTAGCGGCGGCGGTTTTTTGTTCAGCTTCAGATTCTTGTTCAGATTCTTGTTCAGCGTCAGATTCGGTTTTGATTTGAACCTTCAGGCCTTCAACCGCTTGCGGGATCGGCGACACAACCACTTCTTGGCCGGGTTGCAGGGATTGCTCGGTGCTGCGAATCACGATGAATTTCTGTGTTTGGTCGTCGATACGCATTTCAGTGCGGTCAATGATTTCAACGGGGACTTTGACCAGTTTGTCGTCGGCTACGGTCCAAACGAAATTACCCGGTCGGAGGGCAACTGCGGGGAAGGCGAGAAACTGACGGTCGGCGTCGCCGGCGCTGACTTGGACGTTGATTTGGCATTTGACGAACATCCCCCGGACGAGTGCGTGGATGTTGTTGTCATCGGTTTGAATGATGGGGTCCGCGACGGTGATCAGCGTCGGGATGGTTCGTGAGGCGCTGTTGCGACCAATGCCGTCAAAGCGTTCCAGTGTGCCGTTCCAAACCACATTCTTGGTGTCAGGTTCGTAAATCGAAACGTCAGTTTTTGGTAGGTAGTATGCGGCTAGTGATCGGTTTTGTTTGATTTTCAGTTTGGCTGCTTCGCTGAGCGGCGAGTTCTGGCGAATCCAAGCGAGGTCGCGGGGAGAGAGATTGCAGCGGACTTCGGATCGTCGAGTGTCTTCGAAGGTGAACAGCGGACTGCCGGTGGTGACAAAATCACCTTCTTGGACCGCTTCGCTGACAATGATCCCGTCGTCGGGAGCCATCACGGTCGCGCGTTGCAGGTTCGTCTCTGCTGCCTCGACTTTGCTCTGAGAAAGTTGGATCGAAGCTTGCAGGCGGTCAATGCGTTTGCGAACGAGTTTGAGCGAACTCTCGCGATTGCGAAGCTGAGTTTCGGAGTTCAGTTGATTGCGTTTGGCCTGGTCGTACTCGGATTTTGACAGTGCACTGCGAATGCGTTGGCTGCGTTCAAATTCGGCTTTGGCGATTTTATAGTCACGCGAGGCTAGTTTTACACCGGTTATGGCGGATGAAATTTCGAGTTCGTTTTCGGACAGCAGTTTTTGGGCTTGCGAGAGTTCAGCGTTGGCGACGTCGAGTTGGTTTTGGAAATCGGAAGGATCGATTTCGATCAGTGGTTCGCCGGCGGTGACGAAATTTCCGGCTTCGCAGTTGGGGTGTTTTTTCACGACGTTGCCGCTGACTTTGGATGAAACTTTGATCTCGCGAAACGGCACGACCGATCCTGAAACCACCATGTCGATTTGGCCAGCGTAGGGCTGGATGGTTTCGGTTGAAATCAACGGCACGAGTTTTTCGCTGGCTTGTTCTTCGCTCTTTTCTGCCAACGAAGCCAGACCAAAGCACGCGGCGACACCAACGGACAAGATAACGATGGAAATCGCGTACCTGGTCAACTCCCAAAAGAGGTTGCGTTCGTGGGGCCGGTTGGAATGACTTTTGGGCTGGCGATTGGGTGTACTCGCGGATGAAACCGAATTGTCGGTCATGCTAGTCTCGTCGGTAAAATTGTATTGGAGCGATTGAGTGAGTTCGCTATTTGTTTCGAGCAGATTGGTCCGTCGTGGTCGCGGGAGTTTCAATCGGCGACGGCTTGAATGCCGGCTACCGAAAACTTCACGATGATGTCGGCAAGTTTTGTAAGATCAATTGGTTTTGGTGTTTCCGCAGAATCCAGATCATTGTCGGGGCTGAACGTCATCGCGTGCGTTTCGGGGGCAAAGCGATAGATCATGCATTGCCCAATGACTGACATCGCCAGTGTGGAGAGCACTTCGCCGGTGACGGGTTTGGCTGCGACGTCAGAAATCGTTTGAATGAGTTCGATTAAGAACGGGCGGAAATGATCCCGGACCAGTTGGCGACAGGTGTCGGTCGGCTGTTGAATCTCGTTGGTTAACAAGCGGACCTGCCATGGTCCGTCTTGGTTGACGACCATGGAAAATAGAATTCGTTCGATTAAGTTTTGCAGCCGAATCGTTGGCTCGGTCGATGGGGTGTCGGGTTGCTCGACCGAATCGTGCCGGCAACTGTGGGCATATAAAACGGTCTCGTGATAGAGCTTTTGTTTGTCGCCGAAGTGGTAGTTGATGCTGGCCACGTTCACGTTCGCGGCGAGGCAAATTTCTCGAACGGTCGATGCTTCGAAGCCTTTGTCAGCAAAGATCGGGCCCGCGGCGTGGATGATCCGGTCGCGGGTGCTCAGAGGAGGGGCGGGAGGCGATGCAGTTCCGACTTCGGAGGCAATCGACGTTGTATCCATAGTTCTAGCCAGTTTGAATGCTTTTAAGCGAGTGTATTAAACAACCGTTTAAATCCCAAGGCCTTATCGGGTTGAATTTGGATTTAAATGGATTTTGCTGAAAGTCGACTTTCACTGTGTGAAAGAGCGCTCTTTCACACAGTGAGAGGCGAGATTGGATTATTTACCGATGCAAAATCGGCCGAAGACGAGGTCGAGGATGTCGTCGGTGTAGACGGTGCCGACGACTTGGCCGAGTGCGTTTAGCGATTCACGGATTTCGGCGGCGACGATTTCGTCACCCAGCATGTGATCTGCCGCGCCGATGGCGGCGTCGAGTGATTCCGCGGCTTCGATCAGGCTCGTGTTGGCTCGTTGGACCGTCGATCCGACAACCGACTCGCCCGCATCACGACGTAGCGATGCTGCGATGCGCTGGCCGAGCTGTTCCAGGCCAATGCCAGTTTTGCTGCTGGTGGGAATCAGTGGTGGTGTTTCAGCCGTTTGCTTGTTCGCGAACTGGTCGTTGGCAAGCTGATCGTTTGCAAGCTGAAGGAGTTCGCTAGTCGATGGCAGCTGGTCGGTCAGCAACTCGATTTTGTTCAGCACGACCAAGTCGTGGGGGCGGAGGTTTGCGATTTGCGATTGAATCCATTGGGTCGGCGAACATTCGCGATCGACAAAGGCAACCGCGTGAGCGTTTTCGCCGATCGGTTGAACCATTTGAGCGTCGATGCAAAGGACGCGTAGGTCTGCCGCGGATTCTTGTTGGTCGCGATGTTGTTGAGCACTGGCGGAGATTTCGCCGGTCGCAGTTTCGAACCCCGCGGTGTCGATTAGTTCTACGGACAGTTGGTCCAACGTCACGGCAGCGGAAATGTAATCGGTAGTCGTCCCAGCGATCTCAGTCACGATTGCCTGGTCGGTTTCGGTCAGGCGATTGAACAGGCTGCTCTTGCCGGAGTTTGGCAGGCCGGTCAAAACGACTTTCGGACGGTCGCCGTCGACGTGTCGTCCACTGATTTGTTGGATGACTTTGTCGAGCGAATTTTTGCAGTTGCCGAGTTGGCCGAGCATTTGTTCTTGCGAGATGAACTGAATGTCTTCTTCCACAAAATCGAGGCCCGCTTCGACTTCTGCGAGCGTGCTGAGTAATTGCGTTCGCAGGCCGCCGAGAGGTCCGGCGAGTCCGCCAGCCATTTGTCGGAGGGCGACGTCGAATTGGTTTTGGTTTTCCGCATCGATCACGGCCAAGACGGCTTCGGCTTGCGTGAGGTCTAGGCGTCCGGATAAGAATGCGCGGAGTGTAAATTCGCCGGGCTGAGCGAGTCGGACGCCGGTTAGTTGAAACGCAGACACCACTTGTTGGAGGATCGGTGTTGAGCCCAGCGTGTGGATTTCGACGGTCGGTTGTCGCGTATAGCTGCGTTGGTCGGGCCAGATTAACGCGGTGACGGGCAGTTGAACGCCGCCGTCGAGTTTGATTTGGCCGTCGACCGAATGGGATCGGCCGGCCTGTTGCCAGCTTTCAGTTGAGCTGAAAACTTTCGCCAACGACGTGAGCGAGTTGGGGCCGGAGATCCGAACAATCCCGCGCACGGCGGCTCCGGGTGCGGAGCTAATCGCGACGATGGTTTCTTGGACGTCCCACACTTAATTACTGTCCACGCTTTTTCAAACGTTTCTGGCGATCGGCTTTGGTCTTCTTGAGTTCCTCCGTTTGCGTCATTCGCTCGGCTTCCTCTTTCATCGTGAGGGCTTGCTTGCGTTTTTCGGCGCGAGTTGGTTTGGTCGGAGGTTTCGAGTCGTCGTCGAGTCCAGCAAACCGGTCGGTGTCAAGCTTTGGTTTGGGAAGGAGCTTGCGTTCGATCACCGCCCAGAGTGAACTGGTGATGAAGTACAAGCACAAACCAGACGGAACTTTGAAGAACATGAAACCCATGAACAACATCATGAACATCATCATCTTCTGCATCATCTTCTGCTGATCATCAGTGGCGGGTGGTGTGAACAGTTTCTGTTGCAGGATGAACAGAAACATGGTCAAGATCGGCAGGATGTTCAGGTACGGTCCTAGGTAGCCAGTTTCGCTGGCGATCCAGCCGGGCATCCAAGATTCCCAGTTGAGGAATTGGTCGGGGGCGGCGAGGTTGCTGCACCACTGAAGGCCGGGGATGAAGGGTTGGTCGCGAAGCGCGATGTCGACGTTGAGTGCTTTGTACAGTCCGTAGAAAATCGGCAACTGGAAGAACATCATGAAGCAACCACTGAGCGGGTTGAACTTGTACTTTTTGTACAACGCTTGTGTCGCGGCTGATTTTTTCTCGAGGTCGGTGCCGTATTTTTCGTTGATCTCTTTGATCTGCGGCGACAAGTGCTGCATCATCTGAGCGTTTAACGCGGCTTTGCGCGAAAACGGAATCATGATGCATCGAACCATCACGGTCAGGATGATGATCGCGAAGCCGTAGCTGGTTTTGAATGTGATCCAGTAAAGGAAATGCAAGATGCCCAGCAAAAAGCTGGAGACCCAGCCGAACCAACCGAACTTACGGGCGTTGGTTAGTTCGTAATGTTGCAGCACGTCGATGTCTTTTGGGCCGCAAAAGATGTCGAAGGATTGCGTGTAGGATTTACCGGCGGGAACGTTTGTTGACGTGACCATATAAAAGGTGCACGCGATCAGTTTTTTTAGCGACGCGTTATCGGGGATTTCTGCCATCACACCGCGGCGATTGACGGGAAAGGCGACAACGCTGTCCACATTAAAGAACTCGCCTTCGGAGACTTGCGGAATCAAGGACACGTTAAAGTAATGCGAATCGACGCCGGCTAGTTTCAATCTGCGATCGTCGGGGTTGGATGATTGCGGATTACAAATAAGTTTAGGCTTGCGTAAAGTCGACGTGGCATCTTCCACGATTTCGGGGCGTCCCCAAAAGATATCGTCGCTGCTGGCGGTGGCGCCGATGACGTCACGAGCACCCGCGGTGTAGAACACGGCCATCTGGCGGCCGTGAATTTTGTTGGCGTACCACCATGTTTCGGCGGAGACTTCCGTCGGCCCGCCGAGTTCGTAGGCGAGGCTGACATCTTCGGCGCCGTCGTTTTGGATTTCGACTTCCAGTTCGATGTGGAAGGTGCGAGAGTCGGGGTTGTGGAGGTCGGCTTGTTCGACTTTTGGTAGTCGGTAACGTTTGAAAACGGAAATTGGACCGACGAGTTCTAACGCTTTGAGTTTGTCTGCGGGGATTTCAAACTTCAGTTCGACCATTTGATCGGTGGTTGCATCGGTCAGCTCCCAGCGGCCTTCTCGCATGGTTTCGTCTAAGTCTGGCCAACGCTCGTGGACTTCGGCGGGCTTGATCAAACTGAAGATGAAGGACTCAGGGTAGTCAAAGTTCGGATCGACTTGGTCCGATTCGGGGCGAATGATCGCGATGGGTTTGTCGGCGAGTGTCGCGGTGAGTGTTTGTTTGGTGCCGTTGCGCGTGATACCGACGTCGATCGAGTCGCCGGGTTGGGTGTTTTTATGCAGCCAGTCTTCAAGATCTTCGCGGCTGAAGATAGGCTTGTCGTTGATGGACTCGATCACGTCATCGGTCTTTAGACCGGCGAGCGCGGCAGGCGTGTGGCGGCCAACGGCGACGACGGTGATCTTTCCAGAGGTTTCAACGGTGTTGAAGCTGCCGAGGTATCCGCCTTTGGTGGCGAGGTCACGATAGCGAATTTTTTGGTTGGCGTCGCGAAAGTTCAATTCGACTTGGTGCAGCGTGCCGCCGTTTTGGTTGACGGTTACTAAGAAGCGATCGCTGCCATCGGGGTTGAGTGATCCTAGTTTGACGAACGCAGGCGCAGGTGCGGTGGCCGCTGGCGTTTGTTCGGATTGGTCTGCTGCGGCTTCTGTGTCTGAAGTTTCGTCTGTCGCTGCGGCGGCGTTTTGAGATTCGGGGGCGCCGTCTTCGGTGTCGGAATCAAGCTCAGCACTTGGCGCGGCATCGCCATCCGCATCCGCTGAGTTTTCTTCGTTCAGGGTTGCGACGGCTTCGCTGTTTTCTGCAACCGGAACATCCGGTTTGGGCCCGTATAGACTTTGCAGCAGCATGGCTCCGAACATGATGATCGAAGTCAAGAAAAATAAGGTGATTGCTCTTCCGCTACTCACTAGTAGTTTCCGCAGGTGATTCAGGCTTGGGATGGTGATTGCAGCTGTGCCATCAAGCAATCCAACGGTCGGACGGTCGAAAGAACCGTTAAAAAAGGACCGCTTAAATAGTGCTCGCACGCAGTGCACGAGCTCACTTAATCGGCTCGTCTTAGTCCCGTATTCTCTGATGAACCGGGAATATTGAAAAGGGGGCAGTTTTTGTCAGTGTATGCAGGAGATAGACGGATTTTTAGGGCTGAAGAAGCTGGTCAAAGGATGTTAGTAACTGCGAAAGCTGAGTCTGCCGCTAGGAGGGGACGTTGTTTGGGGGGGCGTTGAAAGCGGGAAGAGGGTGGCGGCGGAAAGAAGTTAACGCCTGGCAAAACGATCACGTCGTTCGCGACGATGACGGTCAAGGAGTTGAGTGAGGCAGTCGAGTCCAGAGAGACTGCTCAAAGAAACCGAAGCGACTCGGACGTCTCAGTAATTGGTTCCTCACTGAATTCAGTGACAGAGTTTAACGATCAGCCGGAAGGCGGAGGCGGCAGCGTCAATCCGGACCACATCGCTCTCTAACATTTCTGCCGCCCATTGAACCGCTGGGGGGCCAGACAGTTGGGCTTTTGCCCAAACGATCCACGTTGCGATGTATGGGTTGAGTGTTGTTGAGTCATTGTTGGCGGTGGTGTTCAAGGCAACGCCGGCGCCTCCGCCTTCCGACTGGTCGTTAAACTCAGCGATGC
>JALZWN010000274.1 GCA_023300235.1 Mariniblastus sp.
GAAAAGAAAGCCTTAGGAAAAGAAAGCCTTAGGAAAAGAAAGCCTTAGGAAAAGAAAACCTTACGTCGTTTTAACTTCGCCTCATGATCTGCGGTCCTGTAGGGCACGACTCGTCGCCAAACTCTTCTTGCGGCGTTATTATTTCTCGTTTACCCGAGTAAAAAGGGGCCTTCAGCGATAAAGCTCTATTTTATTCGTGACGAACGCTTCTTGTTTGTCACTCATCGTCATGAAGATGATTATTTTCTTGTTGACGAAATTGAATCGAGTAAACTGAATTGTCTCGGCGTCACTTCCAACGCGGGCAAGCAACTTAGTTTCGGAGTGAGATCATGAAATTCGTTTTTTGGCGGTTTGGAATTCTTGCGGTCGTCGTTAGCACGTTTGGGTTGAATTCTTTCGCATGCGCCCAAGTCAATGGCACGGGCCCGTCGGACGCTGTACTGTTTGATGAAGTGGTGAATGTCAGTAACTCGACGATCAGTTCGCTTCCGGAGGTTCCAAATGGCCAGACGCTTCAGGTTAGCGTAGTTCAAGGCGGTACAGTTAACGCGTCACTGGTATTGTTGGGCGGAGGTGTCAGATCCGGTGTCGAAGTTAATGTCGATGGCGGACGTTTCACAGGCGAAGTCGGTTCCGGTGGCGAGGTGAATATCATCAGTGGAACGGGGGCTTCTTTCACTGTGAATTCTGGCGGTCAAGCCAATATCTTTGGTGGTACTTCAGGCGTCAGGGCATTCGCGGGGAGCGATGTAAATATTAGCGGAGGAAATTTTGGTGTGACCGCCGGGTCCGGGAGTTCAGTTAGGGTTCGCGGTGGCAGTTTGCAAAGCCTTCAAATTATTAACACAACGGAGAGCGATGATGCGGCGGATGTTGTTCTTAGTGGTGGTGAGTTTGTGCTCAACGGTAATCCGATTTCAGAAGCGATTGTTGAATTTGATGAAAGAGATGTGCTTACTGGAACGCTGGAAGATGGCAGTGCTTTTTCTCTTGGGCCTTTTTCTATCCCAGGTGTTTCAACTTTCGCAACCAATTTTCAAGGGCCTGGTAACCGTATCAGGTTGGATGCTGCTCCTTTGCCCCCAGTTCGGCTTGCACCGATTGCGGTCAATACGATGAATCCTGATATTCCTTCGGGCCTGCGTGTTGGACAAACACTGACTCTTCAAGCAGGTGGCAGGCTTAGGAATGATTTTCACGCCATCGGTTCGACTCTTAATATTGAAGCGGGCAGCTTGGGCGAAAGGGCCATCGCTAATGGTGGTACTGTGAATGTCAGTGGTGGCATCGTTGAGCGTTCCTTGACGGTCTTGGGCGAGGCAGTGGTCAACGTTACTGGTGGAGAAGTCGTTGGGGGGATCTCTGTTGACCGGGGTAGCCGAGCGAACATCAGTGGAGGTGGTGTCGGTGGTTTTAGTGCGCTTGAAGGTAGTGAGGCTGTCATCAGTGGTGGTGTAATTGCCGCTGCCGGTTTGTCGGCAGGTACCACGGAATTGGTTGGAGGTGAGTTCAAACTAAATGGTAATGATTTCGATGGTGCGACGATCGCGCTGGATAGTGGTGACGAGCTCACCGGGACCCTCGCTGATGGATCTCCGTTTATCTTCAGAAGCGAGCTTACTCCTTTAGGGCGGGCTGCAATTGCCGAGACTACTTTGTCTCGTGTGATGTTGCCAGAAATTGATACCACGCCAATTGTGGTAGCTGCCGTCTCCCCTGGTTTTTCATTGGGTTTACGAGTCGGCCAAGAACTTACGCTTGCTGAGGGCGGGGAGTTGGGGCAATTCATTAGGGTTGTTGATGCGAGGCTCAATGTTGAAGGTGGACAGCTCGGTTTCAACGGCCAGGCCTCACGAAGTGAGGTTAATATTAGCGGCGGGATCGTTCACGGATATTTTTTCGCGGGTGCTGGTAGCGAAGTGAATATCAGTGGTGGTGAAGTTGACCAAAGTTTTACTGCTTTGGCGGATAGTGTGGTAAATATTAGTGGAGGTGAAATTGCCACGCCGTTCTTTGCGAACGCTGATAGCGAAGTAAACCTAGTAGGCACCGAATTTTTTCTCGATGGGGTCCTGATTAGCTTTGTCGATGACGAACCAATTACGATTGAAGATCGAGACGTGACGCTTGCTGGAACATTGTTGGATGGAACAATTTTTGAATTTGAATTGAATACGCCCAATGGCTTTGTGATGAGTTCTTTTTCTCCTCAGGCGACCGTAACGGTGAGTCTAGCTGCGGCGGAATCATCGGTCTTGTTGGGTGATGTGACGGTAGATGGTACGGTCGATTTTTTGGACATCGCTCCGTTTATCGCTGTGCTGGCCAGCGGAGGGTTTCAGAGCGAAGCGGATACAAACGTAGACGGCAATGTCGACTTTTTGGACATCAGCCCATTTATTGGTTTGTTAAGCAATTGAGTTGGTGCAGCAAAATGAATTAACTGCACGTTAAGGCGAGGCGTTTGAGTATCTTTCGGGCCGTTGGTCAACTAGAATCTGCCGCGTGAACCGTAAGCAAGGCGTGCTTGTCAGGACCTTTTTGGAAAAGATCAGGCGGTTCAAAATGTTCTGGCTGCGGCCATCGATTCTTTAAGATCAAAAACAGGAATACTAAATTGGCGCGAGTTGTATTAGCGATGTCAGGTGGCGTTGATTCTAGCGTCGCTGCTCACCTGTTGCTCGAACAAGGTCACGAGGTGATCGGAGTCTTTATGCGCCATGGCGAAAAAGCGATCACCGCTTGCTCGATCGATGGCAAACTGGACTCGTCGCCATTGCTGCCAGTATTGAACAACCGGGCCGATCACAAACAAGGCTGTTGCAGTGCCTCCGATGCCGAAGACGGACGACGAGTGGCCGAACGACTCGGCATCCCGTTTTATGCGTTGAACCTTGAAGAAGAGTTTCGCGACATCATCGATTACTTCGTCGACGAGTACACCATCGGCCGCACGCCCAATCCTTGCGTGATGTGCAATAACCGAATCAAGTTCGGCAAGCTGTTCGACTACGCCGATTCGGTCGACGCCGAATTTTTGGCGACCGGACATTATGCTCAGTTGCTTCGAGAAGACGGCCAACTGCGTTTGACGCGTGGAGTGGATGCGGGCAAAGATCAATCGTACGTGTTGTTTGGGATCAAACAAAAGTTCTTGCAGCGAATGATGCTGCCTGTCGGTGGTTATGACAAACCAACGATCCGTCAAATCGCGGGCACGCTGGGGTTGAACGTGGCCGAGAAAAAAGACAGCCAAGAGATTTGTTTTGTGACTTCGGGCAAGCACGACGAATTCGTCCGCCAACGACGCGGTGATGAATTGGCCAGCGATGGAGCGGGAGAACTCGCCGGTGATATCGTGACGACCGACGGGACGGTGGTGGGCCAACACCCAGGCATCGAGCGGTTTACGATCGGTCAGCGCAAGGGTTTAGGCGTGGCGATGGGCGAGCCCTATTTCGTGGTGCGGATTGAACCGGCGGCCAAACAAGTTGTGATCGGCAAGATCGAAGAACTTGGCCGGTCGGAGCTGACTGCCAGCAAAACGAATTGGTTGGTTGAGCCAACGATTGGATCGACGTTCAAGTGTTTGGCGCAGATTCGCTACAACAGCAGTGCTCAGCCTGCAACGGCGACGGTACTGCCCGAGGGTCGCATCGAGGTCGTTTTCGACGAGCCTCAGAACGGCGTTGCGCCGGGGCAAGCGGTTGTCTGTTACGCCGACGATCAGGTGCTCGGCGGCGGTTGGATTGATTAGTTGCCCCACGCGTCAGCGAGGAAATGTGGTGATGGGCTTCCAGCCTATCATGCGCGCATGACAGATTGAAAGCACCATCTCCACGGGGGCCTCGCTCACGCGTCGGGCTACCGGAACACCCCGATTCAAAACTGATTTGCCCCAGATGGACGCTCTGCTTGCTTGATGATTTGCAACTTTTGCGTTAGTTGCGAGAGTTTTAGCTATCTGTATCAGAAGAACCTTCCTCCCGAGCATTCACGCCAAAATCGTGTTCAGCGGCTTTTAAGACCTGCCGGCGCAATCGCTAGCATCAAGAAAACCCAGATAAACCGCAAAGTTTGCCAAGCCGGAAGCCACATTCTGCCGATCCAAAAAATGTTAGTTCCTCGTCGTCTGCGCCGAGGTAGCGTCAATATATGTTGAATTGGTAGTGAGAAGATCATGGAAGATCGCCTTTCAAATTCTAATCGTTCTTGGTCTCCAGTGGCTCATTGGAGTGCAATCAGGCTCGCCAAACAGAGCCCTTGGGTTCGTTTACTCCCGCTTGCTGCGATCTTGTTCGTGGTGTGTGGATTGGCTAACAGCTCGGCTTTGGCCGGAGAACCGGATTGGATCTGGACACCTAAAACTAACTTTGCAAAAACAAAGACCAGCCAAGGCGATTGTTTCTTCCGCAAAAAATTCACGCTCATCGGTCCTGAGCAAGCCGAGATGATTTTCTCGGCGGGCGATGAATACGAGATCTATCTGAACAACCGTTTGGTTTCTCGTGGCCAATTGTTTGGCGAATCCCAAATCATCGACGTGACCGAATACATCGAACCGGGTGTCAACTTGTTGGCAGCGCATGTCAAGCACTTTGACAGTCCAGTGCCAGGATTGGCGTTGAAGTTTCGCGTGAAAGAAAAAAATGAAACTCGTTGGCGCAGCTTGGGCACCGACAACACTTGGAAAACTCGCATCGTAGAGACGCCTCATTGGAACGAGACCACGTTCAGTGACACCGGTTGGCTTGCTGCTAAAAGCAGATCTGCCGCGAGAGTTGCTGAAGCGAAACAAAAAATCGCTGACCAAGCCAAGGCCGACGCCGAAGCGGAAACAAAGCAAGCTGCCAAAGCAAAACTAGCCCAGCAAGCGAAAGTTGCTGCTGCACGTAAACAGAAATCTTCCGAGCTCAAGTTTACCAAAAGCAAAGAAGTTACCGACAAGCCGGCCAAAGAAAAATCCAGCAACAAGCTGATCGCCGTAGCAAAAAAAGAAACCTCGTCTGCTGAAAAGCCTCGCCGCTTCGATGTGAGCAACGAGTTTGCCGTTGGCAAGGTATTCTCTGCCAAAGAAACGGGCTCGTTGATTGCGATGGAATTTAACGAGTTCGGCAAGCTGTTGCTTTCACGCGAGGGCGGCCCGTTGATGCTCGCAGACCCGACCAAACCAGCCGGCGACCCCAATCGCATGCAAGTTTTGTGCGACGAAGTTAATTCGTGCCGCGGGATCTTGCCGCTTAACGGCAACGTCTACGTAACGGCGAAGTCTCAGCAGGGACTTGGTTTGTACGAACTAAGTAACGCGAAAAACAAAGGCCAAGGCAAGCTAACGATCGCTCGACAATTGCTCTCCTTCAGCGAAGCGTCTGGCGATAACGGTCCCCAAGGAATCCAGCTAGGCCCCGAGGGTATGTTGTACGTCGTGGTTGGCAACAACTGCGAAGTCAAACAAACATTGGCAACGAGCAGCCCGTTCAAAAACTTTCACGATGGCATCATCGTTCCGGACCTTGAAAATCGAAACAGTAAAACACCTGGCGGTTCGATCGTCCGCGTGTCATTGAGCGGTACAACGGTAGAACGCGTCGCTGGCGGAATTCATAACGCCCGCGATTTGGTTCTGGATGCCAACGGAGAAATGTTCCTGCACGATCGAGATACGCGTTCGGATACGGGCCTGACTTGGCATCGTCCGGCACTGGCCTATCACGTTCCCGCGGGGGCAGACTTGGGCTGGCGTAGCGGTTGGTCAGCGTTCCCGGAATACTTTGTCGATCGCACGCCAGCGTTGGCGGCCACTGGTGCCGCGATTCCGACTGGTGCGGTTCAATATGAACACGTGCAATTTCCTCAACGCTACCACGGTGCGATCTTTTTTGCCGATTGGTCACAAGGTCGTATTTTGACAATGAAGCCGACTCCCAACGGAGCTGGCTTTACGGGTACGCCACAAGCATTCCTTGCCGGGCGCCCGCTGAACGTGAGCGACTTGGCGGTTGGTAGAGACGGGAACCTATACTTTTGCACCGGCGGTCGAGGAACCGAAGGTGGGGTTTATCGGGTTAGCTGGAAAGGCGAAGCTCCCGAAGCCGTCACCAAATACGAAAGTGATCTTGATAAAGCGTTGCGTCACCCGCAACCGCAAGCCGCTTGGGCCCGACAAGATACCGCTCAACTTCGAATCAAAATGGGACGCGACTGGAACAACACCATCGAAGAAGTGGCTCTGGATACATCCCGACCTGCGAAACAACGCCTGCGTGCTCTCCAGCTGATGGGCATGTACGGTCCGCTTCCGTCTCGCGGTCTTGTGCAAGCCTTGGGAACCGACCGACAACCTGCCATCCGAGCACAACTTGTACGGATGTGTGTTCGCAAACCTGAACGATTTAAAAACGAAGTCGTGTTGGATTTGGTGAACGATAAAAACTCATACGTTCGACGAGTCGCCTGCGAAGCCTGCGTTCGTTTGGAACTTGAGCCGAACTTTGAATCGTTGGTTCCGATGCTAACCTCCGACGATCGAGTCGAAGCCTTGGCTGCGCGTCGCTTGCTTGAACGCATGCCGAGCCAAGATTGGCAAGCCAAAGTGGTTAACGCCGACGACAAACGTTTGTTCGTCAACGGTTCCATTGCTTTGCTGGCACAGGCCCCAACGCTTGAGCACGGCTACGAGATTTTGGCGAAGTCCAGCCACCTGATGGACGGTTTTTTGACCGATGGCGAATTCATTGATTTGCTGCGAACCATCCAATTGGCTTTGACGCAGTCCAATGTCCAACCATCTCGCGTGGAAGGCTTCACCAAGCGTATCGTTAGTGAGTTCCCGACCGCAAGTTCACCGATCAACCGCGAACTCGCTCGTGTGCTCGGCTACCTGCAAGCCGGCGACTACTCGGGGCGACTCGAAGACTATCTGGCCGACGAGAGCGTCCCCATGGCGGATCGAGTTCATGTGTCGATGCACTTGCTTCACAGCCAGTCCAATTTGACCGCGGGTGAGAAAGTGTCAATCCTGAACGCGTTGGAAACTTCGCGATCGGTAAGCTCTGCCGGCATTAACTACAAGAAATACGTTCAACAGTCGATCAAGGAAATTTCAGGCACCGTCGCGGGATCTGATATTTCAACGGTATTGGCCAACGGTCATCGCTGGCCCAAAACGGTTCTGACGGCGTTCTACAAAATGCCAGAAAGACTGGACGGCAAAACCGTTGACGCCGTGATCGCAATGGACCAACGAATGGTTGAACTCGGGTCCAACGACGTTGAGACCAGCCAAGTCCGTTTGGGCGTGATCGCGATTTTGGCTCGCGACGGTAGCGAAGCGGGCATGCAATACTTGCGAGAGTTGTGGCTGCAAGAACCGGATCGACGTAGTGACATCGTGATCGGTTTGTCTCAGCAACCCGACGGTGAAAACTGGGCCTACTTGGTCGGTAGCTTGCCAAAGTTGGACGACTTAACCGCCGTCGACGTGTTGCAAAAATTGACTGCCGTTGGCCAGCGTCCTAAAGAAGCGTTGCACTATCGGCAGGTGATCGAAACTGGTTATCGGCTACGCGGACAAGGTGCTCATCAGGCAGCCAACTTGCTGAAGCATTGGTCTGGTCAAGCCGAAGCCAAGCAATCTTCCGACTGGAAAACTCGTTTGGCTTATTGGTCCAACTGGCATCAAAACAATTTTGACGACGTTCAAGTGGTTGTCGCGGATGTTAAGCCAAAAATGGTTGGCCAATATTCGGTCGCCTCGGTTTTGGATCAGATGGCCCAAGCGGGCCCAGGC
>JALZWN010000275.1 GCA_023300235.1 Mariniblastus sp.
TCGGCGAAAATTTCCGAAACGGATCCGCTTTCTGGCGACGCGACGCAAGTCCTTTGGGTTAAAGGAAGCGGTGGCGATTTGCGGACGGCACAACGAGCGAACTTCTCGTCTTTGTACCAAGAGAAAGTCGTTGGCCTGCAAAAAGTTTATTCGGCTGAACCTAAAAAGGGGCCAAAGACCGATGCTGAAGACCGTATGGTTGGCATGTATGCTCATACGACTTTCAATTTGAATCCTCGCCCGTCTTCCATCGACACTCCACTGCATTCGTTCATTCCGTTTGCTCATGTTGATCACATGCACCCCAACGCGGCGATTTCCGTTGCGGCTGCGAAAAACTCGGTTCAATTGACCAAAGAAATTTTTGGCGATGAACTAATTCATACACCGTGGCTTCGCCCAGGGTTTGAACTTGGTTTGGCGATGCAAAAGATCTGCCAAGAGCATCCCAACGCCAAAGGAATCGTGATGGGGCAGCATGGCTTAATTAACTGGGCCAATGACGAGAAAGAGTGTTACGAGTTGACACTGACTTTGATTGAAAAAGCAGCCCAGTTTATTGACGACAAATACCAAGCTAACGGCGGGGACGCGACAGTTTTCGGTGGTCAAAAATATGATTCGCTGAGCGAACAGCAGCGGCGTCCGATTTTTGCTGAGATCCTACCTTGGTTGCGCGGACAGGTTTCTCAAAAGAATCGCTTCATCGGTACGATTCAGGACGACGACACGATTCGCCGCTTCGTCAATTCGAATGATGCTGAGCGACTGGCGGAACTGGGAACAAGCTGTCCCGATCACTTCCTTCGCACAAAGATCAAGCCGTTGTACGTTGACTGGAATCCTTTGACCGGCGATGTAGATTCTTTGCGAGATTTGTTGACCGCGGGGTTAGCCAAGTATCGAAAGGATTACACCAAGTACTACGAATCCTGCAAGCGTCCGAATTCACCGGCGATGCGAGATCCGAATCCAACGGTCGTCTTGATTCCGGGCTTGGGCATGATCGCTTGGGGTAAAAGCAAAAGCGAATCGCGTGTGACGGCTGAGTTCTACAACTGTGCGGTCGAAGTCATGCGTGGCTCCGAAGCGATCGATGAATACATTTCGCTTCCCAAACAAGAGGCGTTCGATATCGAGTACTGGTTGCTCGAAGAAGCCAAACTACAACGCATGCCCGCAGAGAAAGAGCTGGCTCGACAGATTCATGTCGTAATCGGTGCGGGCTCAGGCATCGGTAAAGAGACCGCTCACCGACTGGTCCGTGAAGGAGCCCATGTGGTCGCGGTTGATCTCAACCAAGCAAGTGCCGAAGCAACGGCTGCTGAAATCACCGACCAGTACGGGGTGGGAATCGGCGTCGCCGGCAGCGGCATCAGCTGTTGCGGACAAGCCATCGGTTTGGCTGCCGATATTACCAGCCGCGAAAGCATCCGGGCAATGCTCGATCAAGTCGCGTTGGCTTACGGTGGATTCGACTCGATCGAAGTCACTGCAGGGATTTTTGTGCCGAGTGACACGACAGGACACATCCCGGACGAAAAGTGGGGATTGACGTTCAACATTAACGTGACGGGCAGTTACCTTGTCGCCGATGAAGCTTCGAAGACCTGGAAAGACCAAGGACTACGCGGCAATCTTGTGTTGACGACCAGCGCCAATGCGGCTGTAGCGAAAAAAGGAAGTTTGGCGTACGACACCTCAAAAGCAGCTGCCAATCACCTCGTTCGAGAACTGGCCATGGAGCTTTCGCCTCTCGTTCGCGTCAACGGAGTCGCACCTGCGACGGTCGTCAAAGGATCGTCGATGTTCCCGCGTGATCGAGTGATCGGATCGTTAGCCAAATATGAAATCGAGTACTCAGAAGACGAACCAACTGAATCGCTGGTCGACAAACTGGCTCAGTTTTATGCAAACCGCACGCTGACCAAATCACCGATTACGCCAGCAGACCAAGCGGAAGCATATTTCTTGTTGGTCAGTGAGCGACTAAGCAAAACGACCGGTCAAGTGATCACGGTTGACGGCGGATTGCATGAAGCGTTCTTGCGATAACGGGCTTTCGCAGGGACTCGAAATCGTTTTTCAATCTCCAAGCTACAATCCGCGGTTGGCCCTTCGGACGAACGAAGGGCCGTGTGGCTAGGAGCATGAAACTCCTCGAGGCCAAGAGCCTCTGGAGGAGATTTTGCTAACGAACGAACGAATTAGTGGTCTGTCAGTGTCGAACTTTAGGGTAGCTGGATTCGCCAGAATTCAGTTTGACCTAGAGAAAACCGAACTCTGGCGAGTCCGGCTACATGTTTCGATCCTAATCTTTATCTTTGACAGACCACTAGTGAGCTAACGAGCTCAGTTGGTTTTCTTGCCAGAGTTGGTTTTCTTGCTCGAGTTGGTTTTCTTGGAAGAGTAGACCCACTGTAGATGCCCCGATTTCGAAAGGTTCTCGGCCGTTAAGATTTTTCGCTGCAGGGGTACGGTGTTTTCTTGCTTAAGGATTACCGCCTCTGCCGGTTTCCACTGGAGATGCTCAAGTAACACGTAAGGAGAAAGTTCTTTGCCAGCAGATCTTTTGAAGCTCTTGTAGACAAGTTCAGGGCCATAAATTTTGGCGTCCGTTATTTGGCACGTTGGGTCTTGCGGGCGTCCCAAGAGTTGACGACCGACTGCGATCATCTTTGGAATATGTTTTTGCTGAGTCTCTCTGAGGCGATAAACGTGCATTAGTTTATCTCGGCTACGTTTCTGCCAAACTTTGATTGGTGTTTCGGTGACGGTGGTCGAGGTTTCCAGCACGAACCAACGGTTATTTTTTTTCACAAGAATGCCACAGTGACTGAATTTGTCTCCATTGGCGTCAGCCAGAGCGTTAAGAAGTTTATTTCCCTTAGCGTATTGAAACAAAAGATCACCCTCTTGAGGCTCGTACTTTCCTGGTATCAATCGTTGCTGATTGGGGTTTTTAAGGATTCGGTCACGAACACTTAAGCCTGAATTATTGAGTTCGCCATTGTGTAGTTTGACGAACGCCGTCCATGCGTGGTATAGCACAAGGCCGTCAACTTCCGCTTCCATTGCTGCGTCAAATCGATTTGGTTTTTCGGGGTATTTCTTCGTAAAAGTGACCTCGGAATCCCAGACGGGCAGCTTGCGGATTTTCGCCAACGCGATGAACTCTTGCCACTTGTCGTGGTTGAATCCAAGGTTGTGCGTGGTCGCGACGGAGATGTAGTTATGAATGTTCGTCCGTTTGAGCACCTTGATTGCAGCAGGAATTCCCCAGTTACAAGGCCCAATTAAATCCGCACCGCCGACTTGTCGGTGGAGATTTTGATAGACGTATTGCATCTGCTGTCCGGTAAAACCTCCGATGTCGATGCCGTCTTCGTTGAACGGATTGATCCAGTCGCACGGATATTTCTTGCTGAAATCCTTGACGTCCTGGATCAAAATATTGATTGCTTTAAGGTTGTTTTTCACCGGCAAAGTTTTGAGGCTACGCGAGGCAACACGTTGTCCGCCGGCGTCCTGGGCTGGATTCGCGAATATTGTTAATCCGCGTTTTTTCGCCTGTTGATAGAGATAGTCAAACATCTCTGGGTTCGGGTTGGTGCCCTTTGGAAAAATCGTAATTCGTACGCCGTTGCAACCAAGCTTTTCAAAACCGTCCAAGACGTTGTCTATTTTCTCGGTCGTGTCCAATTTGTTCTGGATTTGCCCCTGTTTGACATCGCCTAAGACATGTTTCAAGTTCCCCGTATACAGGCCGTCTGCGCTAACGCTTTCAGCGAGAACACAGAAAAATAGCGTGAAAGCTAGCGCTAATCCGCGACACAGGTTTGTAGGGTTTGTAAAGCAATTCATGTTGGGGGTGGTCACTCTGTCGCTTAAGCCAGCGATGTTTGTTTTTGGTATCCTAAAAATCAACAAAACCTCGGTGCCAGATCGGGCGTTTAAGAGTCTGGGAAAATTCTTGACGTTCCAACACGGAGGGTTTCGGCTGCGGAACAGTGTTCCACAGTTTGGGGTTTACTACTTCGCGGGTGACAACACAATTTCACGAAGCATCATCAAGCCTTGGTCGTACTCGATCGCCTTGGGAGCGATCTCAATGGCTTTGACGGCTACTTTATAATGACCGGGCTCAGTAAACTTCACTTTCCCCAATTCATATTCTTGGAATGCGGCACTGAACGGAGACCGACGTCCCTTTTTGGGAGTCCTGGCCTTCACCGTGTGTTCAAGTTTCTGACCGGCGACTTCAATAACAAACTTACCGCTGTCCATCCAACTGGATTCATTGGCTTTCACCACGTAAGTCCCTGGCGCTTCCACAAGAATTTCCCACTCAGCCCAATCGGCGGGGTTGGTCCACCCTTTTAAGTTCTCACGCTGCCCACCGGCTCCCGCTCCAAGCGAAAAGTGCAGGTCGTCGCCGTGAATTTTTGCGAAAGCGGCCGACAAAAAGTAATCACCCGGTTTGACGTTTGCGTTTCCCGTTTGAGGGCGGAGCGTTTGCGTTAACGGACGGATTGCATTGTCCACCACCGGCGCGGCATTCAGGTCGACTTTGATCACGCTCATCAGCGAATCGAATGGCTCTTTTGGCACGGTGATCACCAAGTCGTTACCCGACTGAGCGAACGGAAGTGCCTCAGCGCCACCGAGGAATTGAATCTGCTGGACTCCAGCGTTGGGCTGCCCGACGTTCATCCCCGGGACGATCAGCTTGCCATCTTTGGGCCAATCTCTGACGAAATAGTACAGCGTATTTCCGCGACGACTACACCCACCCCATTCCAGTAAATAGTGTGGGCCTCGCTCTGTTGCGTAAATCGCCTCACCATGTTTCCGCAGCCAATCACCAAGCGGTTGCAGCTTTTCCACGCTCACTGGCGGAAGTAAACCTTCGGGCGTTGGCCCCATGTTCATCAGCAGGTTGCCGCCACGGGAAACGGTGTCGACTAAATTATTGACGGCCCATTCAAGTGATTGTGATGTGTCCTTGCCTTTCCAGAACCATCCGCCATCAAACTTTTGACAACTCTCCCACAATCGACCATTGAGGTTGTCACCAATGTAGGGCACGAAGTTTTCGGAGGAACCGTAGTCGCCATCTCCAAGCCGGCGCTGACCGATGCGATCGACCAGCAAAAGTTCCGGCTGCCACTTTCTAACATGATCGCGGTAATCCGACGCACGTTCGTAGGTCCAACTGTTGACCCACTCGCCGTCCATCCAAAGCGTCACGACATCACCATATTTAGTGAGCAACTCTTTCGTTTGATCGAGCATGAACTGGTGGTACTTCGCGTAATTGGGGCGGCCAATTTTTTTGGAATAGTCGGGCCGAGCGATGTCCCAAACTGAGTAATAAAAGCCTAGCAACATGTCATGTTTGGCACATGCATCAGCCAACTCCTTCAGCGGGTCGCGTCCGAACGGTGTCGCGTCCATGATGTCGTGTTCGGTGTATTCCGAATCGAACATGCAAAAGCCCGAGTGATGCTTTGTGGTGATCACGATGTACTTGAATCCGATCTTCTTCGCTGTCAGCACCCATTGCTCAGCGTCAAATTTGGTCGGATTAAAGCGGCTAAGTACCTGCGTGTTGATTTTAGATTCGCCGCCTGCCTTCTGTGGCCCCCAGTGAAGGAAGAGTCCAAACCTGGCATCGTTCCATTTGGCGACACGCTTGTCGCGATCTTCGGGGGACTCACCGGGAAAGCCAGCCACCACGGGATCGTTCGACATAAACCGCGCGAACCAAGGACGGTTTTTTTTCTCGAGAGCGAGCGCTTCCATGGTGTCTGGCTGGGCGTTCAACGAGTTCAGCCCAAGCGTCACTAGGCAAAGCGCCATTATTAAAGTTTTCATCGAATGCTGGGTTTCCATGTTGGTAGGGGGTTACTTTTTGTTTCTTGTTTGTATCGCTCCACAAGCGGAAGCTTCTTGCGACCACGCTTCGTAGCGAGCCCTTCATTGATCATCAGTGGCACCGTTTTGTCCCACCAAGCATCGTATTTTCGTCGCAGTTGGGCAACGACTTCTGGGTTCGCACCTGACACATTCGTCTTTTCGCGAGGATCAGCGGTGATGTCGTAGAGCTCTGAATTATTGACAAAACGCCATCGCTGCGTTCGGACGGCACAGTTGACATGTTTAGCAGCGGTCATGGTTTTTGCTTTAGGATGCGTTTTGTCCCAGCGGCCCACATGCACAAAAAGTTCACGATCGGGCCACTCAGAATCTGGTTGTTCTAATACCGGCAGCAATGAGCGTCCGTCGAGTTCCTGCATTTGTGCCGGTAGTTCAGCCGACGCTAAATCAGCGAACGTTTTGAAAATGTCGATGTGCGCCGTAAGCGCATTTACGTCGACGTCTTCTTTTAACACACCGGGCCAATGCCAGAACGAGGGCACGCGTGTTCCGCCTTCGTAGGCCGTGCCTTTCTGGCCTCTTAAACCCCCAGTAAAGAACGGGGTTTGTTTTCCGTTCTTCTTGCCGCTCACGTAGTTCATTCCGTTGTCGGTCATGAAAATAACGAGCGTGTTGTCGAGAGCGTTCCAGTCTCTCAGGTTCTGCATCATGCGCCCGAAATTCTCGTCGATATTCTCGATCATGCCAAAACGTCCCGCCGGCGAATTTCCTTTAGCAGTCGCCCATCCCATTTCTCGAAATCGTTGCGTGTACTTCTTGGGGGCGATGTTGGGAGTGTGAGGCGCGTTAGTTGCGATGTAAGCGAAGAACGGCTTGTTGGCGTCGTGTTGTTCCTTGATCCAGCTCATCCCTGCATCGAAAAACAAGTCAGTGCAGTAGCCTTCGGTTTTTACAATCTTGTTGTTGTGCAACAGGACACTGTCGTAGTAAGTCTTTTTGCCGTTGGGCGGGAAGTCTCCCCACGTGACTTGGCCAATTCCGCCTGCACCATGAATGAGCGATTCACCAAAACCGCGGTTGTGCGGCAAGTAGGGTTCGTCGTCTCCGAGATGCCATTTACCAAAGATGCCTGTCGCGTAGCCACTCGCTTGAAGCATCTGCGGCAGTGTGACAACATCCAACGCCATCCGCTCTCGCATCAAAATCGTATGCGTGACTCCATTCCGAAATTCATGCCGGCCACTCATGAGGGCTGCACGCGTTGGTGCACAGGTAGGGCTGACATGGAAATCAGTCAATCGCGTCGAGCGCTTGTAGAAGTCGTCGATGTGTGGCGTCTTCAGCATCGGATTGCCAAGGCAGGACAAATCCCCCATGCCTTGGTCGTCGGTAAGCACAAGGATGATGTTGGGGCGTTTGCCGGCAAGCTGATCAGCGCGAGCACCGGGGCAATCCCAAAGCACAAGTGCGATGAATAGGAGAGGCAGTAAAATGGATGGTCTAAGATTTTGCATGTGTTTTGATGATCAAATGATTGGTGCTTTTGTAAATTTTGTTTGCGTTTTAAGGATGTCGTGGACTCTCGCCAGAAGTCCTGCGGGGCGGTCGACTTAGTAAACAATCGGAACCGCCCAAAAGGAATTCTTGACGAATCCCATTGCATTTGCGGCCAAGCCTCTATCTCTGCGTGCTTCGACCGCAACGATTCACTCTTTTCTTTTGATGGTAATTGAGTCGATTCGCGACTTGCCTGTCAGCTGCTCAATTCGAATATCCGTTCCCGCGACAACCTTCTTTTCGATGGTAAGTACTTCGGCATTGCTCAACGTTCGCACCAAACTTTTACCGCCGTCACTTTTATCGTGAACGGTCACCTTCACACTTTCACCTCGCTCAAGTCCAGCGAAACGAATCTCATTCAGTGTGACGTCGGCGTCGAAATCGAAAACCCACGCTTCATTGGGGTCGAAATTCTGATATTCAGGGCCGCTTACCGATCCGGTGTTGATGCTCAACGCGTCCACGCTTTTGAAAATGGTGGTTGTGTTGCCTTGGCTGGTTTTGTCGCTGCCGATGATTGCACGAGATGTCAGAGTAATGCCGTCCGCGGTCATTCTCGCGCCAACGACACCCGCTTTTGCATCAAGTGCCGAACCATCGGTGAACTCAAAAACGACTTTTCCACTTTGATCTTTCGAAGGGTTTGCTCGCGAGGATCCGACCTTACGCAAGTCGATTGGTTTGATGCCAAGCTTCGCCGCGGGTGATCCCTCTTTGAAACGATACAGCCCTTGCTTCATCGCTTCTCTGTCGAACATGGGGTCTGCGTACAACAACTTCACAGGATCGGTTCCTGGCGTAACTGGCTGTCCCGTGATCAGGTCACTGCCGAGCTCAGTTTTGGGGACATACGGTTGGCTTTTGTTTTCCGTGAAGTAGATCGAATCCTCGGTTTTAGGTAGGTTCTTATAGAACGGACGGTTGGTCGCACGACCATCGGTTAGGTAAAGCCCACCGGTCGACTTTGAAGACGCGGGCGGCATGAAAATGTTTTTCTGCGGCAGTGCTTTCTTCGTGCCACCTAACCATCCCGGCAAAGTCCGTCCTCGCAAGAACGTTTCGGTAAAGATGAAATTGTTGATCACATCGGCAGGACCTTTGAGGCCGAGGCCTCTTTCCGATTCGGTGATCACATTTTCACGGATGATGGTAAAGCTTGGGTTATCGTCGAGTCGGATGGCCCCTGCGGTATCGTGGTTTTGATGAAGGTAGTTACGCTCCACCCAATTGTTCTCGCCCATGGCTGAGAAATAGATCGCGTTCCCGTCATGCAGTTTGAGAAGCGTCCGCGAGATATCGTTCATGACGATTCTGTTTTCTCGGGCATGCAACAACGGCAGGAAATGCTCCAGTCGGTTCTGCGATTTGGCAGCGAGTCCCTTTTTGATGTAGGGCTCGCATTCTTCAAAACGAATCGAAGACACCCACGCTCGTCTGAATGGTATCCGGTTCACAAGGTAAAATTCGTGCGGGCGGCAACCGCTAATCACCATGCCGTTGTAAGGCACTTCCGAGATCGTGTTGTGGGTGATTTCGTTGTGTCCGCTCTGCGCGATAAAGATCGCGGCCGAATGCATCAAGAGCTCACCAATGTGGTGAATATAGTTATCGTGCACCACGTTGTTCTTGTTCACGTCTTTCGTGCCCGGCCCATAACCGCTCAGCACGATGCCTCCGCCGCCAAGATGGTGCAAGTGATTGCTGGCGATTTTGATTCGTTGGCAATGCAAGTCCAAACGAATCCCCGTGCCGCTGCTTGACTTGATCACGCATGATGAAAGTTCGCAGTCTTCAGCAAAACGGAACCGAACCACCGCATTGGCTTTGTCATACATTTCCCAGTCGTGTTGCAGGCCTTTGTCGTCGCTGAGCAAAGTGTCTCGCACGCCGTGGGTGAAAGTGAGTCCGTCGAAGCGGATGTGCGACGCAAACGGGCCGTCCTCGGTGCCTTCGACTCGGATGAACTCTTGTAGAAAAGGGGCGATGACATTCATGTCGGCCATGTCCTTTTCTGGCCACATATAAATACGACCTTCCTGAGTGTTCACCACCCACTCTCCGGGCTCATCCAAGTACTCGAGCGCATTCTCAACCCAGTAGCGATTGTTTGGGTTCATCGCCTGATACGTGGGATCAACCGCCAGATGAGCAATCTTCTTGTCGGTGTCGACGCGATCAAGGGAGATGAGGTTGGCCAGCCACGGGCGATCTTTCAGCAGAAGCTCGACGTCGGATGGGTTGGGCCAATCCTTGATGTCATCGTCTTTGTAATAAATGGTTCGGTCGAAGGGCGCAACAGGTTTCCCTTCATACTCCAGCACGCTCGTGAGTTTTTTACCTTGTCGGTTGTAGTCGTTTTCTTTTTTGACATCGGCGTACTTGAAGCTGCCCGATCGAGCCCGCGTGAGCATCGTGTCGCCATCGTAGAGCGATCGGATCATCCAGTGTTGGCCCATGCCTTTGGGGATCTCTGCGACCCAAAGTTTCCCGCGTGCCTTTTCCGCAACGCCCTTGGGTTCGGTCGACAGTTTTTTCCATCCCTCTACCGCAACGCCGCCCGAAAACACGGGAGTCTCACCGGGGGCCGCTTTGTAAACGACGGGAGCTCCAGCGGAGCCGGAATCTTCCACGCCAAAGACAACCGTTTCTCGCAAAGGATAGGCACCGCCTTTGATCAGAACCTCAATTGGTTTGCCGGGGTGTTTTTTCTTGAATTGTTGAACTTGCAAACGAGCATCGTTGAGCGTCGCGATGGGACCGTCGGGGCTCATCACCAGGGTTGGCTGATCGGCATTAAGCGACCCAAACGTTAGGCAGCAAAACAGAACGGCAAGTTTGTATGGTTTAAACATGAGAAGACGTTTTTGTTTTATTTATTAGTGTCAAGAAATATCTGTATACCTGAGCGATCGAATTAAGATTCTAAACCATCGTAACTAGAAAAAAGGTCGCTGTTAGTTAGAGTCATGAGGCTCAAACGCCAAACTACGGTAAATCGGATAGAAATAGTCTGCATCGCTTGGCATGAATGTGGGAATCATGGCAAAACTAAAACAGGAACGAGCGTCCTTTCGGAGACTCCTCGATGAACGCCACCATTTTTTAAAACCAAACGATAGGTGAGGTTCTTTCATTGCTGAATTTTCAACCGCGAATGGACGCAAATAAACTCGAATACAGATTCTGGTTTTCATTCGCGTCCGTAGGCGTTTAAACGCGGTTCTTTTTTGGCAGTATTTCAAATTGTGGTTCTTCCGGGAATTTAGTGGTTGTTTTCACCCCGGATGGGGTCGACTTCGATAGCTCGGGGAGGGAGCGTCGAGCAACGACCCATCAAATGACCTACGCCCCGGATGGGGCCGACCTTGGCTTAATGCCAATTCTACCGCGTGCGGAAGTCGGCCCCATCCGGGGCGGGCAGCGTTCGTAAAACTAGCCATACGAGCTCTTGCCACTAAATTACCGGAAGAGCCCAAATTGTTAACGCTTTAGACTGCGATTAAAGCTGGCCACCGGATCATCTTTCGATAACCGCTTGCGCGCTCTCGGATGGATGATTGCTGCGAGTTGATTTTTCTACGTCGGGATAGCTGACCAAGAAATTATTCTCATCGATCAGGTTGATCACGTAGTGAGTTGTTCCTGCCGGCAAGCTGGCCGAAATCTTAGTGTCGCTGAGCAGTTTCGCCGGTGTACGGAACCACTCCTCTTGAAACTCTCCACCGTTGGACGTGTAGATCAATTGAGCCCGATCAACCTTGGCTCCATTTTCCTTGTAAGTGAATTCAACCATGTCGCCAGTTTGCTCCAACGAAAGAACGGTTGGCACCTTTTCCTTGTTTGCAAGTGCATACCTACAGTGCGGATTGAAGTAGGGGTAGCTGGCTTTCATTTCCGTTAGCCGTTTGGTTAGTTCGTCGTTCATGACCTGCGCTTTATCGGGCATCGATCCGGCGAGGTTTTTCGACTCTTCGATGTCACAGCGAATTTGCGTGCCATCTTTTGTTTCGTACAAGCGATACAGCTCTAGCTCTGGAACGTCTCCTGAGTGGTCGTAGTTGCGAATGAGTTTGTAATCCCCGATGCGAATCGTGCTCTCGAGCGCGAGGCTGTTGGGGAAATGCCACAGCATGGTGTCGCGTACAGAACCGTCCTCTTGTTTGACCAACTGAGGATCGCTGGGGTCATTCATCAGCAGATCGGAGATGTCGCAGCCATCGAATTGTTTGCCCTCAGGTTTCTGCGTGTCGGTCCACGAGAGAATGGTCTGATAGAAGTCGAGTCCGTTGACCATCACGTCCGACTGCAGGCCGGCATCGATGCCAGGCCCCGCTATGATCAGCGGCACACGAACGCCACCTTCCATCGCGGATATTTTGCCACGATCAAGCGGGTAGTTGTCGGTGATGTTGTCGCTGGGCATTTTTTCCATGCCGCCATTGTCAGAAGTGAAGATGACGTAAGTGTTCTCGATCAATTTATGTCCCGGCCAGCGCGGGTCTTCAGTGGTTTCCAGATAGTCGAACATCTGGCCAACGTAATAATCGAGTTCCTCTACCATCGCACAATAGAATGGATTGGTTTGGCCTTCGCCCTTCCACTCTTCCGGATTCTCCGGCAGTTCCACACCAAGCTTGTCACAGTACTTTTTCAGAAGCTGCTCGCTACGTGTGTGAATCGGAGCGTGTACCAACTTTGTGGCATAGTAGAGGAAAAACGGTTTGTCTTTGTTCTGTTTCACGAACGTGAGAGCATCGAGGCTAAGCTGATGGGTTGCGAACCCGTTTTCGTCGATCCGATACGGATCGTCCGGTTTGTCGGTCGCGAATTTGGCCAAGCGATGGGGGCGCATCCTGGCGGTTGTTCCGTGGTGGCTGCGCGACCAGTCAAAGCCTTGGTCTTGCGGTTGCGGGAAGGCGTTATGCTTGATCGCCATGTGCCATTTGCCGCTGTGTCCGGTCGTGTAACCGTTCGTTTTCAGGGCCTCGGCGATGGTCACGGTTTCTGCGGGCATGTGTCCGCGATACCACGGCGGCATCATGCGGTGATGCGTTTTGTGATACGGCGCAGGCGGCTTGCC
>JALZWN010000276.1 GCA_023300235.1 Mariniblastus sp.
TTTGTTTGAGTCTGCTGTGGGGAGCGCTTCTTTCGCGGAGCGAAAGGCGACTATGTTGAAAGAAGGGAACACTAATCGGCACTCATCTTCACTAGTGATATGCGGGGAGGCGGTCCGTTGGAGTTTTTCGGATTTGAGATTAGTGTCAATTAGTGCCAATTAGTGTTCCGTTTTACGCGCGGGAAGAAGTGCTTGGAAACAACCACCGAGTTGCAGGCGGCCTTGCTCAGGCTGACAGCAGAGGCAGCTTTGTGGTTATGCTCATCTGCTCCCACTCAATCTGCGTGTGAGTGGTTACTTGCGGGCGTTTTTGAGTTTGAGCATCATTAGAAGAACGTCGCGGCGGCGGCGAGTCGAGATCCAACGAGAAATTAGGCCGCGGCGAGGGGCGAAGAAGACGACGACTAGGAAGGTGAGGCCGGCCATCGATGCGATCGGACCCGCGGGGGAGATGGAGAGTTGCTGGCTTAAGACGACGCCGAGGATCGCTGAACACGTGCCAAGCAGCCCGCTCAGGAGAAACATCTTCCCTAGACGCTGGCTGAGTAAGTTCGCCGCTGCTGCTGGTGCGATCATTAATGCGACCACCAAGATCGTGCCCGCGACTTCGAAGGCTGCGACCGCGACGATGGATACGATCGCTAACCATATCGTGTGTAGTAACCGCGGGCGATAACCAAATAGTTGGCTGGACGTTTCGTCAAACGCCATTAACTTGAGCTCTTTGAAAAACACAGTGATGAAGCCGATGAGCCCTGCCACGCATAACAACATCGATACGAATGCTCGGGGGCCCAGGTAGACGCCGAACCAGTGGCAATCTTCCAAGGCGGCAAACGCTAAGTTGCCGTCGATGATGCAGTGAGCATGAAAATGGATTTCTTTAAGGTTTAGACTGCTCGCCAAAATCCCCACACTGAACATGCCCGAAAACACAATCCCCAACGCCGCATCCTGTTTGACTCGACCCGTTTTCGCGATCCACTGAACTAACCAAACCATCAACAAACCGCTTAGCCCCGCCGCCAAAATCAAAAACGGTGAGCTTCGGTCACGAAAAATCAAGAACGCTAATACGATCCCCGGTAGCACGGCGTGGCTAAGTCCTTCGGAGACCATGGCCTCGCGTTTGACCACCAGCAAGACGCCGGCTAGGGAGCAAGCGATTGCGGTCAAGATGGCGATAATGTGTGTCCATGCCAGTAAGCTGATCATTCGGATCGCTCCTGGCTGGCCGCCATCGCCAGTGAGTTCTGTTTACGATTGGCGAACAAGATGCCGCGTTTTGGTGCGAACAGTAGCGATACCAAAAAGATCGCGGTGCCCGTTAGCACAATCACGGGGCCTGTCGGAACGCCTGATACGATCGCGCTGACTACGGTGCCGATGGCCGCACAGGTCGCCCCGATGATCGCTGCTAGGATTACCATCTTGCCGAGTGACTCGGTCCATTGTCTGGCTGCCGCGGCGGGTGCGACCAGCATGGCGATCATGAGCACGACGCCGATGCATTGAATCCCGATCACGATGCCGTTTACGAACAGTCCAATCAGAATCCAGTTGAGCCAACGTGTGCGGTAGCCGAGGCTTTGCGTCAGTAACGGGTCAAAGGTGAAGGCTTTGAGTTCTTTCCAAAGCAGCAGCATGACCAAAATCGAGCCGATGCCGACGATGCCGATCATGATTAAGTCGGCTTGGGTCATGGAAGCGGCCATGCCGAACAGGTAGCTCTCCAATCCGCGTTTTCCGGGAATCGATGGGCTTTTTTGGACCCAACGCAACAGCATGATGCCGGTGCCAAAAAAGATCGCCAGCATCACGCCGAGTCCGCTGTCTTCGCGAACGCCGGAATTGGAAACGATCCATTGAGCGAGACCGAGCGCCAGCACGCCGGCCACCATCGCGCCTGGGATTAGCAAAACCAGCGACTTACTCCCCTGCCCCGTCAGCCAATAGCTAATCAAAAAAGCCAGCATCACGCCGAGCAACGACGAGTGAGCCACCACGTCGCCAACGAGGCTCTGCCTGCGCAGGTAAGCGAAGCAACCGACCGATCCGCTGACCGCGCCGATGCCCATGGTCCCCAGCAGCACCGTTTGAAAGGTATGATCGCCCAGCAGTTCCCACAGGCTCATGCAACACCTTGAGGGTTGGCGGAGCAAATTCGGGAGCGACCGCTGTAGGTTTCTTCGATGATCGCTTCAGAGAAAACGTCTTTTACTTTTCCGCTGGCGACGATCGTTTGGTTGACCAACGAAACTTGGTCTAGATACTCGTCAACGGTTTTTAGGTCGTGCTGGACAACGACGATCGTTTTTCCTGCGTCGCGTAGTTCGTGCAAAAGTTTCACGATCAGTTTTTCGGTTGGAACGTCGACACCGGTGAACGGTTCGTCCAAAAAATAAATCGGCGCGTCTTGGACAAAAGCCCGCGCGAGGAAGGCTCGTTGTTGTTGGCCGCCGGAGAGTTCATTGATCTGTCGACCGGCGAACTCGGCCATTCCAAGTCGTTCCAAAGCCGCCATCGAATCGGATCGTTCTTGTTTGCCGGGGCGGCGGAACCAGCCAAGCCGACCGTAGGTGCCCATCACGACCAGGTCGAGCACGGTTGTTGGGAAATCCCAGTCGATGCTGCTGCGTTGAGGCACGTAGCCGATGCGTTTTCGGTTGGAGGCAAAGGACTGGCCGAGTACTTTGACGGTGCCGGTTAACTTGGGCGTGAGGTCGAGGATCGATTTGAGGAGGGTGCTTTTTCCAGCGCCGTTGGGGCCTACCAATCCCATCACGACTTGCTGGGGAATCGTCAGGTCGATGTCCCATAAAACGGGAACGGCACCGTAGGTGACCGTTAGTTTTTCAACTTCGATGGCGGGTGTTGTCACGATCGTTGTCTAGGAAAGGTAAGGGGCTGTCGGGGTACGTTTTGTTGTTGGCAGGTCCGGTTGGGACCGCGATAACAGGTTCACGGGTTTACTTGAGGGCCTCGAAGATGATTTCGACGTTCGATTTGAAAGCACCCAAAAAGGTGTTTTGTGGAGCTTGTTCGCCGATGTCGTCGGAGTACAACGGCTGGCCGACGAGTTTTACGTCCCAGTCACGTGCTTGGCAAGCTTCTTTGAGGGCTTGCGAGACTTTGGGGTTGGTGATGGACTCCATGAAGATGGCGGGGATTTTTTTGTTGCAGACGTTTTCTGCGACTTCTCGCATGACTTTGATGTCTGCTTCGGGGTCGTTGCCGATACCCAATACGGCGGTGGCTTCCATGCCGTATTGGTGGGCAAAGTATTGGAAGGCGTCGTGAGCGCTGACGATGGTCCGATTTTCGGCCGGCAGTGAAGCGAGTTTTGCTTTGGCCCAGGTGTGGGCGTCGTTGATTTCGGTGATGTAAGCTTGGGCGTTTTGGTTGTATGTGTCTGCGTTGTCGGAATCGGCGTCGCTTAATGTTTTCGCGAGGCCTTTGACGCACTCGGTCCAGCCGGGCAGATGGTTCCAGATGTGTGGATCGAACGGCGCTTCGGGATCGATTTGCCCGTCTTCTACCCAATCGATTCTGGCGGTTGCTGGAAAGGCGGATGCCATTGCCCAGGCTTTGTTTTCGAATTTGCCGTGGAGGTGTTCGGTGAGTTTGGCTTCGAGGTGGAAGCCGTTGTAGATGATCAGGTCGGCGTCTAGCATCGCTTGGACGTCTTGGGTGGCTGCGCTGAAGGAGTGCGGGTCGATGCCGGGGCCACAGAAGAGGGTGATGTTGGCGTCGGTGCCGGCGGTTAGTTTTTGTATCGCGGCGTTGATCTGGCCAGTGGTGGCGACGATTTGTAGGGTGGCGTCGTCTTCCGGGTTGGTTGTGGTTGCGCTGGTGTTGCAGCCGACCAGTAACATACAGGGTAGAAGAAACGCGAGGATTGATTTTAGGATGGTTGCCATCTGAGCCTACTTGGGAGACGTGTTTTGTCGTTACGTAAAAAGAATGAACCGAAGCAGTTTGGCGGCGCGGTTTACGCGCGGGGCTGCGACGATCGAGTTGCCCTAGGTGGCTGGCGGACCAAGAATGGCCGTGAGGCTTGCTGGCTAAGCGGCATCGATTTGGCTTGAGATTTTAACACCGCTGGCGGTGGATCCATAGCCCTAACGTTGGTGGGGGCTTGAAAAGCGAGGATTCTGAACGGAGATTTGTGCGACTTAAGCGTTGTTTACGGGGATGCGGGGGCGGGGCGATTGCGCTGGGGCCTTGCTGACGGGCTTGTTGACTTTGTCAACAAAGCCGTCTACCAGAATGGATTTCAGACTGCCTGCGCGCATGACAGGCTGGAAGCCCATCACCACATTGTTTAGGCTGCGCCAAAAACTATTAAATCAACAAACCCTTAAATTAACAAACCCTTACGCAGCGGGCTTCCGTTGTTTGTTTTCGTTGGGTTCCTTGCTGACGCAGCGGGATTCCGTTGTTATGAACGTGATTGGCTGCGGTAGACCGAAGGGGTGACGCTGGTGGATGATTTGAACGCGCGGGTGAAGGCGCTGTGGTCGGTGAAACCGCAACTGAATGCGATGTCGGCAATCGATTTGTCGGTTTCTTCTAATTGCTGGCAAGCGGCTGCGATCCGAATTTTGGCGATCAACTGAGTCGGTGTGATGCCGTAAAGTTTTTTGGTCAGACGGATTAGTTTTTGCGAAGTTAATTCGGATTCTTCGGCAAGTGACGCTGGGGAAATCGCAGAGCCTAGGTCTTTTTCGAATTGAGCCAATGCCGACGCGAATTTCGGAGGGATCTCGTCCACGTTGACTGTGATTCGGACGTCACGTGAAAAACCAAACAAGCCGATCACTTCACCGGTCGCGTTCTTGATTGGTATTTTGGTCGTAAGGCACCAGACCGGATGCTTGGGGCGGAACAGGTGTAGTTCCAAACGTTCGGTCATCGGTCGGCCGGTGCTGAGTACTTCTTCGTCTTGTGCGGTCGGCACTTCGCCAAGCTCGCCGACGCAGAGTTGTTTGGGCGTCAATCCAATGACTTGTTTTTTTTCATCCAAGCCGTGGCGAGCGACCAGCGAGTCGTTGACTGCAGTGTAGTGACCGCTGCTGTTTTTTACAAAAAAAGCAACGTCCGGGGCGAAGTCAAACAGAGATGACAACGTTTCAATGTCGATCGATGTGATCTGATCGGATTTGAAAGGAGTGAATGCTTCATTCATTAAACTTGACCAATGGTTGTTATGAACTACTCGTGCGGTTGTCACACACTGAAGATCAGTTGGATTATGCCCGCTTGTTTTTTCTAGTCGTCACTTTGGTTGGCTGGCTGTGTGTTTTTTCGAGCACCTTTGAAATTGCCGGTGGCGTCGATCGAACCTTGACACGAAATCGCTTCACCTTGATCGTCGAGTTTAAATGATAGCTCGCCTGCGGTTTTTTCAAAGCTCATTTCCGTGAGGCTATGGACTTGTAAAAGGAAGGTGCGGCGGGGATGGCGAGTGAAAAATAACTTGCCGTCGGTTTCTTCAATTTTAACTGGGCCGAATTGACCGACGTAGTTTTTGCGTTGCGTTGCGGTCAGTTCCATCTGTGGACGCGGGGTGGGTGGTGTTGGGGTGGATTCTGCTAAACGTCGAACCCAAATGTTCCGGTAGCGAACTGGGTTGCCGTGGTCCTGTAGCGAGATTCGTCCTTCGCCGGATTTCTTTTTGTACTCGCCTGCTTGTAGCCAGATGGTGGGCCCGTAAAGTTCGGCGGCGTCTTGGACGAGGACACCGTTGAGCATGGCGGTTATGCGAGCCGGTGTTTTGAGGGTGCCGTCTTCGTTGAATCGCGGTTTGCGAAAAATGATATCGTACGTCTGCCATTGTCCGGGGCCGCGACAGGCGTTGACTAGGGGAGCGTGTTGACCGTAGAGGCCGCCGACGGTTCCGTCGGCGTAGGTTTCGTTTTCGTAGTTGTCGAGGACTTGGATTTCGTAATCGGCGTCAAAGAAGAACACGCCCGAGTTGCCGCGGGCTTGCCCTTTGCCTTTGGGGCGCGTTGGTGTCGCGAATTCGACGTGCAGTTGGCAGTCGCCGAACTTTTCGACGGTGTAGATCGAGCCTGCGTTTTTGACCGATTCAAGAACACCGTCGGAGTACTTCCATTTGGTCGGATTGCCTTTGGCGTTGGACCAGCCGGTAAGTTTTTCACTGGCGAGCAAAACGATGGCGTCGCTGGGGGCTTGATTGGCTTGTTCGCCGGGTGAGATGACTTTAGGTTGAGGCCGATTTTTGTCGTGGGCTTTCCAACCGTTAGGAAGTTGGGCTAACACGTTGGCTTGAGATCCGAACAGGATGACAAATGATGTAAAAAAAAACAGTTGAGCGTTCTTTTTGAGTCTCATTGTGATTCCTTGTGGCAGGGTGCCCGTTTAGTTTTAGTTTGTGTGTTGGTTCTGGCGAGATCATTGGCGGCTTTTGGGAAAGCGATTCAAATGACTGGATTGCCGGCTTAACCTAGAGTAAGTTTGGCTGTCGATTTTACACAAATAATAAGTAGCTACCATGCCCCGATTCCAAACAGACGACACCATCCATCAAGCCGTTGCTTTCGACATGGACGGGTTGATGTTCAATACGGAAGATTTGTACGACGAGGTGGGTGACACGTTGTTGCAGCGTCACGGGCAACGTTTTACTCGCGAGTTGAAGCTAGAAATGATGGGGCGGACCGGGCGAGAGGCTCTTGCGATCATGAAGCAGCGTTGCGATTTGCCTCAATCGGTGGACGGATTGTTAATCGAAGTCGAGCAGATCTTCTCGACGTTGCTGCCAAGTCGGATTGAGATGATGCCAGGGTTGAGTTCGTTGCTGGAGTTTCTTGAGCGGCACAAAATTCCTAAGTGCGTTGCGACGAGTAGCCGTCGTGAGTTTGCGACCGTGGCGTTGGGGAGTTTTGATTTGGAGCCGCGGTTTGAGTTTTTGTTGACTGCTGATGATGTGCAAAATGGCAAGCCGGCTCCGGAGGTTTATTTAAAAGCGGCTGAGCAACTGGGCATCAAGCCGGTGGAGATGTTGGTGTTGGAGGATAGCGTGATTGGCAGTCGAGCGGCTGCGGCGGCTGGAGCGTTCACGATCGCGGTGCCGACTTCGCATAGCGTCGATGGCGATTTTTCGCATGTTAACCATGTGGCCGATAGTTTAAATGATCCGATGATTCAGCAAGTTTTAAGCAGGGGGCGAGCATGATTCGCGAGGTTGTACCGGAGGATGCGAGTGCGATTACTGAGATTTACAATCACTATATAAAGCACACGTCGATCACTTTTGAAACCGAGTTGATTGATGCGGCGGAGATGCTGCGGCGGATCAATTCAACAACGGGGGGCGGTTTTCCTTGGATCGTTAAGTTGGACGACGAAGGCAAGGTCGTTGGGTATGCGTACGCGGATCTTTGGCGAAAACGAATCGCTTATCTTGCGACGGTTGAGTCGGCGGTTTATGTGACCCACGATGGTGCTGGTAAGGGATGGGGGACCGCGTTGTATGAGGAATTACTAGATCGTCTGAAGCAGGCTGGTAATGTGCATGTGGTGATTGGTTTCATTGCGGTGCCCAATGCGGCGAGTGTTGGGTTGCACCGGAAACTGGGTTTTGAGGATGGTGGGTTGTACCGCGAGGTTGGCCGGAAGTTTGATCGTTGGGTGGATGTGCTGTCGTTTCAGCTGAGGATGGATGATTGGCGTGGGGGTGGTGGGATTGGGTGCCCGGTGGGAGATTGAGATTGAGGATGCTGTTGGTGGGGCGTTAAGCGGGCGTTTGGTAGATGAGCGGGCGTTTGGTAGATGATGGTGTGGGCCATCATTGGTTTGTGGCGCATAAAAAAAGCCTGATCTGGCGGAACCAAATCAGGCTTTTAAAGCGGAGAAGACAGGATTCGAACCTGCGGTACAGTTTGACCCGTACACCTAATTAGCAATCAGGCGCTTTCGACCACTCAGCCACTTCTCCCTCTGAGTACTTCTTGTCGGAGGATTGTGCAAAAACCCTTTCGTTTTTTCAAGAGTGTTGAGCCAAGTTTTTGAAATTGGTTCGCGATTTTAGATCGATCGTAGCAATTGGCTCCCGTTTTTGGGTGATTACCGTCAAAAAATCTTATTCTGAATTTGTCAGATGGGGCTCTGCAGCGAAGGGGTTGGGCTTGGGTGAGCCTGTTGAAACTGGTTCTTCACAGAATTTAGTGGTTGCTATCACCCCGAGCTAACTAGAACGGCCTCATTCCGCCTCAGTCGGCTTGATCCGGCCCGCCATCCGCGGCGAGCAGCATTTGTCTGGTCAATCTCACCATACGGGCTGTGGTCAATGAAATACCCGAAGAACCTTGAAGCTAGGTTGGTATTTGAAGTTTCGGGTTTTGAACCTCGGATAGACGCGGGTAGCCGCGGATTTTCAAAAAATGCAGCACTCCGGTCTTAGATCCCGTGGCCCGCCTTAAATGCGGTGGCCTGGTCTCTAGAACGGTTCTTTGGCGATGACCAGGCTGCAATTGGTGCCGCCGAAGCCGAAAGAGTTGCTGAGAGCGAAGAAAGGTTTGGCTGCTTCGGTTTGAGAAACGATCGGCAAGCCGTTGACCATGTCTTCGGGGTCGTCCAAGTTCGTGGTGGGAGCCAAAAACTGGTCCTGCATCATCAGCATGCAAAAAATCGCTTCATGAACCCCGGCTGCTCCTAAAGAGTGGCCGGTCATCGATTTCGTGGACGAAAATTTGGGCATGCCCGAGCGTCCAAAGACGTTCACCGTCGCTTGCAGTTCGGATACATCACCGACGGGGGTCGAGGTGGCGTGGAGGTTAACGTAGTCGATTTTTTCTGCGGAAACCTGAGCGTCCTTCAACGCCGCGCGGATTGCTTGTTCGGCTCCAATTCCGTTGGGGGCGACCATTTGATCGCCATCGCAACTGGCAGCCGCGCCTGCGATCACGCCGTGTATTTTTGCTCCTCGTGCTTTCGCCAATTCCATGTCTTCCAAAACCAGAATCCCGGCTCCGGCAGAGAACACGAACCCGTCGCGGCCTTTGTCCAAGGGTCGAGAGGCCAGCGTCGGCGTGTCGTTGTACTTTGTCGATAGTGCTCGCATGCCGTCGAACGAGCCGGCCGAAAACGGACTGATGTCTTCGGCTCCGCCCACGAACACTCGTTTTTGCCGTCCCGAGCGAATGGTGTCCAAGCCCAGCATGATTGCGTGAGCGGAAGTCGCACAGGCGGAAGTGATCGAGTACGAATGGCCGTGTATTTTGAAAATGCTTCCAAGGTTAGCCGACAAAGAAGATCCCATGATGACAGGCACGTGGTACGCACCGACCTTCGACGCCCCTCGTTGTCTTACTCGATCGCACAAGAACATTACGTCGTCGATGCTCGCACCGGATCCCGTTCCGATGATCAAACCGGTGTCGGGGTGTTGCACTTGTTCGTCAGTCAGGCCTGCATCGGCGATGGCCTCTTGCATGGCCACAGCGGCAAACAGTGCCGCTTCGCATAGAAATCGACTTTGCTTGCGATCGAAGCGTCCGGTTAGACCTTCCGCATTGACGTCACCGCAGACCTGTGAGCTCAATCGTTGATCGCGCCAGCTTTGAGGAGCGACCACCAAGCCAGACTTGCCTGCTTGTAGCGCAGCCGAGTTATTCTCGAGCCCAAATCCAAGGGCACTATGAAGACCAATTCCGGTAACTGCAACTTGTTTCGACATCTTGGTGGAAATCGTCTTTTCTAAAACAAACTAAAACAGAAGCTTCGTCGCGAGCATTGTCCCGGAGGATCGGGGCGCTTGAGACGAAGCGAACCTCTAAGTTTTGGTTGGAGGGGAGATTCGCTACCTCACGGGGTGCCTATAATTTACCGCTAAACGCCCAAACGCAAAATAGGCCCTCGCAAAATAGGCCCGTTGTTCGTGAATCCGGCTCTGGCAAGCGAGTTTGTCGGATTTGGCGTTTGGGTAGGCAGGGCTAGGCCGTTCGTCGGTCTTGCCGGGGCCCGTGGTTGACTTACCATCGACTTTGTAAGCTGAACGTCGACTATGCGAGCTTCTGCCAGTCGTTCAGCGTTGGGCCAAAGTAATGGGCCAAAGTAATTTTGCTGGGGCGAGGATGGGCGTAGAAAAATTGGCGGTAAGCGGTGATAATCTGCCCTTTTAAGATTTGCCGCTTGTAGCTTTGACAAGCAAAATGCGAAGCACATTCGGCGGGGCAGCGTTGGCTGCCGTTCTATTCAACCCTTGACCCATCGATCCTATGAAAGTCCTTTCGGGCATCCAGCCAACCGGCCGCCCCCACTGGGGAAATTATTTCGGAGCCATTCAGCAGTACATTCAGCTGCAATCCGAAGAGCAATCGTTTTACTTTATTGCGAACTTGCACGCGCTAACCACGATCCGCGACGGCGACCAACTCCGTCAGAACTCGCTGGACACGGCGATAGATTTGTTGGCGTTGGGGTTGGATCCCGATCAAGCGACGTTGTTCATTCAATCGGATGTACCGGAGATCAGCGAGCTGTGTTGGTTGTTGATGGCGGGGACGCCGATGGGTTTGCTGGAACGGTGTGTTTCTTACAAAGACAAAATCGCAAAAGGTTTGCCGGTGGTCACGGGTCTGTTTACTTACCCGGTTTTGCAAGCGGCGGATATTTTGGCTTACGATTCCGAAGTCGTGCCGGTCGGCGAAGACCAAAAGCAACACATCGAAGTTTGTCGCGACATTGCTCAAGCGTTCAATCACGCGCATGGCGAGACGTTTGTCTTGCCGAAGCCAAAAATTTTGGATTCGTCGGCCAAGGTCCCAGGCACTGACGGCGAAAAAATGTCCAAGAGCTATGGAAACTTTATCGAGGTCTTCGAGCCGGTCAAACCGATGAAGAAAAAGATCATGCGAATCTCGACCGACTCACGGCCGATGGAAGACGCGAAAGAACCAGAGGGCGATCATCTGTTTCAGTTGTACAGTTTATTTGCGTCCGAAGAAAAAAAAGCGTCGATGGCGTCGATGTACCGAGCGGGTGGGTTTGGTTACGGGGACGTTAAAAAAGCGATCTTTGAAGAAGCCGAAGCGTTCTTCGCGCCGGCGAGAGAGCGGCGTTTGGAGCTGGAAGCTAACATGGATCGCGTGCATCAAATTTTGGGCGACGGAGCTGCCAAGGCTCGCGTGAAAGCCGCAGAGGTTTTGGCGCGGGCGAAGAAAGCTTGTGGGGTCTGATTATGAACGTCATCGGTATCGGAACCGACATCACTCAGTGCTCGCGAATCGAGAACATGATTGAAAAGCACGGCGATGTTTTTTTGAATCGCGTATTCACAGAAAATGAGATCTCTTATTGCGGCCAGCGAAAAGCGTTTGCTCAGCATTACACGGGACGGTTCGCAGCCAAAGAAGCGATTTTGAAAGCGTTGGGCACCGGCTGGGCCAAGGGGATTCACTGGACGGACATTGAAGTGGTCAATGAGCCGGGCGGTAAGCCGATTGTGAGTTTGGCTGGGCAGGCGAAAGTGATCAGCGATTCGCTGGGGATCTCGCAGCTGCTGATTACGATATCGCATTGTGACGATTATGCGGTTGCATTTGCGACGGCGGTGGGCGATCCGGTGGTTTAGCGGTGGTTTGCTGGTGTGAGGGATTTTTTTGTTTGAAAAAACTGCCCTGACCCGCTGGCGGGGTCGAGGAAACGAGCTTTGGTTGAATTAGAGTGTTAGCAAAATATTCTCCCGCTAAAGACTTTGGTTTACTATGAAAAACAACCTGCTTAATCTTCTTTCAGTACCCGCACTTGCCGTCGCAGCCATGGCAGCATCCGCGACCAGTGTTAACGCTCAATGCCCCGGCGGTTGCTTTGGCTATCCAACGCCGAGCCGATCATCCGCGGCGTCCTATGCACCTGCGGTTCGGTATCGCTCAGCACCGATGCAAACGTTTGTTCAACCGCAAACGTTTGTTCAACCGCAAGTATTTGTTCAACCGGAAGTATTTGTTCAACCGGAAGTATTTGTTCAGCCGCAAACTTTTGTTCAGCCGCAAGTATTTGCGACACCAGAATTTTCTTCGGCTCCGATTCAAGAAATGCTGATTTCGCAACCGGTACCGTTTGAGTCCGCTCCGATCATTGGATCGACGCAATCGACCTACCCTGCTTTACCACTGGATGCATACAACGTGCAGCCAATGTTGCCAAATCAATCTGGCATGCCAATGGAACAATCGCAGCCGATGGAACAGTCGGTGCCAATGGAGCAATCGCAGCCAATGGAACAGTCGGTGCTAATGGAACAGTCGCAGCCAATGAGTGACACTGCCGATAGCGGGGGCGATGCGATGGAGCCGGAAAGCAACCGAGCGGCGAAAGAGACGACGGAAGAGACGATGGAAGGTGTGATTATTTCACCGGCAGATGATCCTTCTGATTCATCCGAGACGAAGCAAGGCGAGATGTCCGATGGGCTGAGGCTGTCTGCCGCAGCCACGTCTGCTAAACAAGAGCAGGCACGGATGGAGAAAGCTGCCAAGCGGAAAGCGGCGATGGACCGTGCGGCCAAGCGTAAAGCAGATAAAGAAGCAGCTGCGATGAGGAAGGAAGCGATGGAGAAAGAAGCGATGAAGAAGGAAGCGATGGAGAAGGAAGCGATGGAGAAGGAAGCGATGGAGAAGGAAGCGATGAAGAAGGAAGCGATGAAGAAAGAAGCGATGGAGAAAGAAGCGATGGAGAAAGAAGCGATGGAGAAAGAAGCCATGGAAGCTTCCAAGAAGGAAGCGACGATGGATAAGCCGACGGCTATCAAGCTTGCCAACCAAGAGTGGATTGACAAGCTTCAGGCTTCGTCGGACCGACAGGTTAAGCGAGCCAAACAGGTGAGTGATCGAAAGCTCGTCGAGAAACTGGCGGAGCTAAAAGCAAGCAATGGTTCTGACGCGGAGATTGCGGCAGCCAAGCAAGAATCGGCGGACGCGTTAACAGAAAGATTGGCCGCGATCCAAAAGCGTGTGCAGGCTCGAATTAAACAGTTGAAAGAATAGTCGACCGTAATTCAGCGATCGATTCAAGAGAATTAGATGGAACGTCTTTTCGACGGCGAGCAACTTTGTTGTTCGCCGTCGTTTTTTTTGTGGTGAGGCAAATGCGCACGGCATTGTGTCAGGGAATCATTTTCGCAAATTAGGAAGCCCCAATCAATGGTGGCTTTTCGGATGAGAGTTTGTTGATTTAGTATGTTTTGGCAAAGCCTAAAAATGTGATGATGGGCTTCCAGCCTGTCATGCGCAGATAGTCGCCTTTCATTCCCTGGAAGAAGCGTTTGCATGTGCGTACCAGCAGGACTACGTTTCTACCAAGCGAAGGTGCACTCGACAAATTTCTCCTTCGGTCACTCCTGCGCAGTTCTTTGGGTAAACGCCAGCCTAAAAAACACCTGTTTATTCAGAGTCAGTCGCTTTGTGAATGTTCACCGAAGGTAGCGTTACTTTCACGCAGTGAAAGGCGACATTGATTCCTCGCTACCATGTCGAGCAGAGGCCTGGGCGCCTTTAGGGTTCGTTAACGTTTTGCAAAACCAAATCCTTGGCCTGGAGGACCTCCAGAATAGAATCGATGTTGAATGGTTTGGTGATAAACCCGTCAAATCCGACGCTGATACATTTTTGCTGAACGCGAACGGTTGCGTCTCCGGTCATTGCATAAACCGTTACATTGTACCGATTCGATTTGCGAATTTCTTCAAGAACTTCATGGCCAGAATGAATGGGCATTCTTAAATCAAGTAACACAAGATCGGGGCGCCAGTTTTCAATGCACTCGATCGCCGGATCGAGTGCCCACTCGGTTTGGCACTCTAAACCGCGAGATTGTAGTTGAAGCTGAAGCGTCTCTCGGATGAGTTCTTGATCGTCGATGACGAGCACTCGTTTGGCTGGCTGTTCCAGCGATTTTAAAGGTTCGATGTGTTTTCCAGGATTGGGCGTCGAGTCTAGGTTAAGCGAATCACTAATGATTTCGATCGGTAAAACGACTTGCACCTTCGTTCCTACACCGACGCTGCTTGTCAGGTTGATCTCTCCCTTGAGGCATTCGACCAATCGTTTAACGATAAACAAGCCGAGTCCGCTACCATCGTGCGTCGCTCGTTCACCGGTTCTGGTGAAGCGGTCAAATACGGTTTTCACGTCGTTTTCAGCGATGCCAATGCCGGTGTCGTTGACATCGATCACCAATTCGTCGCCCGCGTTGTCGGCTTTGCTGCGCAGTTTAAAAGAAGTGGTCACGTTTCCTGTTTCGGTAAACTTAATTGCGTTGTCAATTAAGTTGAGTGCGATCTGGCGGATCTTGGTTTCATCAGATGAAACGATACAGCTTGCGTTACCTTCGAAGGTGCACGCAAAATTTAATCTTTGCTTGCGGGCTTTTTCGACCATCATTCCGTGGATGTCGTTCGCAGTCTGTAGCGGTGGGAATTCGGCAAGTTCTGGGAGTAAAGTTGACGATTCAATTTTCGAGACTTCTAGTATTTTGTCGACCAGCCCGCGCAAGTGAAGGCTGGAGGATTCGATTCCGGAGACCAAATCATTCGGTTCTTTGTTTTGTAGCGACAGTAGTTCGCAGTATCCCAGAATGGCAGTAAGGGGATTTCGGATTTCATGGTTGATCTGCGACAGGAAATCGCTTTTCGCGAGGTCAGCGGTGTTAGCTTGTTGCATGGCCTCGTTTAGAGATTTGGTTCGTTGGGCCACCAAGACTTCGAGGGAAGCTCGTTCTCGACGTAATAAAAGATAGCAGCCACTTAGCAATGCACAAGCGATTAACCCGATGGTCAGTGCCGATGCCAAAAGGCCAATTCTTCCGCGGGCCATCGCGGCTTTTTTGTTGCTAAGCTCTGTTTTTTTGCGCAGAGCAAGCTCCGATTCCCAAATCAAGTTGCTGGATAGACGCGAGTAATTAATCGTTTTCGCGATGTTGTCCGATTGTTTTTTTAAAGCCAATTCCCTCCATTCACAGCACTTTCCTATTTCTCCGAATTTTTCATAAGCCCTCGCGATCGCCTTTGCGAACAGAATAGATGCTCTCGAGCTCTTCGTCTTAGCAGCCACCTCGTCCACATCGCTAACATCATCTGCGATGTCAAGTTTACTGATTCGCAAAAATTCTGTGCAGTACTGTAGTCCGGTTGGGTCATGCACCGCCTTTAAGTGCGGTATGGCTTTCTCAAACGCTGCGCAGCCTTTGGTAAGTTCATTGCGAATGATATAGGCTCGCCCTAACTTCGTTAATTGTTTTCCTAGGGCGGCTTGTTTTCGGATTCGCTTTGGCGCGTCAATGGGAAGCTTGTTGAATGCTTCAGTACGCTTGGCCACCAGATCTAGCAACTTGGATGATTTGCGTGTTGCGAACAGGGGGAAAAGGGCGGCTGTCGAGCCGGGGTGAAGCTCTATCAATTGTTCGGCCGCCGAGGCAGCTTCAGAAATTAAGCCTAAGGAATTTAGCTGGCCAATTAACTGGACAAGGATGACCTTCTTGATTGATTTTTCGCCGTAGCTCTTGGCAACCGGCATTGCGCGGTAAACGTTGAGGGCAACAAAATCGGTTCTATCTGAATACAGTTTCAATTCATTAGAAGCCGTGTATGCCAGCGCCAACGTTCGATCATCTTGTTGGTGGCTGGCGATTTGAACTGCTTTTTGGACTTTGTCAAAACCTGCTTGGAACTCGTGCCGGCCCCACTTGCCGATCAGGTGGCCCGAGTAATACAGTAGTTCTGCTCTCGCTACGGTTGGGTCTTCTGTAATTAGCGTTTCGCACTCTTTTACTTTTGCCCGCCATGTCGCGTCCCATTTGCCAAGCGAAATGTTTGCATAGGCCAGTCGAATGATTCCTCTGGCTTTTGTTTGGTTCGGAGTGCCGGAGTTGGGAGCCAGATCGACGATTTGCTGAGCCGCTTTGATCGCGGCGTTGCGGTCGATGTCAAGATAGATCGCGTTGTCGTACGCTTTAACAAGGCTTGTGATCTGTTGGTCAACCGCAGACGTGTTTCGTCCGTTAACGTTCAGCATCCAAACGGATATAACGACCAGTGTCATTAGTCCAGCAACCGCGAGTAACGTTTTCGACATAATACATTTCAAGAAAAGAGCTTCGAATCGCAAAAGGGCTTTGCGACTTTTTTTCAAAAGCAATCTAACCGCATCTTCGTGAGTGACTACTTCGGTACGGAACTTGTTCCGTGCGGAAGCACAAAGATTGTTGTATGTGATTTTGAATTCGACGTTTTGGCGACGAAGGAATTAAACCGTTTTTGTAAATTACCAGAGTCTGATTCGAGTTGCAAACGGGGGGCTTGTGGGTGCTTGTGGGGGTGGGTTTGGTGGCGGCGTTTAACGAAGAGAGGTGGTGCTGGTCAAGGAGGCAAGGCGGGGGCTGAGGAAAAACCAAGTGAACGTATCAAACATCCCACTGTATTGTGGCGAGCCCGTGAAGTCTGGGCACCTGAAGTTAAGGTTTTGTCGATTCAAGATGTTTTAGCGAAACTAAAAAAAATGTGGTGATGTTGCTTCCAGCCGGTCAATTGCACCGGGCGGCGCGTAAGGCACGCTAGAGGCACCATCTCCACCCACCCTCGCTTGTGCTCGGCAGTCAGCGGGGCATCGCCAAGCCAGCCCAGCATCCCAACGCTGAACACCCGCAACTGCAGTCGTCTCTCCGACCGGTAGCCGTGAAGATCTGATTTCAGGCCAGCCATGAGCCGGCATTATTCATGCGTAACTTTTAGTTCGTAGAATGTCGCCGTCGTACGCTCATCAGCTTTGCCGGTTTTGTTTTGGTTGTACACGCCAGCTTTGAAAAACATGTACTGTCCACCGGCGTCGTATTTGCTTTTGCTCATATCAACAACTTGCACCACGTCCTTCTTGCCAGTTCGGCGAATGGTCACCGTCAACTTGTTACCGACCACCTTGATTTGATATCCCCACTTCTCGCCGAGTTTGATTCCGTCTTTAGGTTCTGCGATTTTCCCATCTTGGGCGTTGTAGTCGAGAATATGTGAACCGATCAGAGGGAAGAGTTGATCGTCTTTGCCGACAGGTTCGTGAGCCAGGAAAACTGACCCGCGTTCGTGATTCGGAAACTTGCGGTAGTAGAGTTTGGCGGGTTCGTCGTCGTTCGCATGGATTTGACCAACGATCACGCGTCCTTGTTGCCAGGTTTTGCCCGTCGTGGTTACTTCATCAACGGTCAAGACCGCGTCCAACGTACCATCGACTGCAAATGCCTTGAGCTGGTCTTCTTTGGGCGATGTACTCAACACCCAGTTGTTTTTGTTGATCGTTTTTCCGGGGCCATAAGATGTGATGCTGGTATCTCCTCGACGCCCCATCTCACGGAGCTCGCTACGAGTATACGTGGTGTTTTTTGATGTTAAAGCACCTTTGATGGGCGAGCTAAAGACAACCCCATCGCCGGCTTCGTTTGCGTAAAAAAACTTAGGCAGTTCGTAACCTGCAGCGATCGTGTTCTCGTCCACCTCAGTCGCTTTGCCTTTACCGCTAGTATCGATTGGCAATGAAATTTTCCAACCAGACAAATCCAACACATCGGCTGGCTTTAATTTCTTGGCTTCCGTATTGGGTGGAGAGGATAGAGTTTTCTCTTGGGCGACAAGGGGCGAGGCCAACAGGCTGATCGTGATTAAACAGAGTAGAACTTTTTTCATCGGATACCTTTGGGCAGCAAAACAGATGGCGGAATGGTTCAACTAGTAACGCCATGTGACTCGTCGTGGCAATTCTCTAACCCAATAATGGTATCTGAATTTGTTCCGAAAGAAAGCTTTTCAGCCGGTGTGTGAGTTGTTTGAAGTGACGGCGATCACAACGATCGGGGACACAGCGATCGGGGACAGGCGGCGAGTTGAATGTTCGGTATCGAATCTGGCGGCTGTCCTTAAGCATCCCGCGGTCCCTAAGCATCCCGCGCCCGAATATTGTCCCCGGACATCCCGCGGCTTTCTTAATATGGATCGGCAGCTTTGTGGTATCATTTGATCGATACTGATGGGATCACAGTTTGATGCTTCAGAATGGAGCCCCGTGGTCAGGTAATAGCCGAGGAATTTTCAAGTGCCAAGAAATAAGACAGCAAGCGAATCAAGTAGCGAGCAATCGAGCCAGTCCGTGAAAACCTGCCCGTGGTAAACCCATCCTCTCCCCCTGCCTTCTTCGGCGAGTCTCTCGGGAATGCTCGCTTCAAATCACAGCCTGATGACTTTCAAGTCGAGGAAATGCTGGGCATTGATCCGACCGGCGAAGGCGAACACTGTCTGGTTTGGGTCGAAAAAACCGAACGCAACACAAACGATGTCGCGACTGATTTCGCTAAAAAGTTAGGCATCCGTAAACGGCTGATTAGCCACTGCGGGATGAAAGACAAGAACGCAGTTACTCGGCAGTGGTTCAGTATTCACTTGCCCGGGCGGGCGTCACCGGCGGAGAGCCTGCTTGAATCGCCGGGAGTCCGGGTGCTGAGGATGGCTCGGCATATTCGCAAGTTGCATCGCGGAGCCCATCAAGGAAACCGCTTCATCGTCCGATTGCGTGAATGCAAATTCAGCAAGTCCGACACGCAACAACGTTGGGCAAAAATCTGCGAACAAGGCGTGCCCAATTACTTCGGTCCTCAGCGATTTGGAGCCAGAGGCGACAATGTCCAGCAGGCCATTCGCTTCATGTCGGGCGAGCAAGAAGTTAACGACCGAATGCTGCGTGGGATTCTGATCTCGGCGGCTCGCAGTTACGTGTTCAACGCGTGCATCGCTCGGCGAGTGCAGACCGGCGTTTGGAATGCCGTGCTTGACGGCGAGGTCTTTGGGTTTCCAGATAACCGAAGCCTTGTCCTGCCTCACAACTTACGCGGCGATGAGGCAGCACGCGTAAC
>JALZWN010000277.1 GCA_023300235.1 Mariniblastus sp.
GGAAAATCCCTTGAGCATGTTGTTCAAAGGGGCTTTCTTAAATTAGTCCTTTTCTGATCGCGTAAACATGGCACCCTTTTTCGATAAGGTTACATGCGAACCAATTGTCTGCTTATTAAGCCAACAACAACAAACCCGGAGGGACCTATTTATCGCCGCAGGAACGTTCTACCTGATATTTGTTTCACCGCAGTAGAGACGTGTTCGATCGCCCGTTCGGTGGGCCTCGTTCAAGAGATAGTTCCAATCGAGAGTTGGGGTAAAGCTTGCTGCGTTTTTGTTATTGACGGACACGCGTAGCTTACCTTTTGTGTCTAGCCATTCTACCGGCGTGAGGAGGGCGAGGCCGCGAATGTTCTTCGTGACGATGCGGATTTTGTCTCCTCGCTTTTCCGCACGAACAGACGCTGCGGGGTCGCTGCTTCTGTTTTGCGTTGGTAACGACCGCATGGTTGAGTCGATACGTACCCATCGCCGACGAAAGTCGCTTGCCCGTGAGGCTTGTAGTTCGACCATGTCGCCATAGTCTCGCGTCCTTGGACGAGCCCAAGCAAGCGCCCGGTCGTACTCTTCATAGAACGATTCGTGAGCGCGACCGATGTACTCTACGTAGATCGCGTCGATGTCAAGTTTTGCCATTTGCTTGATGGTTTTAACGGTGAGTTCAGGCGCGCCTCCATCTTCACTGCCATCAATCGCATAAACTGCCGTGTGCCGATAGTTGGATAGATAGCTTGTGTGGCGAGTGGCACCCAGCAGCGGCACCACACCCGTCAGTCGCCCTGAAAGAGCGCCGCCAATTTCCCAGGCGGTATGCCCGCCCTGCGAGTGCCCTTGGAGATATACCTTGTTACTATCGATCGGTAGTGTACGCAGCGCGTGAGTGATTGCGCCGTTGATGGAATGGACTTCTTCCTCGGAATATCGAAATCCAAATTCCCGCCCGTAGATGTACTCTGGGCTCACGATTACATATCCATGGCGTTCGGCCCAGCGGCCCCAATACGTATACATCACGTCTGCCTTGGTGTTCATGCCGTGCATGCAAACGAGAACCGGTAGTTGATCAAGCGGTCCAGCATTGGCTGGGACTGAAGCGTAGTAATGAAACTCTTTTTTCGAAACGGGCTCTACATAATCGACACGATGCCACTTCCGAGGTTGTGGCAGTGACGCCGGGGTGTATCGCACAATATCAAGCAGCAGTTCACGTGGCAGTTTGGATGATTCAAAGCGGCGGGCAAGCGCAGAAAGTCCTTGGTTTGACTCGCTTTTCATTTGGATAGCCAAATCTTGACTTAGTGAGATGCCTTCCTGGAATTGCTCGACCGTCCACGCTTGGTCAGCCATTGATTGAGCCCACCGCTGAGCAAGCGTTTTGGTTTCATCCTCTGTCAGCGAAGCGATTGCCGCTTGGTTCAGCTGGTCAAGTTGGAGCAAACGTAGTCGGGCTTGATCGGGCAAGTCTGGGCGCGGTGCGGATGCGAGCGATTTAGCCAACTTAGACAATTCATCCAACCAAACCAAGTCGTCATTCGCTGCGATGGCTCGCACTGTTTTGTTGATCCGTTTAGCCGCGTCGGCGATTGCCCCCCGGTATTTTAGTACGCGGATTTCTTCTAGCCGCTTTATTGCGGTGTCGCGTTTGATAGCTTGCAAAGCAGCTTTGCGATCCGGGTTGCCCTTGGGCAACAGTGCCAAAATTCGCATGGCAATGTCTGATTGCTTGGCTTGCCGCATGAAACGGGCGGCACGCAGGGCGGTGTCTGGCTTTGATTTGTCAACCGTTGCGGTAATAAGCTGAAGCGTATGCTGATGGTTTTCTACAGGGAAACTAAATTCATAGGAATACTCCAGCCCGGACCAGTGAAGAGACGTCGGTGTCATTTTAGTTAGCGGAGCCGTAAAGCTGACTTGTCCTAGCTTTCGGTCAAGTAACGAGACGGACGCGGTGCCGTTCCTGGCCACCTTCATTTTCCAGTTTTTTACGACTAAGCCGATCGTGCCTTTCTTCTTGGTTTTGCTTTCCGGTTGCGGGAACTCATAGATTTCAAGTGGCTCGGAGGGGATGTCGTATTCGGTTTTGTCGATGGCCGCCTTGGTTAGGTAGACGTCTGTTAGCGACGATGTGACTTTAGTGACTTTGCTTCTTGAGCTGATGTCGCCCGAGAAAACGACACCGCTAACCGTCGTAATATTGCCAGGTTTCGCTGGGCTCTGGGCAGCAGCGTGCTGGCAAGAAATCATGGATAGAGTTGCAGCCAACAGCAACCGGCAGACGAAATGGCAATGTATGGCCGCGATATTGTTTTTCATTCAGGTGTTTCCATGTGGGGTACTGCTTTGGTCAGCAGTACTGAGGGCTTAAAAGTGAACGTAGCGGGAGTGGCGGTTCAAGGCAGCCGTTGCATTGAAGCAACTGATGGATTTAGTGGTAAGCAGGTTGCAAAGGTTAGGCTTCGTGTACCAAACCCAAATGAATGGCGCAGTGTTTGCAGTTGAGTCCTGTGGTTTGTTCTGTAAGGAGTCGATCTGGCAATAATATAGTATAACAAAAACCCTAGGCTGTTTCGATCGAACGAGGTGTTTTCAACAATCGAATCGCAACGAAAGTTTGCAGCTCTCCTGCGAAGCGGATACCAACGAAGACGGACTGGTCAACTTCTTGGATGTCGCACCACTCATTGATCCCATCAACAACCAGTCATATCCCCGCAGGATGTGCGTGAAAAACCTGCAGAACTGGGAAAATCAGTTTTTGAATCTGGGGCGTTAGCCAGGAAATGTGGTGATGGGCTTTCAGCCTGTCATGCGTGCAGGCAGTCTGAAATTCATTCTAGTCTAGTAGACGGATTTGTTGACTAAATCAACCAGCCCTAAATCAACCAGCCCTAAATCAACCAGCCCTAAATCAACAGCGTCGGCGGCGGGCTACCACTTATAGGGACTTTCTAATTTGTAAAACTGATTCGCCCAGTCAGTTGGAAGCGACGGCGCCGCCCCTGTGCGGTTTTGTATGTATAATTAGACCATGACTCAATTTGGTGCCCCTATCGATAACCTGACCTCGGACTTGTTGAAAGGTCTGGCTCGCGCGATGCAAGGCAGGCTCGACAGGAGCTCCCTTGGCCGCTCGCTTTATGCGACCGACGCTTCGGCCTACCAAGAAACCCCGCTGGCGGTCGCGTTCCCCGAGTCGGATGAAGACCTCAGGTTGCTGATTCGCTTCGCCAATCAACATCGGATTGGCTTGATCCCTCGAACCGCCGGCACGTCGCTGGCAGGGCAAGTAGTCGGCAGTGGGATCGTGGTCGACGTCTCAAAGCATTGGACGAAGATTTTAGAAGTCAATCCGGACGAGCACTGGGTTCGAGTCCAGCCAGGAGTGATTCGCGATGAACTAAACATGACGTTGGCGAAGCATGGGTTAATGTTTGGGCCAGAAACGTCAACAGCCAATCGAGCGATGGTTGGCGGGATGGTAGGGAACAATAGCTGCGGATCCAACAGCGTGGTTTATGGCAGTACTCGTGACCACACAATCTCGGTGACCGGCTTTTTGAGCGACGGAACCAAGGCGACTTTCGGCGATGTTAATGCCGAAGAAATTAAACAAAAAATCGCAGCCAATCCGGAATCTTTGGAATCCAAAATCTATCGCGAGGTAATCGGTTTGCTGTCGCCAAATGAAACACAGCAACGAATTCGAGCCGAGTTCCCCAAGCCTGAGATCCAGCGTCGCAACACAGGTTACGCGATTGACTTGCTGTTGGATTCGCAACCGCTGGGCGGTTCCGAGACGTTTAACTTCTGTAAGTTACTCGCCGGCAGCGAAGGCACGCTGTTTTTCACCACCGAAATCAAACTGAACTGCATACCATTACCCCCGCCAGTTTCCGGTTTGCAGTGTGCTCATTTCAATTCGATCGATGATGCGTTAACGGCAACGCTGACAGCGGTTAAGCATGGCCCCTTCGCGGTCGAGCTAATCGATCGGTTGATCATCGAAGGCGCGAAACGGAATCGGCAACAGCGGCAAAACGCGTTCTTTGTTCAAGGCGATCCGGCGGCGATTTTGGTGACCGAGATTCGCGGTGAAACGGAAGCGGATGTTTTGGCAACGACAAACAAGCTTGAGGCTGAACTGCGGCAACAAGGACTAGGCAATCACTTTCCAGTTTTGTTCGGTGATGACACCCACAAAGTCTGGCAGCTACGTAAATCCGGCTTGGGAATCGTGGCGAACGTGCCCGGAGACAGCAAACCCGTGGCAGTGATCGAGGACACTGCGGTTGCGGTGCAAGATTTGCCGGAGTTCATTCGCCGGTTCAATCAGATTTTGAAAGACGACTTTGGCTTCGAGTGCGTGCATTATGCTCACGCGGGTTCGGGTGAGATTCACTTGCGGCCGGTGATCAATTTGAAAACCGAGTTGGGCAATCAACAGTTCCGTGAAGTGGCCGACCGAATCGCAGGCCTCGTAAAAGAGTTCAAAGGTTCGTTGAGCGGCGAACATGGAGACGGGCGGTTGCGAGGCGAGTTTTTGCAGCGAATGGTCGGCGAGCAAAACTATCAATTGATCAAGCAAGTCAAACAGATCTGGGATCCACAAGGCATTTTCAACCCGAACAAAATCGTCAACACCCCGCCAATGAATACGAGCCTGCGATACCAACCAGAGCAAGCGACGGCGGAGGTGGAGACGGTGTTCGATTTTTCCGCTGAACAAGGACTGCAACGCGCAGCGGAACTGTGCAGTGGTTCGGGAGACTGCCGCAAAACGCATCTATCGGGCGGGACGATGTGCCCCAGCTACATGGCGACCAAGAACGAAGCCGATTCAACTCGAGGCCGCGCGAATTTGTTGCGACAGGTACTGACCGCTGGGGCAACCAAATCCGACGGACGACAGGCTTTGGCCAACGAAGATCTAAAACAGGCGATGGACCTTTGTTTGGCTTGCAAAGGTTGCAAACGCGAGTGCCCGTCAAACGTGGACGTAGGCAAGATGAAGGCCGAGTTTTTGCAAGCCTATCATGACCAGCATGGAGTGCCGGCTCGCGCCAAACGCATCGCTGGATTTACAAAACAAATGAAACGAGCGGCAAAGCTTCCCTGGCTGTACAACGGGCTGGTTGGAAATTCGGTGAGCGGTGGGGCGATTAAGCGAATGCTGGGCTTTGCCACCCAGCGGTCCCTGCCGCGGCTCGGCAAGTTCACGCTGATAAGTTGGTTTAAAAAACACAAACCACATCCCAACGCCGGTTCGCATGGAAGGGTGCTTCTATTCTGCGACGAATTCACGAACTACAACGATCCACAAGTCGGCGTCGCGGCGGTGGAAACACTCGAGCAATTGGGCTGGGCGGTCGAGATCCCCGACCACACCGAAAGCGGCCGCGCGGCGATGTCCAAGGGCTTGCTGCGGATGGCTCGTGGTTTTGCAGAGACCAACGTGCGACAGTTGGCGGATTTGGTTTCGGCAGAGACGCCATTGGTGGGGATCGAACCCTCAGCGATTTTAAGTTTCCGCGATGAGTATCCGGTTTTGGTTCGGCCGGAACTACGAGACAAGGCGGCCGATCTGGCGAAGAACGTTTTGATGTTTGACGAATTTTTCCAACAACAAGTCGATGCGGGAAAGATCACGAAGGAACAGTTTTCACCACTGCATGGTAGTGCTGGCGGACAACAGACGATCCGACTACACGGACATTGTCATCAAAAGGCATTGGCTTCGCTTAAGCCAACCATTCAAATGCTGCAACTGCCGGCAGGCAATCGAGTCCGCATCATCCCTGCGGGGTGCTGCGGGATGGCTGGTTCGTTTGGCTACGAGGCGGAACACTACGACGTGTCGATGCAGATCGGCGAGTTGGTTTTGTTTCCGACCGTTCGAGCGGAACCTGAGTCGAGTTTGATTGCGGCGCCGGGGACGAGTTGTCGGCACCAGATCGCCGATGGAACTGGCAGGGTGGCGATGCATCCGGTGGAAATTATGCGTGAGTGTTTGGAAGCAAGTCAGTTTAACGGGTAGCCGGTAGGCGTCGATGATTTGAGCGGCGTTCAGAAACGCAGACGCCTCCCGGCTATCCGTTAAACAATAGAGCCATTAAAGAAACCAAGTTTAGATGATCGAAACCGTCAACGACCAAGCCTTTGTGCGGCTCTGCCAAAACTTGGCCGCCGACCGCAGTTCGCAGCTTGCCGCCGCAAGAGGCAACCGGTTGCCGTGGCCGAGCGATCAGCTTGCGCGAATGGCTGATGCCGGCGTGTACCGATGGTTCGTGCCAACCGACCAAGGCGGTGCTGGCTGGAGCGTGCATGATCTGACGCTGGCGTATTTGAAGATGAGCCAATCCTGCTTGGCCAGCACGTTCGTTTTGACTCAGCGCATCGCCGCGCTCAAACGAGTCGTTGTTTCGCCGAATCAAGATTTAGTGCAGCGGCGTTTGCCGAATTTGATCAGCGGCGAAGCGTCCGCCACCGTGGGGATTTCGCATTTGACCACCAGTGGCCAGCATTTGCGCAAGCCTGTATTGATGGCGGAAAAATGCGACGGCGGGTTTGTGCTGAACGGCTTTTGCCCCTGGGTGACCGGAGCCAATGATACAAAACTGTTGTTGGTGGGGGCCTGTTTGGACGACGGCCCGGCGGATCCAAGCGTGCAGTTTGCGCGACAGATTTTGGCTTTGATCAGCACCGATGCCGAAGGGGTGAGCGTTGATCCGGGGTTTGATCTAATCGCGTTGTCAGAGACGCATACAGGACGAGTCCGTTTGGACGGCGTGTTCGTTGCCAACGAAGATTGCGTGGCAGGGCCGGTAGAAAATGCGTTGGCGACACTGACCGCGGCCCCTTCGACGGGCAGTTATCAATCGTCCGCGTTGGCACTCGGCCTGTCGGCAGCGGCGGTCGATTATTTAAAACAACAAACCGAACGCCGGCCGGACTTGCTGCCGGGAGCAGAGTCGTTGCAGTCGAGTCTTGAGGCGTCGGTGGAAACGCTATTGCAAGCCACGCAAGGAAACCCTGGTTGCAGCAACGAGCAGCTACGAGCGGACGCGAACAGCTTGGTGCTGCGGTCAACGCAAGCGGCGATGGTCGCGGCCAAGGGAGCCGGGTTTACTTGCGGCCATCCGGTCGGTCGCTGGTGCCAAGAAGCGATGTTCTTTTTAGTGTGGAGTTGCCCGCAGGCGGTGCTGGACGCAAACCTATGCGAACTGGCCGGAGTGGAGTGACTCAAACCGCGGCGATGCCGTCACCTTGTTTCGCTTTCGGTTCTTCCGAGAATTTAGTGGTCGCTTTTACCTCGGAGGTTCTTCCGGGGTTTTAGTGGCAGCGGCGAATAATTCCGGGACTTCAAAGGGCAGTGTTTTTTCAGGGTTGAGAACCCTTGCCGATAGAAACGAAAGAGAATCGTTTAAGCCCAAGGGGCTGGCAGTTTCTCTAGCCCAGCCTAAAAATCGAAGATTTGCAAGGCTGGGTTGGGATGCATTCC
>JALZWN010000278.1 GCA_023300235.1 Mariniblastus sp.
CTCGCTTACGCATTCGGGTTAGGATTTTTGCTCATTTGAAATCGGGAACCTATTTCGTGCCTGATCCTAAGTCCCTAGTTGCCATACAGAATCTGAAGTTTCACCATCATCGGTTCCAGATTCTGACGGTACGCTGCAAAGCGGTTCTTATCGGCGCCTTTGCATTGATTAAGCAGCGGTTTAACTGTCTGCCATTGTTGGAAAATCGGTTGCAAAGAAGCCGGCTGAACCCGGTAAGTCGGGCTTACACTCTCACGATGGACTGCGTAAACTTGCCGTTGAAGGTCGTCAAGCCCGCCGCAGATCTGCTGATTAAAGGTCGGTGTGTAGCGAGTGTCGACGATGTATTGATGAGCATCGAAGGCGGCTTGACGGCACACGGCGTCCAGTTCCTCGAACAGGTGCACCAATTCGCCGTGGCTTAACGTTGCTTTGTCGCCGAGCACTTCGCCGAGCGAATTGATGGTCAAACCGATGTTGTCCAGCCGTTGATCAACGACCGGGTTTTTGCATTCGCGTAGATTACCTTGAACGGCATCCCAGCTTTTGTTGAACGCCAGATAAGACCATGCGAGTTGATCTTCGGCGACGTTGCTTTCGATTTCTTGATTCAGTTTGGTGCAAGCTTGTGTGAATGATCGACCCCGGTTGAGAACCACCTGTGGGTTTTTTAATTCCAATAGATCCGCCATCGAAATGTTTTGGAACAGTTGATTTGAGTCGATCGTTAAATCAGCGGTGACCGAAGCAAGGTATCCTCGGTCGAGTTCGAACGGGATGAACAATTGTTCTTGAATCAACCGGCCATGGTCCTCAATGTTTTGTATCGAAAATTTCAGCCGCGGGTCACGTAGCTTCAGTGCCTTGCGGCTGAACGTGCGCCAATCGTTGAGGCATCCTTTGTAAGCATTGACCAGTTCGGTGTAGCTGCCATGGGCGACCAATGAAGCCGCTTGACCGATGTTCGCTTGTAGTTTTTGTCCTTCGCGAATTAGCGGCTTGCCTTGGTTGCTGCGATTGTAGTACAGGCCTCGTAGCAAGTGTTCGAAATCGTTGTTCATCGTCGCCGCTAGCCGATTCAGCTCACGTCGATTGACTTGAGGTTCCAGCTGAAAGGTCGTGCAGAGTTGTCGGTCCAGATCGCTGATCGAGGTGATGTAGCCTTGGCAGCCTGTCGGGACACCACGCGTCGCTTGAAGTCGAGTGTTAATGATCCGCCAGTCACGGTCGAGCGAGGCGAAGTCGCTTTTTAGTGGCGCCAGCGTCGGCGACAATTGAGCGCGACGATACAGCCCGCCAACGGAAGCTTGAAACCGCATCGAGTCGGCCAGCAGAGGTCGCAGTTGCGGCGAGGCTTGTTCGTTGCGACGGAGTTCGATGACTAAGTTCCCCGCGGCTTGGTTCCATTGGTTGAGAGTCCGGCGAGCGGATAGCATTTTTGGCGAGACGTCAACTTTCACGGGCCGGCTGGGAGTGACCGGTCGGCCAGTCTGTCCGTTGGGCCCGCGTTGGCCGGGGCCCGGTTGCGAACGATAAGGCTGGCTCTGAGGTTGCCGTGCTTTATCAATCTGCGATTCGATCAAGCCCTGAAGTAGGCCTTGGATCAAGTCCCGCCGCTGTTGGTTTTGAGCTTGAGCCACTGAACCAAACGAAGTTAACAGGGCGATTGCAATGATGATGGAGCGTTTCATCGGTTCGATTCTCGAAGTGGGAGGATGTGAGTGTGCCGCCGCGACGGTAGTCCTGATTCTAGCGAATTGCGGTACGTTGGGAGACGTCTAACTGGAAATGTTTGTGAGTTTGTGGATGCCAATGAGAAAGCTTTTAACAAGAGCGTTCAACGAAAGCTTGCCGGAAAAGGTGATGTCCCCAAAACTTGTCTGCCATGCAATGCAACGAGACACTTTGTTGGGCTGGTTAAAAGGCCATTGATTCAACCAAGCATTTTAAAAATCAAACATGCTCAATCGATTCGTTTCTAAAAATGTCCAAGCAGTAATCTTTGCGTTGGCGGTGTATTCTTTCGGCCTTGTGAATGTCGGAGTCGCACAAGAAACAGAGCCGAAATCGTCGTCGGTAACACCGCCGGAAAAAATCACAATCGCTTCTCAGGTACTTGGCTACGGAGTCGGCTCGTTCACGGTCGGTGAACAGCTTTTCCAAACCGACTTTTTGGATGCGGGTCAATGGTCGATCCAGGTCGAAGAAAAAGACGAACCGGTGAAAGAGCGAGTCGAGTTTCACGACGGGATGCTTGATTTGTACATGCCCGCTCGTGGTTGCACGGCTTGGTTAAAGCAAACTTTTTCGGGGCCGATCTCGATTGCCTACCAAGTCAAATGCCCGCTCGAAACCATCAAGTTCCCCGAGGTTCAGGCTCGGGATGTTAATAGCTTTTGGCATTGTTCAGGAGTGAAAAAGGCGAGCGACCTTTTTGACGGGGAATCGTTTGCCGGCGGGTTTGGAAGTTATCACAAAATGCAAGGCTGGTACGCCAGTACCGGTGGTGGTGGCAAAAAAGGAAATCGCACCACGCGTTTCCGCCGCTACCCACGAGAGATCGATGATGTGGCTTGTCTGCACATCGCGTTGGATGACAACGTCGCATCACCAATACAGAAACCTAGTGGTCCATCGGTTGGACGCTGTATCTGAGTAGGCCGCGTCTGCTTCGCCAAGCCGGACTTGATGCTAGGTATCGCCAAGATTGATCAGGTTGCCTCGGGATTAGGAGGAGGCAGCTGAGAGACCCAACCTGATTGAAACGATTGCGTGCTCAGAGATGACTTGCGTTTTCGATGTGGAAGATAAAACAGTTTCCACGTTGCTCGCCCTGAGCGAGGCCGACTTAATCGCGCATGCTCGTTAGCCACGAGTTTGCAACACTTGGCACCATTGGTCCAAGTCGCGGATAGAATTTCGCATCTGCACCATGTCGATCTCGTGAACGTCGACTGGCTTGCCAACGTCTTCTAGCAACGTGATCGTCAACCGGCCGCCCAAGTGCTGGCGAAATTCTTCCAAACCCGACAATATCAAATCCGCGTTGTCCAACGAGTCGTGCCACAGTCGCAAACCCAGTTCCGCAAAGCACTCGCCGACTTTACGCACGACGTCTTCTGACAAGCCATGGACTCGTGAACTGTAAATGCAATCCAGCATCACCCCGATCGCGACCGCTTCGCCATGTCGGACTTGGTACTCGGTGACCGATTCGAGTTTATGGGCCGACCAGTGTCCGAAATCCAACGGTCGAGCCTCTTTGGTTTCGAAAGGGTCGCCGCCTTGGGTGATGTGTTTTAAGTGATGCAAACACGACTGCTTGATCGCCTCGAACGTGACGTCAGGTTCCCGTTGACGAATTCCGGCGGCATTGTGGCAAAGGAATTCAAAATCTTCAGGCGACTTAAGCAACGCCACTTTCACCGCTTCGCTGAAGCCGCAGCAAAAATCTCGCTCGGATAAACTCTGCAGCATTGCTTGGTCGTTGATGACCGCCCAAGGAACGGCGAACGTGCCGAGCCAGTTCTTTTTGTTGAAATAGTTGATCGCGTTCTTCACGCCAACGCCGGAATCTGATTGAGCCAGTGTGGTTGTGGGAACGCGGATCAAGCGTACGCCGCGATGAGCCGTCGCAGCGGCGAATCCGACGGTGTCCAATAACGCTCCACCGCCAATGGCAACGATAAAGCTACGCCGATCAAAATCGAATCGATTGATCAAGCCGAGTATTTTTTCAACGTCGTCGGTGTCGTTCTTGCAGATCTCGCCGCCCATCATGGCGTAGGCCGGCGACGTTGGTTCGTGGTTTGGGAATGACGGCGTGGAACGTTCGTTCGATTGGCGGACCGAGACCGAGCTGCAATCCATGACGCGGATTTGTTTGCTGGCGGTCAAGCGAGAGATCAATTGGCGAGTTGCGGGAGTGTTGGCAACGCCATGATCGACGATCAGTAGAACCTTCGGTGGCGGAGCAACTTCGTCGTTGACGACCATCAGTTCCGTCAAAACCTCGAAGTCTTTTCCAGACAAATCCGACGTGAAGCGAACTCGATGACGCTGCGGGATAGTGAAATCAACGTCAAAATTCACAGGATCATAACTCGATGAGGGTCGATTGAGTCAGCGGCTTTGTCGAATCGGCTGTCGAAATGAGGCCATCGAGGGGGACGCCCGAAGGCGAAAGCCATTAAAGGCGAAATCCATCGATGGCGGAAGTGCATGGGAATCGAACCCACCGGCCACATGATTTCCATGCAGCCCGACGGTTTTGAAGACCGTGGCCAGCACCAGCTGAACAAGCACTTCCAGTTCATCAATGCGTTTGCAGTTGTTTGCAAAGAAGCGATACTAACTACCGCGTTTGACATTTTAACCCCAAGCCAAATCTTTGGCTACTCGTTTTTACATCAATTCTATTTGCATAATCCATACAATTGCTTTCGATAGGCAATGAATCCTTTCGATAGGACGTGAACGATGACACAATTTCAACCAAGAACGATTCTCGCGATTGGACTGCCGTGCTCGCTGTTGGTAAATCTGTTGGTGGCTGTCCCATGCGTTTGCTTCTACGGTTCTGGTTTGGGCAACGCGTGGTTTTTCGGGCTGATCTTTGGGGTGGTTGCCTGGCTGTTTGTCAGCGTCCCAGTGCTGGGGGCAATGGCTTTGATTCGATCATGCATCGGGAAGTTTGACGTCAAGAGGCATCAAGTTAAGGAGGCGATGTTCTGCTGGGTAAAATCGGTTTTGGTTTCTGTGCCTGCTGTCTTCGCGACGATGATGTTGCTGAGTTTTTTCAGCTGTAATTCTGCGGTCTTGGAGGTCGGTTTTATTTGGGCCTTAGGTGGCTGGGTTACTTTGATTTTTATCACGGGTTTGAATGTGGTGATTCGTTTAATTTCGAAAGAGCCCGTAACTTGAGTTTTGCATTTCGTTGTGGTTGCATTCGAAATCTACGCTACTAATTTTT
>JALZWN010000279.1 GCA_023300235.1 Mariniblastus sp.
GTTATGCGGACGATTCACGACCGCTACGCACCGGCCAAACGCAATCCCTACAACGAAGTCGAGTTCTCAGATTTCTATGCTCGTGCGATGGCGTCTTACGGCAGCTTCATCGCCGCCTGCGGTTTTGAGTACAACGGACCGGCTGGAACGATCGGCTTCGACCCAGTCATGCAGCCAGAAAACTTCCGCGCGCCTTTCACCGCCGCCGAAGGTTGGGGCACGTTCAGCCAAACGATCGCCGATAGCAAGATGACAGCGGAGCTGGGTGTAAATTGGGGCAGCGTCAAGTTAAAGTCGATCAAGCTAAATCCACAGGGCCAGCAGATCATTGCGGCAAAAGTCACGCTTGATGGAGCGCCGGTAGCGGCAAAATTATTGCTGCATCAAAGCGGCATCACGATTAACCTTAACGAATCAGTTGCTATCGCCGCAGGACAGACGCTTAAGATCGTGGCTGGAAATTGATTGATGCATCTTGCAACCTAGAAGAAATAGTCCATCAGCGTTACGAAGATCGTCGCAGTAAATCACTCTGAAAACTGAGGCGGAGGTGCATTAGAGGGGACCGAGTACCTTAATCCTAACAAGCATTAATGACATCCTGTTCAATCACCTTTAGGCTTGCTTACCGCTTATGGTGTTCTTGTCGAGGAGCATGCGGTCAGGCTTGCCCAAAATAATCACTGGTTCAGCCATGGAAATGGTGTGCTTGGGCCATGGCTGCACCGCTTTGACGTCGTCTTAATGTTGCAAAAGTCCTGCCAGGAACATCGACTGCATAAGCACAAAAAAACCGGCACTTGTCAAACAAACAAGTGCCGGTTTAATTTTAACTGTACTACTAATGGTTCTAGCGTCGTCGGCGAGCCATCAGACCGACCACACCAAAGGATAGAAGAGCAATAGAGCTCGGTTCTGGTACTGCAGCGGTACTACTAAACTCAACCGCTACACCACGCAAGGAGATAGTCCCAATCGACTCAATGTCAACTGAACTCTGCGCCAATAAAGGGGTGCCAGTGAGTGTGCTGTTGGTTCCTGCTGGGAGGTTAATACCTTGACGCGGATCAGAGTTTCCGTTGGTAGCAGTGCCCCGAATGTAGTCGATACCGTTGACAGTGAAGCCTTCACCATCAGCAGAATTGTCGGTTCCAAATTGGACAAAACCATCAAAATTAACGATGTCGCCAGCGTTGACTGGGTTAATGTCAGTTACCGATATCGTGATGATATCGCCATCTTCAAAGGTATTGGATGGGCTATCTTCACCGAGGCTACCGTTTATCGCGCCGGTAGCTGTAACGGAAGTCACCCCATTTCCGGGGGCGAAATTCAAGTCGAAAGTGAACGCAACTCCAGTAGTCGGATCGGTTAACAAAACGTCGTCAAACAAAAAGTTATTCCCCGAGGCTGCACCTGAAGCTAAAAGGACTCCGCGAAAGTTAGTGTTGGTATTGTTGGCCCTAGCTGCACCGGTAACCGATGAAAGATCATCCAACGAAGCAAGCCCATTACCAGTTGAAGCTCCCACCTCAAATACAATGTCCGCATTTGATTGCGAAGAAGGGATGATGGTGAGCAATGCCACCACCATAAAGCTCATTATTCTCATTGTTAAATCCTAGACTGAATAGTTGGAAAAGTGGAGTATATTTGAATTGGTCATTGTAAGGCTTCTTAGGCTCATGTCAAGTTAAATCATCCGGTAAATTGAATGCGTCGCCATAAAGGCACCCTTTGGGGCGGCATGGTTGCCATTGGGCCGTTTCCACTTAGTTGCAGAATTTGAGGTGCCAGACGTCTTGCGCGAACCCCGCGTTTGTGCAGACCAAGCCTTTGAGGCTGGTCGCCGGGCTGAGCCAAACAGGGCAGCTGACTAAACATGGCTGAAACCGAACTGGCAACGCTGGGCAAACAATGCTTAAGTCTGCGGTCATGCCCGTCAGCGGGCGGGTTTCAAAAAATCCAAGCTCAAAAAGGAAGTTGCTGCGTGGTAGGAAAAACGAAACCAATCTGAGGCTACCGTTGACTAGCAATTCAAAACCGAAGTTGCCAAAATTAAACTGAAAAATAAAACCATTGGCAATTTTCAGAATACCCGAATTTAAACAATGTATAGATCAATGACCTCAAAACTCATACTTTGTATCGTCAGTACTTTCTGGTTCGCGGCGAGTTCGTTCGCGCAAACCTCGCTTCAACAAGGCGACCGAGTCGTCTTCTTTGGCGATTCAATCACTAGAGCAGGTGTGGCGGACGGGGGCTACATAACGTTGGCTGCGAAGGCGTTTAAAGAAACGCTACCAGAGAAGAAGATTGAGCTAATCGGAGCAGGCATTTCAGGACATCGAGTGCCTGACCTTTTAAAGCGTCTTGATCGCGATGTGCTAAAGAAGAAACCGAACGTCGTCGTGATCTATATTGGGATCAACGACGTCTGGCATTGGACGCATCCGAATGTGGTCGAAAGCGGCAGGAAGGGAACGACCCCCGAAGATTTTGAATCGGGTCTGAAATCCATCATCAAGCAAGTCAATAATGCCGGCGCAAAGGTCATCCTTTGTACTCCCACTGTGATCGGTGAAAAGCATGACGGTTCGAACCCTCAAGACAAAATGCTCGATGAGTTTGCCGCGATCAGTCGCAAAGTGGCCCAGGACACGAAGACTCAGCTGCTCGATCTACGAAAAAAATTCATCGCGTATCTAAAAGAGCACAATCCTGAGAATGCAGAAAAGGGCATCCTGACG
>JALZWN010000280.1 GCA_023300235.1 Mariniblastus sp.
AGACTGAGCCAATTCAAGTAGCCCCAAACACGGGACTACAGGCATTCGAAAAAAAACCTGCACTCGATGCCTTGCGGGCGAGCCTTTGAACCAGCAGTTGCAGATCGATGTCGGCACGGCGATTGAACACGAACAACCGCAGGCGATGAAATAATCACCTGATCAACGGCTGCCAACAATGCCGCTTACCGCGATGAAAACTTTGCCAACAATTCCGCGGCGGTAGAAAAGGCAATCGGTGATTGAGCAACTGGCTGCTGAAATCTTCCGTTCTGAAACATCGGCTCGTCAGCCAAAAAATGCTCGAACTCAGTGCCTCTTAACGCCGCACTGACTTGTCGCCAATTCTTGATCACCTCCCACAACGGGCGCGGCACCGATTTGGAACTCCAAGGCTTCGGATTAAACTCACAATCGATCTGTAAAAAATCGCTTACTCGTTGCAGTACGTTCTGATTCAACGCACAACCAAGCTCGGGGAACATTTCCGAATAAGTAATCTCGCAAAGGTGGTCGTAGCCGCTGAAGTCGACATCAAGGATCCAGTCTTCCAATTGCAGCCCACGGAGTCGATGCAGCAGATAGTCCATGTCGCCGGTCTCATCAGGCACCACCACGTTCATCGCCTCGGGTTTTCCATCTTCGTCCGTGTCATGCCATTGTTGCCGCATGATTGCGATTTGGTTCGACAACAAAAACTTCAAATTGTTGTTGCGTCTCAACCGGATTACGGGCACCTCGGCCGCTTGAAACCAATTAAATAATGGCCGCTCGTGTAGATCAGCCCATTGAGCCGAAACGTGATGTGTGCTGTTGTACTTCAGATCGATGACGGTGATTTCTTTGTCATGCATTGCGTGCAACACCTGCACGAACTCCTGGAAAATCGGCAAATGATTGGCTGGATCGTCATACCGGTCACCACACTGGTTCTTGGCAAACGAAATAAAACTTTCTTTGCGTTTTAGATCCTTCTCCGCATAGCTCATGATTTCAAAGAAACAATGAATCTTCGGGTGCGACTCTAAAACCGACCGCAGCGCGTTGGTGCCGCTTCGTTGGCGGGAGAGCAGGATGACAAGATTTTTGGGCATTGTAGATATCTATCTCAAGGTGTTCGGAGCACAAATTCGCGACAATGACTAGGCGACGTTTAACATGCGTTCGATATGCGGGCAGTGAATTAGCTTCGACAAATCTGATTCTTTGGGCGTTTCCATCTCATTGAACAACCGATCCAGAATCTCGGCGTACTGACTGGCCATGTCGCCAGCGACCAACTTTTTATCGAACAATGTCTGCCGCGAAGCCTTGCTCAACCGTTCAAACATGTCGGGATCATTGGCGAGCTTTAACAAGTTGGCTGCCAACGCATCGACGTCACCCACTGGTGCCAACATGGCGTTTTCTTCGTGGGTCAAAATCTCCATGATGCCACTTTTGATTTCGGTAACGGCAGGCACCAACCCAGCAGACAACGATTCCAACAGCGACAACGGCAATCCTTCAAACTCCGAAGTCAAAGCAAACACGTGAGCGTTTCTCAGCAGACCCGGAATCTGCGACGGCTGTGCTCGTCCAAGGATTTTAACCATCCCAGAATTGATATGCGTTTGCATTCGCTTCCGGAAGTCTCCCATTTCGTCACCGTCACCAACAAACGAAAATTCGAATCGATTCGAATGCGGAGCCAACCGGTTCACAACATCGACGAAATCCATGATTCGTTTTTGCTCTTGGACGATCCGGCCTGTGTAAATCACTTTAAGCTTTTCCGACGATTCGCGTTTCGCCTTGATCACATCTCCCGCGTCCTCAATACCGTAGTGAATCACGGATGAGCGATCGGCAAAGGTCGGATTGAGCGACATCAAGTTGTTGTGGATGAACTGGCTTACCGAAACGATCCCATCCCAATAAGGCCCCATCCGATAACCATGAACGTAATGAGCCGGGTCGTCGCTGTGCAAAATCCCCAGCGTCGCAACACTGTCAGACAAATTCATCGAAACCGCCGAAGCCGCGAAGTCGTAGTTCGGCATAAACACGCAAGGCGCCATCATTTCCAAATGGCTATGAAGTAGCTTGCGAAGTTGACGTGGCGGCAGATTTTGGCGAGTGGTCAAAATCTTGGTCGGCACGTCGGGCAACAACGATTTGTCAAGCGTCATCGCATACGGGGTTGTAAACAAAATCGAAGCTTCAAAATCTCGTTTGTTCAGCTCGCGAACCAACGTTTCAATAAACGTATTCACCCCGCTGATTTGCCACGTCGGCGTCGCAAACACGACTCGGCGACGATCCTTCGAACGCAAGAACGGCAAAATTGCTGCTCCGGCTTGATCGGTATCTCCATCTGAATCATTTTGAATCGAAGCCACCTGAAGCTGATCCGAAAGTTGATGCACCAACCGATCAACCGAATGCAGTTTTTCCACCCGGCGCCGATTGTTGCTGGCAGCTTCGACTTGCATTGTCGAATCGGTCAGCACCGACGCTATCGTGGCGGTCGCGGATTGCACATCGCTGGTACGTAACGGATCGCTTTCACCAAGATGCGCTTCCTTATGCGGATCACCTGCAAACCAAACGACCGGCGTTTTCTCGGCCAAAACTTCTGCAATAAACGTTTGTTGACATCCGGTGCGCTGAGTCAACAAGACCACGTCGGCCGAATTTACCCCCGCGCAGAATAAATTCATTTCATCCGACACCAAGAAACAATCTTGCAGTTCTGCGGTTACGAGATCCTCCATCAAAACCTGCGCGAATTCAAAATCCCGAGCGTTCAATTTCCCAAACCACGCAAAGCGATCTCCTGCGTTTCCTTTGGCTTTCAGGTGAGCAATCGCGGTTGCAACGAAGCGATCCAAACCCGAACGCAAATTCAAGCCTCCCGCACCAACAATCAAACGAGCATCCGGATCCATTCCAAAAGCTTGCTTCAGATCGATTGGCGTTTTGTTTTTGTCACCAACATCCACCGGTGGGCGGTTTGCGGATTCAAAATCAAACTCCGCAATCGAGACGCCCGCGCGATCGCTGTTGGCCACTTCGCCGGCACTTTCACAAGCCGGCAACAGGATCGTTTTGAGTTTACTCTTGTTTTGACTGAGTGCTTCTGCGAACCCTTCGGCTAAACGCCCCGGCGCCAACAAATGAAACTTACTGGGCGTTTTGACCAAGTGCTCGAACACCTTTCCGTGCTTACTGGAAACATAAACCGTGCCAACTGAATTGATGTGGTCAACAATTTGAAACAATAACTGATTGCCAAACTCCAGATAAGGGTGCTCCGGATCGGTATCCGGTGAAGCCGTCGGCCCCAGCACCGTAAACTCGTCCGTCGCTTCAGAGTCTTGCCCAAACAAATGCACCACGTTCGCGTCGTAACTCGAACCGTAGCACAACGAAATTTTCTTCAACAAATAGGCGTACTCGAAATCAGCCGACTCCGCCGCCAACACGACCGTCGGTTTGTCTCGATCCAGACCCAGCAAACTTGCCAGAAAACTAACATCGCGTTGAGTGTCACCGACGAACTGATGCGATGCTGGTCGCTGCTCCCGCTGCATCACACGTTTCACCAAATCCAAAGCTACGGATTTTAATCGCCCCTGCTTTTGGCCAAAGCGCAGAAAATGATACAGCCCGTTGAAACCTGAAGGGCCAACTTCCGGGTATCGCTCGATATACTTCGGCGTGTCAAAGAAAACGCTCGGCGATGCCATGTTAACTGAGTTGTGCTGTAGAAAATGTTCGAACAGTGTTTGGTTCGAATCGATGTCTCCAACTTGCTCCTGATAGCTGAGCGAATCAAACAGCGGATGCGGGTCGAGTACTGCTTGGCCTTTCGCGTTGGCGAGATAATGGTCGATCGGATTGGCCGAATGATTCGCCGACAAATGCGTGTCTTGGTAGTAGCGAGTAGAGAAAATTGGATGTGGATCTAACCCCAACCGAATTCCATGATCGCAGTAGTGCCGGTACGGCTCCTGATCGGCGATCAAATCTCGATGGTTCTCGACATAGAAGTTGGCGTCAAAAATGACAGGAGGGGTAATCTTCTTTTTGCGAAAACGAAATTTCATTTCGACGTAGACCTGAAAGCAACGAACTAATTTCCCACGCCTATTTATAGATTGCCTTCTCGTTTCACAAAACCTGACTGCGATAGCGACCACTCGTGCTAGCAAGAAAAAAACGTCGGCTTTTGTCGGGGTAAGAATCGATTTCGGCGTCAACCACTCTCCTGATCGAACGGCACGAAGAAGAGTTTGATTGATACAAAACCAGAAGCTCGGTTTTCGACCGTTTTTCACTCCGAAACCGGGCTTGGAGGCCTCGAAACCAACCACAGATCAAGCCCAAAAAATATCCGCGTTTTTTTGCAACAAATCAAATCACGCCACGCTTCTTCCGTGCTGCCACGCTCTTTCTTGGAACGACAGGCGACAACTTTAATGAGCCTCTAACCAATTCTCACCGGTGCCCATCTCGACTTCGATCGGGCAGTTCAACGGCAGCGCGGTCTTCATCGCTTCGGCGATCACGGGCTGCACTTCATCTGCTTCGCAACGCAACATGTCGAACACCAATTCGTCATGAACGGTCAGCAACATCTTCGTTTTAAACCCGCCGTCCTTTAACGCTCGATGAACCTTGATCATCGCCAGCTTCAACATATCCGCCGCCGTGCCTTGAATCGGGCTGTTCATCGCCAATCGTTCGGCTTGGTTTTTAATCGTCTTGCTGCGGCTATTGATATCTCGCAACTCACGGCGACGGCCGGTTTGCGTTTTCACGTAACCGTTCTCTTCTGCAAACGCGATCGTCTTATCAATCCACGCCTGCACGCCCGGGTGATTCTCGTAATAGCCCTCGATCAACTGCACGGCTTCTTTACGAGGAATATTCAAACGCTGCTGCAAACCAAACGCGGAGATCCCGTACAAGATGCCGAAGTTGACCATCTTGGCCTTGGACCGCATCTCGCGATCCACTTCCTCCATCGGTATCTTGTAAACCTTCGCTGCCGTCGCGGTATGAATATCCTTGCCCGACTCAAACGCCGCCAGCATTCCCTCGTCACCGGACAAAGCCGCCATGATCCGCAATTCCACCTGCGAGTAATCCGCCGACAGAATCAAATGGTCGGCATCACGCGCCACAAACGCCGCGCGGATTTCGCGGCCGCGTTCTTTACGAACAGGAATCGTTTGCAAGTTCGGATTCACCGACTGCATCCGACCGGTCGCGGTCCAGCTTTGACTGTAGTGCGTGTGCAGGCGACCGGTCTTAGGGTTCACCGCCGCCGGCAACTGATCGACGTAAACGGACTTGAGCTTCATCGCGGTTCGGAAATCCAAAATATCCGCGACGATATCATGCTTGGGCGCCAAACGTTGAAGCTCGGCTTCCCGAGTCGAATACTGACCGGTGCTGGTTTTCTTTGGATTGTCGACCAGATTCAAATCTTCAAACAACACAACACCCAACTGCTTTGGCGAACCGATGTTAAATTTGCGTCCGGCAGTTAGATAGATTTTTTCTTCTAGGCCCGCGATCTCTTCTGCCAAAACAACCGAGTACTTCACCAAAGCCTCTACGTTCAGCCCAATGCCTTCGTGTTCCATGTCAACCAAGACCGGAATCAACGGACACTCGACGTCGTAGCAAACCTCCGCCACGCCACGCGACTCCAAATCAGGCGCGATTTTATCGGCGACTTGCAACGTCACATCCGCGTCCTCACAAGCGTATTCGGCCACAATCTCCACTGGCACGTCGCGCATGTTTCGCTGTTCTTCGCCTTTGGGCCCCAGCAAATCGGAAGTCGGAATCGATTCGTAGCCAAGGTACAGCTTCGACAAGTAATCCAACCCGTGTTGCATCTCGGGCTCCTTCATCGAGTGAGCCAGCATCGTGTCGAACAGTTTGCCGTGGACTTCGATGCCGTGCCACTTGAGCAACGTGATGTCGTACTTAAGGTTGTGCCCGACCTTCTCGATCGATTCGTTTTCGAACACAGGCCGGAACTCGTCCAACACCGATTGAGCCATCGCCGGTTCTTCGGGGATGGTCACGTAAGTCGCTTTGCCGGTTTCGTACGAAAACGAAATCCCCAACGGCAACGCCTCACGCGGATCCAAGCCCGTCGTTTCGGTGTCAAAACAAATCCGCGGCTGCTCCAGCAGTTTCTTAACCAAATCCGCGCGACCGACCTTGGTGCTGATCGTTAGGTAATTATGATTCTTCGTCTTGATCGTGGTTGGCGCAACCGGCGCGTCAAACAGCGTCGCTTGGATTTCTTTTTCACGCTTTTCGCGGATCTTCTTCTGTCGCGTTGGTGCGGCAGAAAAGGATTTGCTGAACAAACGCTTGCCCAACCCGTCGAATTCAAGCTCCAGAAACAACGCTTTGAGTTTATCTTCGTCGTAGTTCGTCCACGCCAAGTCATCCAAAACAACGTCGTGCGGCACAGTGGTGCAGATGGTGACGAGTTCTTTGGACAACAACGCCTGTTCTTTGTTCTCTTGGACGCGTTCTTTTTGTTTGCCTTTGAGCTGGTCGGTATTCTCGAGCAAATTTTCGACGCTACCAAATTTGGCGATCAACTTCTGAGCGGTTTTGGGGCCGATGCCCGGCACGCCAGGAATGTTGTCGCTTGAATCCCCCATCAAACCCAGCACGTCGACAACTTGGTCGATCTTTTCGACTTGCCATTGCTCCAGCACTTCGGGAATGCCTAGCAGCTCGTAGCTACTGCCTTGTCGACCGGGTTTGTACATGGTGATGTTTTCAGTCACCAACTGCGTGTAGTCTTTGTCCGGCGTGACCATGAACGTCTGAAACCCCTCGACTTCGGCTTCGCGAGCGATCGTGCCCACGATGTCATCGGCTTCGAAACCCGGCTGCCGGATCATGGTGATGTTCAACGCTTCGAACAGTTGATCGATCAACGGAAATTGTTCGGCGATGTCCTCGGGCAAGGCGTCGCGTTGAGCTTTGTACTCAGGGAACCGCTCGTGCCGAAAGGTCGGTTCTCGGGTGTCAAACGCGACCGCTAGATGAGTCGGTTTTTGTTTTTTGATAATGTCCAAAACCGTATTGGCGACTCCGAATACGGCGGAGGTACAACGGTTGTCGGTGGTGAATCGCGGACTGCGGATCAGGGCAAAGTGTGCGCGATAGATCAACGCCATCGCGTCGAGCAAATACAATTTCTTTTCTTCGTTAGCCATCTCTCTAGTAGAACGGATTTGAGCACAATTGACGAGGGAGCCAAACGATTTCGACGTAGTTTTGGGCAGGCAAGAATCCCAGTTCTTTCGCAAATCAAACGAGTTGGCTTACCCGAGACCGACAGCTAGACTAAGGCCTCGACCCACCACTCAATGCACTCAATGTTGCCTCAGATATTTTGAAAGCCGATCATGGCCGAAACAATGAAAGCTCTCGTCAAAGCCAAGTCCGAAGTTGGCATCTGGATGGAAGACGTTCCGATTCCAACGATCCAACCCAACGAGGTTTTGATTCGGGTGCATCGCACATCGATCTGTGGTACTGACATGCACATTTACAAATGGGATCCATGGGCCCAAGCCAACGTACCAGTGCCGATGGTAACCGGTCACGAATACGGCGGCGAAGTGGTCGAAGTTGGCTCAACAGTACGACGCGTTAAGATTGGCGACCGGGTCTCTGGCGAGGGCCATGTGGTTGGCAACGTCAGTCGCAATGCTCGTAGCGGCCGCTGGCATTTGGACCCGGACACCAAGGGCATCGGAGTGAATCTGCCGGGAGCGTTTGCTGAATACGTTCGGCTGCCGGAGTTCAATGTGATTCCGCTGCCAGATGATTTGCCGATGGACATCGCTGCGATTCTGGATCCACTGGGCAATGCGGTTCACACGGCATTGACGTTTGATTTGGTCGGTGAAGACATTTTGATCACCGGTGCCGGTCCGATCGGGATTATGTCTGCGGCAGTTGCCAGTAAAGCGGGGGCTAGAAGAATCGTGATCACTGACATTAACGAGTGGCGTTTGAAGTTTGCCAAAAAAATTAATCCGGCAATTCACACCGTCAACGTTGCCAATGAATCGTTGACCGACAAAATGAAATCCATCGGCATCCAAGAAGGCTTTGATGTCGGTTTCGAAATGAGTGGTGCAGAACCAGCACTTAAACAAATGATCGATACGATGATCATGGGAGGCAACATTGCCATGCTGGGTTTGCCTTCACAACCGTTCCCGCTGGACATTGGAAAAACAGTCTTGAAAGCCCTGACGTTGCGTGGAATCTACGGCCGGCAGATGTACGATACGTGGTACAAAATGCTCGCCATGATCGACAGCGGACTCGAACTGAGTGAAATGATCACTCACCGCTTCGACTGCGAAAAATACCAAGACGCCTTCGACGTGATGCTCGGCGGCCAATGCGGCAAAGTCATTTTAAACTGGAATGATTAAAAAAGAAGTAATGAAGCCGTTTCCGTAGCTTCACTGGGATACCTTTTAGCTTTGAACGGTGTCCCATAGGTTAACACCAATTTACTGGGCGGTCACGCTCTTCGATCCGAAGAACCATTGGCGGTGATCGTCGGAGCGTTCTTCGCATCGGGGATCGGCTACTTGATCTTTGGCAAAACAACTTGGGCAATCGCCTGCTTTGCCGGCGCCCCGGTTTGTGCCGTTGTGGTCGGGATCACCACCAACAAGATTTCCAAATAGGCAGACTTGGATCACCCGCGGCCAAGCATCACAGCGTCAAGTTAAACGAAGCTAGTGGGACCAGCCACTAGCCTCTTTACTTTCGGCACTTCCTTACCTTGCTTACTGCGAAACAAGCATGCTTGGTTCGTCCAAGCCCAGCTTTTTCATTTTTTTGTAGAGCGTTGTTCGATTCACACCCAACTGATCAGCAGTCGCGTTACGGTTCCAATTGTTTTCTTGTAAGCACTGCAAAATGATCTGACGCTCGGGACCTTCGAGGGCCTCTTTAAGCGTTTGACGTCCTTGACGTGGAGCGACGGCAACTTGAGTCGAAGCGAAAGCATGAATGTGACTCGGCAGATCCGGACTGCTCAGCTGCGGACCTTTGCCCAACAACACCGCTCGTTCGACAATGTTCTGAAGTTCGCGAACATTGCCTGGCCAATTGTATTGCTGCATCGCGTCCAAAGCTGGACGATCGAATCCTTCAATTTGCTTATTCTCTTCATCGCAAACCTTCTTCAAGAAATGCTGAACCAGCATTGGGATGTCCGAAGACCGTTCTCGCAAAGATGGTAATTCGATGTTGATCACGTTAACACGGTAGTACAGATCCTGGCGAAAGCGCCCGTCAGCAACCGCTTCGGAAAGATCTTCATTGGTCGCCAACACAATTCGCGTATCAACTTTGAACGTCTCTGCACCACCGACTTGTTCGAACTCAAGTTCTTGCAAAACGCGTAGTAACTTTACTTGTAGCCCCGGTGACGCGGTACCGATTTCGTCTAGAAAAATCGTACCACCGTTGGCTTGCTGGAACTTACCAACTTTGTTTCCCGCGGCTCCGGTGAAAGCACCTTTGACGTGGCCAAACAACTCGCTCTCAAGCAAATTCTCTGGCAACGCACCACAAGCCACTTCTACGAAAGGAGCTTTGCGGCGATTGGAACGTTGATGAATCGCCCGAGCAATCATCGACTTACCAGTACCACTTTCACCGGTGATCAAAACCGTCGCTTTAGTATCAGCGATGTTGTCGACCATGTCGAAGGTCTTTTGCATTCGAAAATCGTTGCCGATGATGCTGTTGCGGCCGAAACGTTTTTCCAGCTGACACTTCAGCTTTTCATTTTCTTCAATAACTTGTTGCTGCGACAAAGCGCGATCAAAAGCTAGCAAAATCTCGTCGTCGATTAACGGTTTGGTGAGCAGATCAAACGCACCTGCTTGCACTGCCTCAACGCCGGTGTCGATGTTGGCATAACCGGTCATCAACATCGTTGTTAAGTGAGGGCGATGCTTCTTCAGCTTAGCGATCAACTCCATCCCGTCTTCAGCACCCAAGCGCAGGTCAACAAGTGCGAGATCAAAATTTTCGGCTTCAACGCAAGCCATTGCTTCTGCGATAGAAGCCGCCATAGACACCACGTATCCTTGGTCTCCAGCTAACCATCCTCCCATGGAATCGAGAAGATGACGGTCGTCGTCAACCAATAAAACGTGACGAGGTTTTGACTGTGTATTTTTAGATAGCGAGTTCATACTGCGGCGGCAAATAAAAAATGATGGGCGATGGTGATAAATAACCACATGTGTTTATTTAGGTCATCTTTTGATTGCTCGATGTGAAAATCCAACCGCTTTTCAAATAAACATCGGCAACCCCCTAGAAGAACCAAAAACCCCTGAATTTGCCCCCACCCAATAGAATTACCTAGAATTGCATTGTGCCAAGTTTTTGAAACGGTATCATCGAAAGCCTCTTCTGATCTTATTTATGCGGTTTGTGCTGGATGCGATGGCAAACGATCTAGATCGACTTGCCAAAACCTCTACTGAACCGCGCACCTCTACTCTTTTTTAGTCTTCTATTACTATGTCTGTAAAAATCGTATTGGCAGACGATCACCCGATCGTTTGCAAGGGAATCTCGCGGGAAGCGTTCGATTTAGGGATGGACGTCGTGCAAGTCGCCAACTCTCCAGAAACACTAGTCGAATCGGTGGTAAGACACCGTCCAAACCTACTGGTAACCGAAGTTCGGTTAGGTGGCCACGACGCCCTCAAAACACTCGAGCAAATCAAAACTGAAGTGCCCGATTGTCAAGTGATCGTCTACACGGCGTTTCACAACCCAACCAACATCGCCCGAGCCAGTGCTCTGGGATGTTATGAATTCATTCTCAAAACATCTGAAATGTCAACTGTCACCGAAGCCATCAGGCAAGCTGCTCTGGGCACTCCGACCAGCCAGAATAGCTTGCTGGTCACGACAAAGACGCGAATGAAACGGGCGCGGAATTTTGATTCTGAAAGCCCGTTGACCAATCGCGAAACTCAAGTCCTCCGCCACGTTTCGATGGGCTTGAAGAATCGTGAAATCGGCAAGTCGCTTGGCATCAGCGTCGAAACCGTCAAAGAGCACGTTCAAAACATCCTGCGCAAACTGGATGTAAACGACCGTACTCAAGCTGCCGTATGGGCAATTCGCAACGAGTTTATCTAGTCGCTTATCCCACAACCTTCGGGGGATTGGGACAAGCACTAATCATCGATCGAACTACTTTTTTTGCCGTTTGCTCAGATCGGCAAAAAAGGTTTTCATTCGAGCATCAAAATTATTGAAGTTGACGCCAAAGAACTTTGCAAAGTCTTTCGCACGCGCTTTTTCAGAATGCGGGCGAAAGGCTTCGCGGTCACCGTCATGAGCCAGGTAAGCAACGTATTTCTTGGGGTAGTTTTCAGCTAAAAACAGCGATACTCCCCAAGAAACTGCGTATGCCTTGCTTAAATCTGTTCGAAACATTTCGTCGCTCCGCACCAGTTGTTGCACCGCACCAGCGACCTTTTCCTTTTGATAAAGCTTCATCAGCTCACGTAACGCTTGAGCGTTAACTCGATCCGATAGATCGCCGTAGTGCCGACTATTGTTGATCCCCTTGGCTTCGAACAGTTGAGCCAACCCTTCAGTCGCCCAGCGCGGCGGACTTGCAAAACGACGATGAATCCCAGTGTTGTAAGCCGTCTGATGGGTCGCTTCGTGAACCAGTGTATCTTCGCTGGACCGCCATTTTGCTTGGTTTGAATGATCGTAAGTAATAATTCGATTGCTGCGCGAACTGTAGTACCCAGCGCTGTATTCCATGCCCGGTTGATAATCTTTGATGAACCGGTCGTACTCATTGCGAGTCTTCAAGACGATCGCCACCAACGGCACCGGCGGTTCCTCCAGTTCAACACCTCGCGATTTAAAGTACACGCCGAACCGATAATACAAATCTTGAAACGGCTGAGCCCACTTTCGAGCGCTGCCCGGCGGGTGCACTACGACAAAGTTCTTTGTTGGTGAAACCTGATACCTGCCACCAAACTCTTTTCGCAGTTTAGCCACCATTTCATCGCGGTTAAAAGGTTTATAATGATCCTCGACAACCTCTAAGTTCTTTATATCCTTCGCAGGCAACTGGGTAATTCGACCGTCCCGACGGAACAAAACGACCTCTTTCCCGTCCCAAGCCAACGGTTGCCCAACGTACTCCTTACTCTTGTAAGGCACGCTCACCATAACTTCGTTGGTCACTTGCCCCCAGCCATCGCTGGGCAAAAACAAAGCGAAGGAAAACAAAACGAGAGATAGCCGATTGATCATGACGGATTCTTTAAAATAGCAAAACACAGAGGTGCGTTTAAAACTGTAGGTTGCGAATCCTTTGTTGTTAAGAAATTCCACCAGCCAAAATATTACTCGCATCGCGAACCCAAAATGCCTGCCGGACATCCCGAAAAATAATTACGTCCCGAACCATCATTAAATTCCCAACCAAAATTTGGATCGGCTAGAATGACTAACTGACATCCGCTTGGAATTTGATTTTAGGAACATCATGAATTTCACGACCGATCGCAACGTTCGCTTACAACGAGAGCTCCTGCGTGACTTATGTGTTCGATCCGCAGCGATGCTGACAGCCGTGTTGACCTGCTTGACCTTGCTCACCGTAAGTGCAACCGCTCAAGACTCTGCGGACGAACCGGTCGACGAGATGAAGATTGCGATCAAAGCCGCAGAACTCCAGCAGAAACTTGACGATCCGTCGATCGAAGTCCGCGACAACGCCGAAGCAGCGATTATCAAGCTGGGCGCCCTTGCTCTTGATTACCTCGATCCCGTCACCGAAGATTCACCGACAGACACCATCGAACGGCTCGGCCGAATCCGCAAAGCACTAGAAACCGTTGTCGTTGAGGCAGCCGTAAAACCAACACTGATCTCACTGAAAGGAAATTTCTCGGTCAAAGAAGCTGCCGACAAAATTGCCAAGCAATCCGGTAACAAAATCGTTTGGGCTGACGGACTTGACGCCCAAATCCAAGATCGAAAAGTCGACTTAGAAATCGAAAAGGCTTCGTTCTGGGAAGCGATGGAAATCTTCGAAGCCAAAGCAAAAGTACGAGCCAACACGTTTGGGGGCACAGCGGGCGAACTCCTGCTCGTACCGGCAACCAATGCCGTCACCGTTCCAATGGACGCCAGTGGCATTTTCCAAACCAGCGTCGTGCAAGTTTCCGCTCGCCGTAACCTTGAGAATCCAGAACTTGATTACTGCGGAATCCGCATTCGAGTTCGTTGGGAACCTCGACTCGCTCCGATCACGCTGGCGATCCCTGCCAGCAGCGTTTCCGTGATCGACGAATTCGATGACAAAGTTCAACTGCCCAATCCAGCAGCCACCTTCTCGGCTGCCGTCCAACCCGAAATCCCAGAAGTCGAGTTCTCGATTCCCATCGGGCTAGTCGATCGCCAAGTCGAAAAGATCAGCAAGCTTGAGGCAACTTTGAAAGCCGTGATGCCGGGTCGATCCGAGACGTTTGAGTTCAGAAAAATTGGCCGACTGAAACCCGGCTACAAACAATCCAAAGCCGCGGTCAGCGTTTCCCTGAACGGAATTGAAAAGAACGAGGAGCTGTTTGGGATCTTGGTTAAATACAGCTTTGACCAAACGGGAGACGCCCTTGAATCTCACATGAGCTGGATCTTTGAAAACCCGCTGAAACTGATCGACAAAGACGGCAAAGAATATCTACCGCTGGCCAAAGAATCGGCAGGGCGAAACGAAAACACCGTTGGCATTCGCTACTACTTCGGCGACGACCCATCGGCGATGACACTCAAATGCGAAACTCCCGCCGCGATCGTACCAATGGAAGTCAAAATCTTGCTGCAGAACATCCCGCTGCCGTAAGGCCATGCCGGAAGCACCATCGCGACCTAAGCCTACTTGCCGCAGTAATCGATCGTGCGAGCGATCTCAGACTTCAGCTTCGAGCGATCAACGATTCGGTCAATGAAACCGTGCTCCAGCAAAAACTCGCTGGTTTGAAAACCCGCTGGCAATTCGATTCGAATCGTCGCCTTGATCGTTCGCGGTCCCGCGAATCCGATCAACGCTTTGGGTTCTGCAAACACAACGTCACCCAGCGAAGCAAAACTTGCCGCCACGCCGCCCATCGTCGGGTTTGTCAGGACCGAGATAAACAATCCGCCGGCTTTGTCATAACGGGCTAGTGCCGCGGAAACCTTCGCCATTTGCATCAAGGATAAAATGCCTTCATGCATCCGAGCACCACCGCCGGAGCCGCTGATAATGATCAACGGTAAATTTTGCTCTGTCGCTTTTTCTACCAACCGAGTCAACCGCTCGCCAACGACCGATCCCATGCTTCCCATGATAAACTGAGAGTCGGTAATTCCGATCGCCACTCGGCGAGCACGAATCATCCCCGTGCCAGTGATCGCAGCATCGGAGAGCCCGGTCTTTTTACGTTCGGCTTTCAACCGTTCGGTGTAAGCTCGACTGTCCTGAAACTCCAGCGGGTCACCGGACAACAGATTGCCATCCCACTCTTCGAACGTACCCTCGTCCAGCACTTGTGCGATTCGTTGCATCGCCGACACGTACATGTGATGTTCGCACAGCGGGCAGACTCGACGATTCTTTTCGAGCTCCTTATGCCAGACCGGTTGCTTACAGTCGGGGCACTGGATCCAAGTGCCTTCAGGGATGTTAAGTTTTTTGCGAGCTGACACGATCGTCCGAGCTTGAGACATGTTTTCTGTTCCGTAACTTACCGTAGGCTGTCGGTTCGTCATTCAATGATGGCCTACTGTCGAGCCCCCAATCGCGGCGGGAAAACCGCCAAAAGCGGATCGCGGGCTCGGTGGCCCATTTTGACTGCTTTCCCATAAAACGGCTAGGACCTTCAACCGTAAAACCGTGTTTTACCCGAAAGCTACCGCACTAAACCGGCTGTAAGTCCTCTTTTGGGCCAACCACGACCGTCATGCTTTTGTCCAATGGGAACGCTTTAATTGCTTCATTGACCTGAGCCAGCGTCATCGACTCGTAGATCTCGGCGATCTGAGCCACCGTTTTGAACTTCTGCCCAGCCAACCACTGCGATCCGATCGAAAACATTCGCGTATTCGTTTTCTCGCTGGCCAATACAATGTGCGACGCAATCTTACGCTTGGCCAAATCAAGCTCCTTCTGCGTGACGCCTTCCGCATAGATCTTTTGCTGAAGCGTTTTCAAACGCTCCATGTTCGCCTGAGCTTTATCAGGACTACAACACAAATACGTCATGATCCCGCCGCAGCCCAAATGGTCATAGCTGCCCATGCCTGCCGACTCTGCCAAACCAGTATCCAAGAACTCCCAATACAACCGGCTGCCACTATCATCGCCCAAAATCGACGTCATGATCGAAGTCGCGTAACGCAGTTCATCCTCGGTCGCACAACCAGGAGCCATCTGCAAAATGTACTGCTGACTCGACTGTGGTTTATGCATCGTTTTAAAACCATGCTGGTGTTCTGGTTTCGGATTCGGACGCACCGCATCGAATGACTCCCAACCGCCACAACAACGTTGCACGTCAGCAACCAACGCATCAAAATCGATCTTGCCTGCAGCGGCAATACAAATATTCGACGGACTATACTGAGCCTTGAAGTACTCCATCATCTGATCGGCCGTCAACTCGCCCACCGTTTCGGCCGTCCCCAAAACAGAATTCCCCAGCGGATGACTGCCATAAAACTCGCGCATGATTCGCTCGTAGCCACCATAGGGCGGCTGGTCGTCGTACATTTTGATTTCTTCAATGATGACCTGCTTCTCAGTTTCAAAATCATTCACACGCAACGAAGGTCGCATGATGTCGCTCAATAGCTCAACCATCGGCGTTTGAAACTCCGGCAAAACCAACGAATGATAGATCGTACTCTCTTCGCTGGTGCGAGCGTTGCTAGACGAACCCATTTCGTCCAGCTCAAGGTTCACCTGAGCGGCCGTCCGATTGGGCGTGCCCTTGAAGACCATGTGTTCCAAAAAATGGCTCACTCCGCCCACGGCCGCCGTTTCATCTCGCGAACCGGTGCGCACAAAAAAGCCAAACGCGGACGTATAAGCTTGTGAATTGCATTCGGCCAAAATCTCTAGGCCGTTGTCGAGTTTATGCTGTCGATATTCCATGGTTTACCCTTTAAGCTTCAGCGGGCTTGGCCCCAGAGTGACGACGTTAAAATTAGCAGGCGGCTGTTCTCGCAAAAACTCGTTGATCGAGTCCACGGTCAACGAATTGATCGTATCATTGATCTCATCCAACAACCGGACTCGCCCCAAGTGCGACCAATCAGTAGCAATCGAACGAGCTCGAGCACGGCAGGATTCTTGCTGCATGATCATGCCGCTGCGAATCTGCACCTTCAACCGGCGAAGCTCGTCTTCGTGAATGCCGTCGGCCATCAACTGCAATTGCTCAACAATCACGTCCAACGTTTCTTGAGCCCGATCGCTGGACGTGCCGCTGTAGCAAATCACAGAAGCACTATCCAACAGCGTGTGACAACTCGCAAACACGCTATAACACAAACCACGTTTTTCTCTGACTTCGGTAAACAACCGTGAACTCATCCCGCCGCTAAGCACGCCCACCGCACCCCGGTTCAAATAAAACTCAGGCGCCGAGTACGTAAACCCCGGATAAGCCAACGCGATATGCGTTTGCTCGCTCTCGTGTTCGATGTGCTGATAATTTTGAGTCGCGATCACATTGTCAGCAGGCGAGATCTCATTGGGCTCCCAATCGCCGAACAGCTTTTCGACGTGATCCTTCAGCGAATCAAAATCGATTTTCCCCGCACACGCAATGATCATTCCATTGGGGCGATAGTGAGCTTTGAAAAAATCCTGTACGTCCTGAATCGTCAGACTGGCAACCGACTCCATCGACCCTTCGGAATACCGCCCATCGACGCTGCCATAAATATTTTGTCGAAGCTGCAAAATCGCTCGTTGCGCCAAGTCGTCTTCCAACGCCGCGATTTCTTGAAAACAAACCTGCCGACCGTCTTCGAACTGAGCTTCGGGCAGGGTAGGGCGGCGGAGCACATCCGCGTAGATCGCCAGCGCGTCGTGCAACTGAGCCGACTGCATCGCGCCACCGAAATGAGTGTCGTACAACGACACCGACGACGAGTAATCCACCCCCAGCATATCGAGAGCCTCAACCCACCCGCGACTGCTCAAATCACCGCTGCCGCGCTGAACCATTTCGCAAACCAAATTTGCAAGGCCAAGTTTGTCAGCAGGGTCGTAGCGGAAACCTGCCGGAGTCGCGATCGAAAACGCTGCCGATTCGAGCCACGGCATCGGTTGAGCCACGACGGTCAGGCCGTTATCGAATGTATGGTGAAATATCTTTTCTTGCATGTCGCCGTTCTTTAAAGATCGCAAGGGCTCGTGGATTCCACCAACACAACTTGGTTGGGGCACACGAGAATCTGCGGGTCACACGGTTGCGACCCGCTTTGTTGCGGGTGCGTATTTTACGCCGCCAATTAAAAAACACCACCGGCGTTTAATCCGAGTGGTGCATGATTTCCTTGACCAACGGGGCAGATCAAGCCGCTTTGCCGAAGCTAAAAAGGCCTGTTGCCGAACCGAAAACCTGTCCCAAGAGGCTATCCCATAACCTTTCGAGCGACGCATTCCCTACTATTTCGCTAAGGGTTGGGATAAGCACTAAGTGTACTAAGCAAAGATATCCAGCTTGCCAGCCTTTTTAGCCAACAAGTAGTAAACCGTAACGCGAGACTTCGCACTATCGTGCTTGAGCATCTCCAGAACCTCACCGATCATTTTCTCGGCGGCATCTGGCGCCAAGCCCAGATGCTTACTGCAAAACCCATCGCGGATCTGATCGAGTTCTTTTTGGTCAGACGCAGCAACGGTTTGCCCATCGGCTGATTGCATCGCAATGCCTAGATGCTTGACGACGTTGTCTACGGTTGATTGCTTTGCATCGGCGTCAAAGCGTTGAATGCTTTCGAGTGCATGTGACATAGCGGCCTCTAAAAATCATGGAGAAGTGGGAGTAACGCCGCTGGCAATCCAATGCCAACGAGCCAAATTCAACAGGGAAACAAATGGCACCCCGATTGTTTCCAACGGTATCAAACGACGAAGTTTAATGCCACCGCCAACCTCTCAAAAATTCATTTTCTTTGGCCGCAAAGGTATAGTAAAATGCGACAGCACTGACCGACGCAGCGGGCGTTTCTTAGATTTCTCACGGCAAACAAGCTTTCATGAACCCTTTCAATCGATTTCTACTGTGCCTAGTTACGCTACCGATCGCTCTAACAACTGGCGTTTCTGTTGCGCAAACCACGGCCGAACGCAGCCCTGCACAACTCCGCGGACAAGTCACTCCCGAACGCGCATGGTGGGACTTGAAGCACTACGATCTGGCCATCGAAGTATTCCCCGAATCCAAAACGATCCAAGGCCAAAACCAAATCCGATTCGAAGTGCTTGAAGAATCCACCCGGATGCAAATCGACCTGCAAACACCTCTAGAGATCCAATCGGTCACGCACGAACAACAGCCGCTCAAATTCGCTCGCCAAGGCAACGTCTACTGGATCGACTTCCCACAAGCGTTACCCGTTGGAGCAACTGAAGTCATCGAAATCAACTACAGCGGCGAACCCAAAGAAGCAACCAATCCACCTTGGGAGGGCGGATTCGCCTGGAAAAAAGACGATCATGGAAATCACTTTATCGCCACCGCCTGCCAAGGCCTCGGCGCGAGCGTTTGGTGGCCATGCAAAGACCACGGCGTCGACGAACCCGACCAAGGCATGCGAATCCGCGCGACCGTCCCTGAAAATCTAAAAGCAGTCGCCAATGGTCGCTTGCTTCAAGAAACACACAACCCCAAGAACAAAACCCGAACCTTCCAATGGGAAGTCAAAAACCCGATCAACAATTACGCCGTCAGCCTGAACATCGGCAACTACATCCACTTCGCCGATAAATTCGAAGGCGAAGCCGGAACGTTGGACGTCGACTACTGGGTGCTCAAAGGCCAACGTGAAAAAGCCATCGCTCACTTCAAAGAAGTCCCACGTACACTCAAAGCCTTCGAACATTGGTTTGGCAAGTATCCCTTTTACGAGGACAGCTACAAACTGGTCGTCGTACCGTACCCAGGCATGGAACATCAAAGCGCCGTCACCTATGGGAACCATTTTGCTAACGGCTATCGGGGCCGCGACCTGAGCAAAACAGGCGTCGGGCTAAAGTTTGATTTCATCATCGTTCACGAATCAGGCCACGAATGGTTCGGCAACAGCCTGACCTCACAAGACATCGCCGACATGTGGATCCACGAAAGCTTCACAAATTATGCGGAGACCTTATTTATCGGCTACCACTTCACTCAACAAGAAGCCAACGATTACGTCATCGGTTGCCGCGACCTGATTGAAAACGACAAACCGATCATCGGCAAATACAACTTGCACCAAAAGGGCTCTACCAGCGACATGTATTACAAAGGCAGCAACATGCTGCACACGATCCGCCAAATCGTAAACGACGATGAAAAATTCCGGGGAATCCTACGCGGCCTAAACAAAACGTTTTTCCACCAAACCATCACCGCCCAGCAAGTAGAAAACTACATGAGCGAAAAAGCAGGCGTCGACTTAAGCAGCCTGTTCAATCAATACTTGCGTAGCACGAAGATTCCAAAACTGGTGCTCAGCTTCGAAGACAACACGATCACGTATCAATTCACCCAATGCAACAACGCTCTTAGCTTCCCCGTCAAACTCAACGTCGATGGCAAAGCCACTTGGATCACGCCCACCACGGCCAAGCAAACGCTCGAAACAAAATCCGCCATCAAAGAACTCTCCGTCGATCGCAACTTCTACCTCCGCAGTTCGGTCAACGACAACTAGACGCATTCGGCCTTTCACAGTGAAGATTCTTCCAGAGCTCTAGCTAATTTTTCCAATCGGCCCCTGAAGGCGATTTACTGGCAATGCTGCAAGCTTAACTGATTTGAGAACGTTTTTATGCCAGCGACGCATCCGGAACGCCCCTGAAACGAATGGCATTTATTTCCGCCACCTTTTCATTCACCACTTAAAACTCCATCGCCACCGTCTTGGGCGGTTCGGCGACCACTTTCTGGAAACCAAACTCGTCACTGATTTGGTCCAAATGCTTTTTAAAACGCCCGGACACCACCAACTCAACCGCTTCAGCGTCGCCAGCACCTTCGCCCGACTGACTTCGAATTGAATTGTTCATCACCCCCGGATGGACCTCAAAAGCAAAACTTGAACTCGGCAACTCCACCACGCTCGCCGGAAAAAACCAACGTCGCTGGGTCACTCGCCAACCGGCATCCGTCTTCTCCATCGCAACAGCCGCCTTGGCGGGGATCGCCCCCAACCCGTCTTTCAAGAATCCGTTCAATCGACCTCCGTTCCACGTCGAATACGACGGCCAGATCAACGCCAAGATTGGATCCGTCAACATCGTTCGCCAGTAAGTCACCCGGCGCTTCGTCCAAGCGAACACATACAGACAAGCCAGAAACAAAATCAAATTCAGAATCGTCGCGACCAGCGGGTTGTAAGCGTAAACAGCCATCAACCCCGCACAGACTCCTTTGTTAGCAATTTCTAACAACGCATCCACAAACGGAAACGGCACCAACCACACCAACACTTCAAAGAAAAACTTTACACTGTTGATAACAATGATGTTCACAATCGCAGCTAGGCTAAACAACACGTCCACCGGAAACGACATCCAACCCATCTGCACCACCATCGCGGTTTCGATCGGCTCCAACGGCTCACCGCTAGGAATACTGGACGCAAACCGCAACACGATGATCGTGACGATGCCGCCGTAGGTTTCTAACATGTCCATCGCTTGAGCAAACGGCTTGCTAACTTTCGTCAAACGCGGCAATGAAGTCAGCAAGGTCAGGCCACCAAACAACCAAAACACAAACTCATTCTTGAGCACCGCGTTATTGCTAATGAAAGAGTTCAAAGGCAAGTAATCTCCACCGAACTGCGACAGCCCGGCCAAGCAAGTGATCGCAAAAAACGGCGACAGAGCGACCGGAGCCAACGGCCCCAACCACTCGCTAGCGCTGATCGCTTTCATGGCCGTTTGATCATCATCGGTCAGCGGTGATTTAAGAAACTCTGCGCCGAGCTTTTCCAATTGCGGCGTTGCTGTGGCCAGACCAGAAGAACTGACTGACGCCAAGTCGTTGACAGCCACTTGCTGACTTGGCCCTGGCGGCAATTCCGTTTGCATTGACCAAATAACAAACAAACCCAACACGACCACCAACAATCGCAGCCAACGCCGCGAAGCATCGGACGATTGATAGATTGTCTCATGATGTTGTTTGAGAAGCATGATTGGTGTTTCCGTTGTGAAAATGAAAGACTCGATCGATTGCCGGTCACTATAAAGAAAGAACGGCTGCGTGTTTTTGTTTTTAAATCTTCAAGGCGTTGGGCCCGGTGATGCCACAACCGGCGCTGCCGCCGACGCCCGCGGGTAAGCCAAGCTTACGGGCAAGCGACACGCTAATAATATCCAACGTCGGCCAGTTGAGGCGAATGCAATTATTCCCATGACCGCCCAAAGTCTTAGAAAAGACTAGAAAACACTGCCCTAAAATATCGCATTTTTTATTTACCGGCCGTTCGGCGATTGAGCGACGGGTCAACGGCAGAGCCCTACAACGATTTCAGTCGCACCAAGTTCAACACGTCCTTGACCGCCCGAACCTCTCGCCAAGCCGAATGGCCGCTGTAGCGAAACGGCTGGACCTCGGTCTTCCAAGCACCTTGATCCTGCCAAGCGATCGCGACATCGTAATACGACTCGCCGCTGCTAACGGTCGCTTCGTCCCGGTCGATCGATCCGATAACCAAAACCACATCCGCGCCTTCGTGCCAACTTTCATCTTGCAAAATTTGCTGGATCGAATCGGCAACGACAACCTCGTCACCAGCTGATCGCGGCGAGTAAGCTCGGCTGGCTCGCAAACACTCGCCCGCGCCCTCCGCTGCCACCAAACGCCGCGCGATATCGCCGCCGAGCCCCCAATCAAACACTGCGATGGTTTGTTGCTGGACGGCTAGTTTTTTGACAACCGCCTGCTCTAGTTGCTCGCCATTTTCACCGTACACCAAATCGCCCAACCGATCGCGAATGACCTCGATCGTCGGCTGCATCTTGGCCAAACAATCTTGCTGATTCGCCCCACGCGTAGCAATCCGCAACGAAATCGTCGCCGCGCTAGCCGTGATCCCCACCAACGGATCTCGTCCTCGCTGGATCAAATCAGGCAGTTGCATCTCAATCGCACTTTCGCCAGATCCGAAACAATGAATCGTATGATGAAAAATCGTTGTTTCAATCGAATACAACTCAGCCAGTCGTTGCTGCACACTGGCCTTCCACATCTGTTTCAATTCCGCGGGAACTCCTGGAAACGAAAATACGCGGTACCGATTTAGCTCGCCAGCGACTGCTTGCTCGCCAGTGACTGCTTGCTCGCCAGTGACTGCTTGGTCACCAGTGAACTCAATCCCTGGGGCAGTGCCTTCGGGATTGTTGATAACCTTTGCCCCAACAGGAAACCAAGCTTGCACTTCATTGTTGGGTGGCATCTCTCGACCACGGGTCTGATACATCGATTTAATGTGCCGCAAAACATCTTCGTTCAGCTCAAGCTCAACCCGGCCCAACTGTGCAACAATATTTCGCGTCAAATCATCCGCCGTCGGCCCCAACCCGCCCGTCGTTAAAATCAAATCCACTCGTCCGGCTGCGGTTTCAAACGCCGCCAACATGTCATTCAAATCATCGCCAACCGTCGAATGGAACGCAGTCTCAATCCCCAACCGATCCAACTGCTGGCTGATCCACTGCGAATTAGTGTCCAGGCGAACGCCGCTGGAAAGCTCGTCTCCGATCGCAATGATCTCCGCTCGGATCGACGGCTCGCCCGAGCTTGCGGATCCTGAGGGTTCTTGAGCTTTTTCAGTTATTCTGGATGTTAAGGTTGAGCTGTACGGTGGCTCGGGAGTTGGTTGTGAGCTTTGTGGGTCCATTTAAATCAATGCAATTTTTAATGCGGCGAGCCTAGGATCGGCAGTCAAGACAACGATACGCCTTTGAATGCTCAGCTTTTCAATAAACAATCTATCGCCAGAAGTCTCGCAGGTGAGCCCAAGCTTGGCAAGCTGCAGCGATTTCTCCGATCACTCCAATTCCAGCAGCCACACCGACTCAAGCACCATGCCTGACTCAGGTTGGACAATCCACCAACGCTTGACGATAAAAACTCAAACTGCCCGCTCAAACGAACAAGAGAAAATAAATGTGTGGAATCGTCGGATACATTGGTCATCGAACGGCTCAAGACTTTTTACTGGAAGGCCTTCGTAGGCTTGAGTACCGAGGCTACGACAGTGCTGGCACCGCCACCATTACCGCAGACGCTCAGCTCAACATCACTAAGTCAGTCGGCCGAATCGCATCATTGGCTCAAGCAATTGCCGCCAACCCTCCATGCACCGCCGGCGCGGGAATCGGGCACACTCGCTGGGCCACTCACGGTGCCGCCACGATCGACAACGCTCACCCGCACTTAGGTGGCGAACAAGGCGATCAAATCCTGGCCATCACTCACAACGGCGTGATTGAAAACTTTGCCGAGCTACGATCGTCTTTGAAAGCTCGCGGTTTCGAATTCACCTCCGAAACCGATTCCGAAGTCGTCGCTCACCTGATCGCCGAAACTTTCAAAAAACATTGCGAAAAATCCAACGGTGCACCGATCACTCACGCGACCGGCGTCAATGCGATCAAAGAAGCCATCGCTCAACTTCGTGGAACTTATGGCCTAGCGATCATCTTTAAACATTGGCCCGAAGCGATCTTTGCTGCTCGACTTGGCAGCCCATTGGTCATCGGCGTTGGCGACGGCGAACACTTCCTCGCCAGCGACGCTCAACCATTAATCGGCTACACCGACAAGATCGTTTATTTGGCCGATCACCAAGTTGCCGTCCTAGAAGCCGATTCATTGCAAGTTTCCCATCGCGATGCCGGAGCAATTGCTCACGACGTTCGCGTCCTTGACGTTGAATCGAATCAAGTAGAAATGGGCGACTACGACCACTACATGCTCAAAGAAATCTTCGAACAGCCTGAAGCCCTACGCAACACCATGCGAGGTCGATTGAGCGAAGACGATGCAACGGCCGTGTTTGGTGGTTTGAATTTGACGCCCGCCGACTTGCTAAAAGTAAAACGGATCGTCTTCACCGCCTGTGGTACTAGCTGGCACTCGGGTTTAGTCGGCGAATACCTACTGGAAGACATCGCCCAGATCCCAGTAGAAGTCGAGTACGCGAGTGAATTGCGTTACCGTAACCCACCGATGGACGACGGTTCGCTCTTGTTTGCGATCACCCAGTCAGGCGAAACCGCCGACACGTTGGCCGCGTTACGCGAGATGAAACGAAAAGGCCACATGACGATGGCGATTTGCAACGTCGTCGGCAGTAGCATCGCCCAAGAAGCCGATGGCGGCATTTACTTGCACGCCGGTCCTGAGATTGGCGTGGCGTCGACCAAAGCTTACACGTCTCAATGCTTGGCGTTGACCATGTTGGCGTTGTACCTCGGTCGCCTGCGACACCTCAGTTACAACAAGGGTCGCAAAATGATCAATGCGATTCGCCAAGTCCCTGACTTGGTCGAAGAGGCACTCAAGCAAAACGATCGAATTGCAGAGATCGCTGCCAAGTATCAACACTGCAATAACTTTTTGTACTTGGGGCGTCACTACAACTTCCCGACCGCACTCGAGGGCGCCCTTAAGCTGAAAGAAATCAGCTACGTTCACGCCGAAGGCTATCCTGCAGCGGAAATGAAGCACGGACCGATCGCGTTGGTCGACAAGGAAACGCCAAGTGTTTTCGTGATGCCTCAAGGCTTCATCTACGAAAAAGTAATGAGCAACCTAGAAGAAACCAAAGCTCGCAGCGGCCCCGTGATCGCGATCGCAGCAGAAGGCGACACCCGCATCGCCGAAGTGGCCGACGACGTGATCTACATTCCGCAGACGATCGAGTACCTCCAGCCGATCGTCTCCGCCATCCCATTGCAACTGCTGTCCTACCACATCGCAGTCTTGCGAGGGTGCGACGTCGACAAGCCACGTAACTTGGCCAAAAGCGTAACCGTTGAGTAGACTAAATTAACTGTCAAACACAGATAAGCCGCGTTCCGAACGCGGCTTTTTTTTGTGACTTGCAAGATCAACGTGCCCAGGTAGCTCTAACGCGGCGGGCCCCCCCTTATAGCACTTCCTCATTTGCAAAACCGCTTCACCCAGCCAAATCCTTAGAAGCAATCCATAAAAACGCAATATCTTTGCTACAATATTGTCTTACCAGCGTCCAAGGCTGAGCTTCATCCTCGCTCAGTTCGACGCCGATCAAG
>JALZWN010000281.1 GCA_023300235.1 Mariniblastus sp.
CAGTTTACCAAAAAGAGTAGTCGTTGCCAAAGAGACGCAGGCCGTGCATGGCAAGCCAAGCACTCATGGGGTGCTCTTGCCCTCAAGGCCGTGAGGCATGCCCACGCACTCACCTGTTGAAGAGTCTAATGAACAGGCCATGAGGGGCGTTGGAAGTGTCCTGCCTGCTTCGCTGGCGGTTTTGCGTAAGAGCCATGTTGTTAGACGACGTGCGGCGCTTAGTATTTGGAGTTTTTGCCTTTTTTGAAGACGGAAAGGACCACCAGCCCAATCACGCCACCGATAATGAAGAGCATGGTTGCTCCGCCGATGTCAATGTGCATGCTGCCCCCTATAAGCACGAAGAACAGCCCAATCACGAGGAAGGCAATTAGGCAGCCACAGCCGCCTTTAGTAAACGCTTCAGTTTTCTCGCCCATGATTGCTCCTGGTTTTGTGTCTGCACAACGGAAGATCTTTTTACAACACCGCTTTTATGATGCCTTTGTGGTTTGAACAATATGCGAGTTTACCACCCGGGGGAAGTTGGGGCAAACGAAAGTGGTGAAGCCGAAGGCTTTGCGTAACGACCATGTTGTCGGACGGTCTAGCTACGATTCGGTTGGATCAAGGGCCACGGCATCCGCAATGTCTTTAGGGCGTTCGCAGGCCCGTTTGTTGGTAATCAAATCGTCGCGGGCAATGGCGTTCCGTTTGATTTCATCCAGTTCGATGTTCAGCCTGTTTTGCCAAGCATCATCGAAGTCTACGCTAAGATGGCAGTCAGTCGGCACGAGGGTGGCCATGAGTTGCAATCGCATATACATCAATAAACAGGAAATCAATCTTCGTGTCGGACAACGCGAACAACATGTCTTTGGAATTCGGATTTAGCACTAGTTGGATCCGTGAAAGCCCAGGCATCGAGAGTCAATTGCCACACCATTCCCATTCTCTCGGACGGCGAAGTGTGATAGATCATGGCATGATAATTCTGCTCCTGTAGGGAGGACTTGCGAGCCACACTGCGGTCCATTCGAGAGTGCTCTGACATTGGGTTGCCTTGAGCCCGTCAGCGGAAAGATTTTACGACGCCGCTTCTCTCCGAAGTCAAAAAGCGTCGCAACACCAATCAGTTTACCAAAAAGAACAAGCGTTGCCAAAGAGGCGGTGTTTTCGACATGGCAAACCAAACAGTGCGCCAAAGACGAAGCTGCAGATCTTCGTGAAAAACATGTTGTGTGCGACTAACGCCGGAAACGGACGATGCGTACGAGTCCTTCAAAGTCGCAATTTTCGAGTTCGTCCAGCATCATCGCGAGGACGTCATCGGTCGAGCCGCCGCCAGTTCCCGCGCCAATCAGCGGAAGTGCGATGGATTGAAAGCCGTGTTCTGCTGCAATCGCGATTGCATTGCGTGTTGAGTCTCGAATGGAACGCTCCGAAGAACGCCACCACATGCTGATGCCAGCGACGTGAATGATGGATTTGAATGGGAGCTTGCCGGCACCAGTGATTACGGCACCGCCGAGCGGGATTGCGCCGAGTTTGCCAAGTTCGCGGAACGGAGCATAGCCGCCGCGTTTTTTGATCGCACCGGAGACCCCCTGCGGCAGCAGCAGCCACCACGGAATGATGTTGCGGTTCCATGCGTTTACAATCACGTCGACGTCTTGGTCGAGGAGGTCGCCGTTTACGGTTTGGAGCTGCATTGATCTATCGCACGTACGGGTTACGATCGTGGGCCATGTGTTTGGTTGCAAATATATTCTAGAGAGTCAATCCAAAAGCGATCGCCATTGCGGTCAAAATCGTATTTTGCAAGGTCAGATAAGACCAGTTTGGCGAATGTTTGGGATAGCTGTTTAGTTTCGTCGGAGAATCCATTGTGCTCAAGTTGACATGCGAGCGAAGTCGCTATTCCACCGATGAATAGATCGTCCCCCGCTGAGTCATTCGATGCTGCATATTCAATGGCAACGGGGAGATAGTACCCAACTGCCAAGTCGCTCAAGTAGGTGAAGGCCTCAGTGTAACAGTGATTGTTGTCCGCACGAAACATTGCGCGCACGTCATCGTGTGTCTTTCCAAGGAAGTTTTTCTTGGCCCAATCACCATCCAGGCTAGAGTGATCAACGATGTTTGTTTCATCAGGCATCATCAAGTCGGCATCCGCGTCACAGATCGGAAAGTTTTTACGGCACCGCCTTAAACGAAGCGAGCGAGTTTGAACTTCGAGAAATTGTACCAAGGCCAGCCCGCGTTGCCAAAGCTGGAAGGTGTGCCGAAGGCCTCAGCGTAAAAACCATGTTGCACGACCCTGCGCCACCAGAACGCTATGAATCGCGTTTTTTTGATTTCCGCATAGCGTTAAACATCTGGTTAAAGATGAAGAAAGGGAATCCGAATGCACCAATGGCAGAAATCGGAAGCGTAACTTCAGGATATGTGATGCCGCCAAATGCGGAATGCACAATAAAGCCAAAAAGAACGGCAACAACTGCGAGTAGCAGGCCAAGCATAAGTTTTGCAGACGCAGACGCGATGGAATCTGGCAACCGGGCGTGTAGGATTGCACCGGTTTGTGTGCCAACAATCGCGCCGACGATGAACGCGAGCGGGGTGTCGCCAACACCAAATCCGCGAATGACGGCCAGCGCAATAGATGCGGCGACGGCGAATGCGATAGCTGAGATTGCTAGGTGTGTTGGTTTCATCTCGGGTCGTGCAACGGAAGGTTTTTACGACACCGCTTCTGTCCGAAGTCAAAAAGCGTCGCAACACCAATCAGCTTACCAAAAAGAAACCACATTGCCAAAGAGGCGGTGTCCGCGGCGTGGCAAACCAAGTGATGTCACCGAAGCGTACA
>JALZWN010000282.1 GCA_023300235.1 Mariniblastus sp.
CTTCAAACCCAGGGAAATTTCGCAACGCAAATCGATTCAAGTGCGGTGGGAACGCTCTTCAATGGCGATCTGCAAGAGTGGGAATTCGGTGTGGACGCCAGCATTCCAATTGGTTTTCGACATCAACACGCGGCCGTCCGCCACGCCGAATTAAACTTGGCGAGAGAAAAATCTGTCCTGGTCGAACAACAACGACAGATCGTTTATGGGCTGAGCAACGCGGTGGGTGAATTACGCCGCGCCGCGAAGGTCCGATCGGTCAATCAAAAACGTTTAGCAGCCGCCAGCGAGCAGTATGCAGCGATCCAAAATATCTATCAAGAACAAGACACCACGATCGACCTTGTTTTAGAGGCTCAGCGACGCGTGATCGAATCGAAACTACAGTACTTCCAATCGCAAGTGGAGTACATGTTGGCGGTGAAGGCGATTCACTTTGAACAAGGCACCTTGTTCCAGTATCACAATATCCAGTTTGGCGAAGCGGACGCAGCCTTTGCGGAGTTTGACTCAGTGATGGCAGCGGATTTGACCAATCAAACCGTTTATGATCAGGAACCTTGGTTCGACCAAAGTGTTCAGCAAAATCCGATTCCAGCCGCTCCGATTCCAGCCGCTCCACCGTTTGAATCGTCCGTGTCCTCTCCTGATCTGGAACCAGATCCCAAACCAGATCCCCAAACACCGAAGCTACAACTCCTCCCCCCTGAACCAGACAACCCAATTGCCAAAGCACTGAATGCGCTGACCCCAGACAAAAGTGACCCCGAAAGCAAGTCAAAGGCGAGTCGACCGTTACGGCCTAACATGTTTGATGACGAGTAGTGATTTACGTCGCGCCATTCGGCAAACCGTTTTTACGTTGAAAGCAATCCCAATGAATACAGCACCGCAAAAACAACGACAGTTTCTCCGCGTCGCGTTTGTAATGGCGACTGGAGCATTGGCGATGGTATATCCGAGCAACCAAACGCATGCGCAGTCTTCAGCTGCCAGTAATCCCAGCGAGCGGCCATACTTGGTTGCGCCGGCGATCCCATCGCCGCCCGCAAGCACAGACTCACCCGAGAGTACAGACTCACCCGAGAGTACACACTCACCCGAGAGTGCCAACCCGGCCGGGAGTTTTCACTCGCCAATGTTCGACAATCCATTGAAGGACCTACGGCAACCGGACCCGAGTAGTCTATTGAAAGAAGATTCCCCGGCCGAGCGGATCGCGGGAAACACAACCTACTCGAGTCGACAGCAGCGCATTGAACCGACGCTTGCTGTTAGCTGGTCGCAGCCCGAGTTACGGCATCGTCAATTGTATTTCCAAGACGACCAGATTGAACGCGGCAATCAGAAGCGGCAGTTTCCTAACGTGGTCGCAGGCGCAAAGTTCTTCAAATCGGTACTTACGTTTCCTGCCCGGCTAGTGACGGGAAAATAACACATCGCTGCCCCGACCACTTCCGCCTAAGATACCCGCCAGCGACGTTGGCCCGGCGGAGTTGCTGCGGATCGATCTTCGCGGATTCTCCGCGCCTCTTCCGTTTTAGCTTGGCCAAAGCGAGTTGATTGAATTAGCAGGCAGGGCAATTCGTTTTTTGAAGCGAGGCACTCTAGTCGCCCAAATTTACATGCCAGCCACCCCTAATCTTGGGGATCTTCCGGTAATTTAGCTTGCGAGCATGAACTGGCCGCAATAAGACAGCCTCTCCCCCAATGCCAGCGAGGGTGCCGTGTTTCCGCGATTTGAAATGGCCTGACTCTACAACGGACCGTAAAAAAATGCTTTCAGGACTTCCCTGGGCGAATCAGTTTTGAATCTGGGTGTGATGGTTAGCCACTACCCCCCCGAACGCGTCAATTTTGGAAACTCGCGGATAACATCCATTCGGACAATATCGTAAAGGCGATTTGGGTTCCTGAACGTTGAAGACCCAACTGCCTCCTTCCCGCCTGACCGCGGCTGATGGGCAGTTTCGCGACAACCAGTACAACCGGTGCGATTTAGTTTTCATATCCAACTACTGCACTCATAAATCGCGACAAACTCTAATTGTCGCTAATAATTTTTATAGCTCAGGTTCCATCAACCAAACTTGGTCGGTCGGTTCCTGCCTCCGACTCCCCTACTACAACCGATTTTCATTTACCAATGCCCCCTCTCCCCTATCTGCGACTGCTGTTTGCTTGCTGCGTTGTGCTAATGCCTGCACAGACGTTGCTAGGCAGCTTAGTCAATAGCTCGACGCCGGGCGTAACGCATGAAATCGATGGAATTGCGAGAACGTTCACGACGTCCGCGAACATGGTCGGTTTGGAGATCATGGTCTACTTCGAAGATGGTTCGACCGACTTTGGTATCTGGGCAGGCAACGGTGTATCGCAAAACGGTTGGTCGGTGACGATCGGTCCAAACCAATCGACGTTTACAGATCCGTTGAGCGTTGCCAACAATACCGGATTGGACGTAACCCGGTTTTCACTGCACGGTGCAGGGACAACCACTTTCTTTGATCGTGATGTTTCTCCCGACACGCCTGGGAGTTTCCGCGGACGCGACGTGGACGAGTTCAGCTCGCTCGAGTTTAGCCAAGACATCGAGGCGGTTTTCTACGATCAGATTGCGATCGTTGGCTCGAGCCCGCAGGCAGATCTTTTTGCCGGATTGGATATTTCATTCAGTGAAGGAATTGCCGCCAACGGTGGTTTATTTGAGTTCCGCGTCGATACCGATACGAGCCTGAACTTAATTCGCACGACCGTGCCCGAACCAACCTCAGCGGTTCAGTTTGGAATCGCATTGACGTTGCTAATGTCGCGTCGACGACGACGATCGATATTGGACCGATGATTCGGTTCCTTGCCAACGAGCCCCCAATGCAACGGGCTTCCGATGCCGCCCAACGCCGATCAGCTTTCTAGCAATCCGTCGATCGAATCCGAATCCAAATCAAATTTCTCGATCGGCTGGTCCATCGTATCGCCAGCGTCAGCCGATTCCTGTGAGTCATCATCATCGCAAGGCTGAACGTAGATTCGATTCTCTTTGACCGAAACCACTTTCACTCGGTCACCCGCCTCGACCGCAAACCCGTCGCTGACCGCATCGTACTTTTGGCCGTCGATCACTACTTGGCCGCTGGGCAGCATCACTGTCTTGGCGACTCCGATCTTGCCAGCCAAATCACCTCGGTTGTAGTAATCTCCCTGCGGCAGCACATCTGTCAGCGTTTGGTCGTCGGCCAACAAGCGTTTTCCGATCGGCGTATGCGGCCAAATCTTGATCATCGCCACCAACATCACCGGCACCAACAGCAACGCCACCAGCAAAAAAATCATGCCCGTGTACCAACTGGTCATGAACGCCATCACCACCGAAGCAATGATCACGCACCCTGCCAATACTCCCAGCATACCCGCCGATGGAACAAACAATTCGAGCGCCAAAATGCACACCCCAGCGATCAGCAAAATCAATGCCGTGTAAAACATTCAGTGTTAGCTTTCTTTTGATTGAACGACAATGCGATTGGCAACTGCTTCGACCACTTCGACCGCGACTGCTTTATCCAGCATCAATCCGGTACTGATCACATCATAAACCGCCCCATCGATCTTTGCTTTCCCCGAAGGATTCAACCGTGTGATGGTAGTCCCTTCTTTGCCCAGTAAATGCTCCCAGTTAGCGGTCGCTTCCGGATCACCTTCGTTCAACCCCGTGTCATCTCGCTCACTGGTATCCAACACGAAGCGGCTTAAAAACGGCGACTTCTCGATCGCCGCTTGCAGGAAAAACACCGCCCCGACCAGCCCCAGACCAGCTCCCGCAATTGGCAATAGCGAATACGGCACTTTCGCCCAGTCCCTGCCATTCATCGGAAGCACAAAGTCCTGTCCGGCCAGCACGATCGAAGCCGCCACCAGCAAGATCCCTCCGACGCCGAAAACACCAAACCCTGGAATCACAAAAATCTCCAAGCCAATGAAGACCAATCCCAAAACAAACATCAGAATCTCAAACACTTCCGTCTCGCCACCGAACCAGTGACTCCAAAAGTACAGTACCACGCACAGCGTTCCCAAGAAACCTGGCACGCCCAACCCCGGCGCTGACATCTCATTGCTGACAAAGAAAAACGCTCCCAGCAACAAGAACATTCCGATCACAGGATTACGAAAGAAATTCGCGATCTGATCGACCCACCGCTCCGCCGACGACAACTCAATTCGCTTCGGTGGTTCGCTCAACTGGTAAAACGCTTGCAACTGTTCCATGTCTTCAGCGATGTACCGCGTCAGTTTAAAACGTTCAGCGGTTCTGCTGTTCAAACCACTCGATACGTTCAGCTCATCTTGTGGCTTCCAACGCACCAATTCGTCACCCAAATCCATCGCTTCATCTTTCGTCATCAAACGAATTTGACCCGAAGCTTCGGTGTCTTTGTACTGAGTTACAACCAACCCTGGGTCGAGCATCGCCATCATGACTGACCAGTCTTTTTCGGCAGTCGTGGCGAGTTGTTTGATCGATGGTCGCAGTTGGTCCAATTCGTCTTTTTCTAAACCGTTGGTGTCGCTGTCAAAACCTCCCAAAATCGCGTCCGGCGACATGATCAAGTGGTCACAAGCCAAAGCAATGACTCCGACTGGCCCCACGGCTTTACCACGAACAAACGCCACCGTTTGCACATCGTCTTTGCGAAGTTCGGCCAACTGCTGAGCAATCGCTAAGCAACCTGCGGGTTCGCCAACGCTCTCCTGGATGGTCACCACGACCAAGTTAACGTCTTTGTCACGACTGCGATTGAGCGACCGAATGAACCAGCGTTCGGCTTTCTCGTCGACCGAATAGGGTAACTCCAACTGAACCGCATTCCATTCTCGCCCCGCGGACAATCGGTACTTCAACGTCCCTTTGCCCAATCGCAACGCCCGCTCCAAGTCGGTTTTTGTCTCGGGCACCAAGTTGATCAAACCAAAGTCCCTCAACTGTTCGGCCGACAAAACCGCTCGCTGGCCGACAGTGGCGAGCGTTTTGGTATCTTCCAATAACTCTTTGGCTTCAATGGCTTTCAAATCTGCCATGCCGACGTACAGCGTGGTCTCGTCTTGCTTGACCACCCGAGCCAACCCCAGCGTTGGGTCCAACATGCTGGCCACCATCGGCGCGGGCAAACGACCTCGCCGCCCTGGCAGCGTTTTATAGATTGCCGATAGTAGTTCGTCATTTTCCGGTTCGTCGATGCCCGCATCTCCGATCGAAGTATTCGGAGCGAGTGCCAATTGATTCGTCGCCAATGCAACCAGCACTGCATGACCGATCAAGCGAGTACCTCCATCATCCAACACCGCCCCAGCGGCCTCGCTGGCGGGAATGTAAGCAACCGTCTGCAGCGGGTTGAAGCGCGGCTCCATCAACTTCCGAGCCAACGATTGGCTGGCTTCCAAATCACTGCCACGACCTGTTTTCCCCGCCCGTGTGTCAAATTCCAGCACCACGATCGCTCGTTGATCCGGACGTACTGCCAGCGGAGCCGTTTTGACGATCGCCGCGAGGGAAGCGAGGACTTCGTTTTTTACTCGATCATCGATTGGCAAGCGAACTTTGATCAAGTGTCCCGGCCGCGGCTGTCGGTCGTCACTGACTGCGTCTTGCGGCCCCCGCGACGCAGGCGACGCGGGCGACGCCTGCACCAAACCCGATACCATCGCAACGCCGGCGATCAAGGCAAACGATAACACGAAACAAATTTTTGGAACACTTGGCATTATCTGAGAGCCGTAACTTGAGGAACATCAAACCAAACGAATCCGATTGACTAACGGGTTAGCATGCTGCCGGTTCAGCATTGCATACTGCCGGGTCAGCATTGCATACTACCGGGTCAGCATTGCATGCTGCGGGTCGCCATTCTAACGCGATGGACGAGGTCGAGGAGGCCCCGATGGTTGGGAAGGTGCGTTGATCACGACCGGCTTTTTAGACTTGGGTGGATTTTCGTATTTCTTTCGCTGCGAAATCGGCCCATCGATGAACAAATTCAACGGCTGACTGGCCACCGGTGGAACGATTTCTTGTTTTTTGCCAACCGCGGCACTGGCGATCGCCACCGCTTCCAACTGCACCGGCCCGCGGCCGACCAACAAAGCATCGACCTCAAACGTAACCTCGCGGCCCAACTCTTGAGCGACCGTGCGGCCATTGTGGACCAACGCGATGGCGTCTCCAAGATTCGAAGTCGCCTTCAAAGTAACCACATCGGTCGAAAGAAAACGATCGGAGTCCGCCTGCAGCGTCACTTGATGGCCCGAGTTATCAATCTGCAACGGAATCACGACTCCTGCCGAACTCTCCAACAACGTGTCAGCGATCGCAACGATTCGGAACTCGTGATGTCCGTCGGACATGTCGGTAGTGTCGATCTTCATCTTGGACGAATTGCCTTGTACATGAATCAACTGGCCATCGACAAACAATTGATAACCCGCGATTCGAACTGTTGTTGGATCAGGAATTGGGTGGAGTTTAATGGTCCCTGACACCTTTTGATTGAACGAGACGCCGGTCACCCCAAACTCAGGCACTCGCCCAAACGGACGACAAAGCGCGTCGCCCACGATCAACAACTGCGAAGGGCCTTCCACGGATTGATAAAACGCTTCGCCCAACGTGCAACCACGAGCGTAATGCACATGAATCATTGGATGCGGAAACTTGAATTGCAAAGCGAACGGTTCGGTGACGGTTCCCGAACCGCCAGCGGCTCCGTTCGCTAGAAACTCCGTCAGCTTGGTTTGTGCTTCATGCGGCATCCGACCACCGTAGCTGGTCAGATTGTCACCGATTGCTCCGGGCACAAACCGGCTGCCAGATTTTTTCCAATTGAAACCTGGAGTACCGATGGTGGCTCCTAAAACTCGCGGTTTGTTTTCTGGCAAATTACCGCTAACGATCTCGGCCCCATAGCCCATCTTCCTTAGCCGGCTAATCGCATAATCATAGTTCTGCTTGCGAGTCCGTGTTCGCACGTCAGACGAAGTTGTAAAGTAAAACGAACCGTCGGGATTGGTTCCGTCAGCTCGTACGGTTCGTTGCAGTTGGCTGAGTGCTTCTCGTTCGGTGTTGCCATAGTTTCGCGTGACAGCCAAAACCGTCGACAAGAAAAAGCGATTGCCCTGCCCTTTGAACTGATTCAACATCCCGTTTGGGCCATACTGATAGCGACTGCGAAATGCCATCGTCGGCGCGAACTCAAACAGTTCGTCGGGGATCGTATTCAACACACCTTTAAACAACGGATCGGACAGCAGGTCCGCCAACAACGGATCGTCCATCGTGTACTGCCGATACTGCCAACCTGTTCGTCGGGCTCGGCCGAGCCAATGGGTGGCTTTCCGGCTGTCTCCCATTCGCGCGTAACATTGAACCAAACGATACGCGACGGCCACCTGACGCGGATTGGCCTTTGCCAGCGCCAACAACTTTTCTTCAGCCTTGGGATAAAGCTCCTTGTCATCGCCCTGAATCTCTTTGACCGCTTCCTCAAACACCTTCTGCAACTGCCCAGCGAACGGATTACGCAAGAGCCGTAATGCGGAAGAACGAAAGTACGAATTAGAATTCAAATTCAGATAACCCGGATCGTCTGCTAGTACAGCCACGCCAAAGTAAGTCAACGAATTGATCGAAGCGACCGGCAAGTACAATTTTCGGTTGAAGCCAATGCCTTTTGCTTCAACCGCCTCACCCAGCTTTTCCACATGCTCATTTACTCGTACTCCCGTTGGGAAATCCGAAGAGTAAATAATGTAATCAACTTGAGACTTGAGCTGTCGTTCAACCAGCGCCGTGAAAACTGGTTTGAGAATGAACGTCTTGAATTGATCTAAAGAAACAACTTCCGTGGGTGGAACCCCATTCAAATAAAGGATGTTCGTCGGAGGAATCTTTCTCATCGCGACATAATGATTGGCGATCATTTTAGAAGACGCCGAATCCGCGTTGACCACCAACAGAACATTCTCAGGGCCGCCAGCAGTTGCCGTCGAACCCAAACAGATCCAGCACAGAGATAACGCTAGCCAAAAGATGCGTTTGAATCGCTTCATGTCTCGTTTCCTATGATTGTTTGCCAAGCATATCTTAACGCCTGAAAACTCCTTGGCGAACCTCGAACCGTCACAAACCCAAGGCTCTAAACCCTAATTATTAGGTTTTCGGTTTTTTAGAATTTGAATGGCGATCCAAAGTCGTCCATCTAAAGTCGCAATAGAGCCTAGCCATGGTTGCCGAGCTAACACAAAATACGTCGATACGGTGCGTTTTCCACGGCCATCGTAACCAGCAGTTTTTTGCCAATCTGCGGTCAAACACTTATAAAACAACCAAGGCCCTATCAATTAATCGTATTTTTCGTTCAACAAGCCCCAGCTTTATTCAGCATAAACGGTAATCCGGGCTTCCAGCATCGCGAAGGTACTAACAAACGGATCTCGCATTTCGTTTTTAGAACTTGATGCTCGAATCATCTTTTGGGAAACCGCATCTACCCCTCAACTGCACCATGAATACTCCTCGTGTTTTAACTCGATTCTTAATCGGCTACCTATTGTTGCACCTCGTCGCAGCCACCGTTTTTGTCAGCATCTCGTCTCGGTCAACCCGCTATCAAATGGTGAAGAACACCCAAGACAAGATGAAGTCGCTCGCCTTGATGCTGCAAGCCCACGTGCAAGAACTCCCTGCCGGTTTAAAAAACGACAGCTTGGTCCACCACGTACTGAAACTCGGACAACAAACTGACTTTCGTTACACCGTGATCGACGCCGACGGCAATGTTTTGGCGGACTCCGAAAAAGGCGACCAAAACATTGGCTCGCATTTGGACCGGCCCGAAATCATCCAGTCCAAAACCAACCAAATCGGTTTCTCGAATCGTTTTAGCCACACACTCCAGAAGCCCATGATGTATCTCGCCATCCCCCACCACAACGCTGACAACGAACCGGCCAGCGGTTTCATTCGCGTCGCAGTTCCCTCGGGGATGATCAACAAATCCATTCATGGCTTGCAGCGTAACCTGTGGACTTACGCGTTGCTGCTAGGAGCACTCACCACTGGGCTGCTCACTCTGTTGGCTTTCAGTGCTCTCCGACCACTCAAAGGCTTCGCCGACGCCGCTCGAAACATCGGGCACGGAACCCTCCAACAAGCGTTACCCACCAACCAACGCAACGAATGGGGCGAACTGGCCGACGCGTTCGCTCAAATGCAACAAGAAATCGCCAGCCGCGAGGGACAACTCCGCGAAACCAACGCACGCTCCGACGCGATGCTCAGCACGATGATCGAAGGCGTCCTCGCCACTGACGGTCAAGGCCGCATCTCGATCGCCAACCGTGCCGCCGAACGGATGTTGTCGTTCTCCACTCCCGACGTCGTTGACCGAGATTTGTTGGATATTGTTCGCTACCCTGAACTCCACACCGCCATCGAATCCGCTCGCGCCAACAAAGCCACCGCCAAAGCCGAATTCGAAACGCTCGACCCTGACCGCCGACGCATCAAAGCCCGAGCCACCTACTTGTCCAGCGAACCCGAACAAGGCGTCGCGATCGTACTGCGCGACGTCACCGATCTACACGCACTCGAAAACATGCGCCGTGATTTTGTCGCCAACGTCTCGCACGAATTGAAAACACCTCTCGCCTCAATCAAAGCCTACGCCGAAACCCTACGGTTAGGCGCGATCGACGACAAAGAAAAGAACATCCAGTTCGTAACTCAAATCGAAACCCAAGCCGAACTGTTGAACTTACAAATCCAAGACCTGCTTGAAATCGCCCGAGTCGAATCAGGATCGTCCGCGTTCAACATTGCAAATATCGACATCAACCAACTCTGTCGGCAAAGCGTCAACGATCTTCGGGCTCAAGCCACACAACGAAACGTTGAACTGTTACTAGACGTCGACGACAAACCTTTGATCGCGAAAGCCGAAGGCAACGGAGTCACCACCATCATCAACAACTTGATCAGCAACGCGATCCATTACACCCCCGCCGACGGCCGAGTCGAACTTCGGACTCGGCACAACGGCGAGTGGGTGGAGATCGAAGTTACCGACACCGGCATTGGAATTTCTCCTGAACACCAGGCCCGCGTCTTCGAGCGTTTTTACCGAGTCGACAAAGCCCGTTCACGAGACGAAGGCGGAACGGGTTTGGGCTTGGCAATCGTCAAGCACTTAACCCAGGCGTTCAACGGCCAAGTAGAGCTCGAAAGCCAAATCGGCAAAGGCAGCACCTTTCGAATTTTGTTGCCAGCAAAATAGCACGAACGCTCCGGTGCCAAAGATCCGAATGTCGCCTTTTGCTCGGCAAAAAGGTCATCTTTGATAGGGCCATCTTTAATGAAATAAAAGGCAACGATCACTGAACCCGCTTCACCCGCTTATCTCACCCATCCCAAAACCTCACTCACCAATCTTTTTTCTCGCTTCCACCAAGCCCTGCTTAGCCTTTGAGCGTAAATTGGCTTACCAAAACTATCTTCAAACTAACTTCACGAAATCTTCACAAAACCTCTGTATCGTGTGCCGAAACTACTTGTGACAGATCCATTTATTAAGGACCTGCCACGAAACAATCCCATTCGATCTTGAGCGAGAACATGAAGTCCACGATCTACACGATACTGATTGCAACTTTGATTTTTGCTGGCTGTGACAAGCCCGCCACCAACAGCTCGGCGACCAGCGGAGGCTCCACAACCGTCAACACCGAGTTATCTGGGAACGTCGAAATCGATGGCTCCAGCACGGTCTTTCCAATCTCTGAAGCAGCCGCGGCGAAATTCAAAAAGCAATTCGTCAACGTAAACATCAGCGTCGGCCAATCGGGAACCGGAGGAGGATTCAAGCGATTCACCAAAGGCGAAACCGACGTCTCCAACGCCTCGCGACCTATCAAAGGCAAAGAATTCTCTGCCTGTAAAGAATCGAACGTCGAGTTCATCGAACTACCAGTCGCCTACGACGGTCTCACAATCGTCGTCAACAAAAAGAACGACTTCCTCAAAGAGATCACCGTCGAGCAGCTAAAAAAGATTTTCCTCGACCCTGGTGCAGCCAAAACTTGGAAAGACGTCGACCCATCATGGCCAGACAAAACCATCAAGATCTTTGCTCCAGGCACCGACTCGGGAACCTTTGATTACTTCAAAGAAGTCGTCGCTGGAAAAACCGGATCCATCCGCGGAGACATGTCCACCAGCGAAGACGATCACGTCTTGGTCAACGGCGTGGCTGGCGACGAGTTCGCACTGGGCTTCTTTGGTGCGGCGTACTACTTCCAAAACAAAGACAAACTCAACGCCGTCGCGGTTATCAACAAAGCCGGCGAAGCGATCCTGCCATCCGACTCGACCATCGAAAACGGAACCTACAACCCCTTCAGCCGACCGCTGTTCATCTACATGAACAAAGCTTCGATGACCAAAGCACAGGTCGCCAAGTTCGTCGAATTTTACTTGGACAACGCAGCCGAATTTGCCAAGCAAGTCGGCTACGTGCCGCTGCCGCAATCGGTCTACGACGCTGCCAAGGATCGATTTTTCGACGAGGAAACTGGCACACACTACCTGACCGCTGAAATGGAAAAGCGATCCGGCCCAGTGACCGAAGTCTACACAAAACAAAATCTACAAAAGTAGTTCATGAACTCAACCGAGCCGATCACGTCGCCCCCGAAACCGGAACATACGTTTCGTTCGCTAAGTGGCGTTTATGCTCGCGAGTGGGTCGTCAAAACCCTACTCGCGGTTTGTTCCGTGCTGTCGATTTTCGTCACCTTGGCGATCATCTACGTGCTGTTTTTCGAGGCATCTCGTTTTTTCGAGGCCGATGAAGTTACTTTTTACGACTTCATTACCGGCACCAAGTGGAACCCCTTAATCGGCGCCGACAAACACTTCGGTGTTTGGGCGTTAGTCTCGGGGACGCTCTGGGTTAGCTTGGTCGCGATGATCGTGGCATTGCCGCTAGGGCTGATCACCGCGATCTATCTGAGCGAGTACGCTCATCCGAATGTCCGCGCGGTGTTGAAACCAACGCTTGAAATCCTGGCTGGTATTCCAACCGTGGTTTATGGTTTCTTTGCGTTAACGATCATCACACCCGGTTTGCAGCTCCTCCACGGCGGCTTCCAAACCTTCAATGTAACCGGAGCAGGAATCGCGGTTGGCATTTTGTGTTTGCCGATCGTCAGCTCACTGGTGGAAGACGCTTTAAGAGCCGTGCCGCGGAGCCTTCGCGAAGGCGCCTACGGTTTGGGCGCGACCAAATTTGAGGTGTCCACCAAAGTCGTAGTGCCCGCTGCGTTATCAGGAATCATTTCAGCTTTCTTGCTTGCCATCTCACGAGCGATCGGCGAAACGATGATCGTCGCTCTGGCGGCCGGCACTCGACCGCATCTGACGATCGACCCTCGCGAAGACACTCAAACCATGACCGGCTGGATGGTCCAAATGGCACTTGGTGATGTGTCCAACTTCGATTTATCTTACCTTTCGATGTACGCCGTCGCGGCAGTGCTGTTCGTGATCACGCTACTGCTAACGTTCGCCGGAAACTTGGTGCGAACACGATTCCGGGAGGAATACCAGTGAACCATTCAAAACCTGACAAACCAAACGATTCGTCTCACCCGTTGGACGCAATCCGAGAGCGTTGCCCATCCAAAGACCGCAAAACGCTGGACCGTTTGTTTCGCCTTTTCTGCATCGCCACAGCCAGCTTTACGATCTTGATCTTGATGGTGCTGCTGGTGTCGATCGTGGGCCAAGGCGTAACCAGCATCAACTGGAATTTCTTAACCCACTACCCCGAACCCGATCCAGCCCAAGCGGGCATCGGACCGGCGTTGTGGGGCACGATCTGGTTGTGTGTGACCTGCGGAGTGATCGCGTTGCCGATCGGCGTCGCGACCGCGATTTTCTTGGAGGAGTTCAAGCCAACCCATAAGCTGCTGCGGTTTTTCCACGCATTCATTCAACTGAACATCAGCAACCTGGCTGGCGTGCCGAGTGTGGTTTACGGAATCCTTGGGCTCACCTTGTTCGCCAGTATGGGCGGATGGTTTGGATCGACCAACGAGCCGACCTTCGAGGTTGGTGTTCGCTACTTCGACCAATTTTACTCGGCCGGCGATCGAGCGTTGCTGGTGCCCGTAGAAGCCGGCGATCCACCAACCATCGCGACTCTGGACATGAAAGCCTTGACCTCCGACCGCGAATGGGTCACCGCCAACGTCGTCAAGTCTCGCCGCGACATCCCTCGTGATCCCGAAGCCCGTGCGTTTGCGATCGTCGAAGGCAAACAAGCCGGCCGCATCAGTAAGCCTTCGTGGTACTACATGCGTTTGCCGTTTGGCCGCGGTGTGCTGGCAGGAGCACTGACAATGATGTTGGTAATCTTGCCGATCGTGATCATCTCGTCGCAAGAAGCCATCCGCGGCGTGCCCAACTCACTGCGCGAAGCCGGACTGGGTCTTGGGTCAACTCGCTGGCAAGTCGTTTGGAACATCACACTACCGGCATCGATCCCCGGCATCATGACCGGAGCGATTTTGGCGATGAGCCGAGCGATTGGGGAAGCGGCACCGGTGTTGATCATCGCGGGTGTTGTTTTCATCACGTCTAACCCAAGCAACTTGATGGATAACTTTACGGTTCTGCCTTTGCAAATTTTCAACTGGTCGGGCCGACCACAACACGAATTCCGCGACTTAGCTGCCGGCGGGATTCTGGTGTTGCTGTGCATCTTGTTTGCGTTCAACGCGGCAGCGGTGTTAATCCGACAACTCACTCAAAAACGACTTTCATAATCAACTGTTTAACGGCCAGCCGGAAGGCGACCGTGCTTTTGCAATCGATGGCTCAAACATTCATTCGTGGTTCATTCAATCCAATTTACGAAGGAACTTCCATGCAACAAACAAAAAAACCTTCTCCGAAGAGATCTATGGCTGTAGCGACCCCCACCAAGAATCCAGCGCCGAGCGTTTCGTCAATGATTTCTATCAGCGATTTTTGTGCTTGGTACAGTGACTTCCAAGCACTGCACAACTTGAACCTAGAGATCCCTGAAAAGCGCGTCACCGCCTTCATCGGTCCCAGTGGTTGCGGCAAAAGCACGCTGCTGAAATGGGTCAACCGAATGAACGACGAAATCCCCGGAGCTCGCGCCGAAGGAAGCATCAGCTTGCCTGACCGCGAGATCTTGGCCAGCAGCACCGACGTTGTTGCTCTGCGACGACGGATTGGGATCGTGTTTCAGAAGCCGAACCCGTTTCCAAAAACGATCTACGACAACATCGCGTTCGGCCCACGGCTACACTTTTCGGGTTTGACCAAATCGGACTTAGACGACCTCGTCAAATGGTCGCTTCAAAAAGCAGCTTTGTGGAACGAAGTCAAAGATCGCTTGCACAAATCAGCGTTGGGACTATCCGGCGGTCAACAACAGCGACTGTGTATCGCTCGAGCGATCGCGATCGGGCCAGAAATTTTGCTGATGGACGAACCTTGCTCGGCCTTGGATCCGGCATCGACGGCAAAGATTGAAGACCTGATCTTTGAACTTCGCCAGCAGTACACGATCGTGATCGTGACCCACAACATGCAGCAAGCATCACGTTGTAGCGACCGCACGGCGTTTTTCTATGAAGGAAAAATCATCGAAGAAGGCGCCACCGAAGACGTGTTCACTCGCCCCAAAGAAAAACAAACCGAAGACTACGTCTCTGGCAAGTTCGGTTAATCGACATCTGAGCACTTCAGCAGCTAAGGAATCGGCACGAAACATTTCCGACTTGGCAGCCCGAATGCGTAGTATCCGAAACTTATTTCGGGACCATTCCTAAACCGACAACTCTATCCTACTCGCACCTTGTGCCCCAAACGAAAACATGTCACGACACTTACAAAAAGACGTTGATTCCATCCACCGCAGACTGCTGGCCTTGTTCGGTGTTGTCGAGCAAATGATCGATAAAGCGGTGCGTGCGTTGTGCGAGCAAAAAGTAGAACTGGCCGTTGAAGTGATTGCGACGGATCATCAGGTCAACCAGGCCGAAGTTGAGATCGAAGAGGAATGCTTGAAGATCTTGGCACTGCACCAACCGGTTGCGGTCGACTTGCGCCGTGTTGCTTGTGTTTTCAAAATCAACTCAGACATTGAACGGATCGCGGACCTAGCTTGCAACATCGCCGAACGAGCCCACTGCATGCACCAACAGCCATATTTCCCGATCCCTGGCGAATTGCCGATGATGGCCAAACAAGCCAGTCGAATGGTACGTATGGCACTGGATTCTTTTGTCGAAGGCGATGTGGAATTGGCCAAGCAGGTCATCCAGCAAGACGCGTTAGTTGACAAAGCAAACCTGGCCGTGATCGAAGAACTGCAAGGGTTAATGAAACAGGACAAGACGCTCGTCGAACCCGCGCTGCATTGCTTTTCAGCTTCAAGGCACCTTGAGCGCATCGCCGACCACGCCGAAAATATCGCCGAAGACGTGATCTACTTTGTTGACGGCGAGATCATTCGACACCGGCATGGAGCTGAAATTTATGAGACCGGAGAGATGTAAGTGTTGACCTTTGATCCTAAAAACAATCTGAAATAACACATTCAGCAATCTCTTTTTGATTTGATTTTTAGATCAATCTTTTCTTAGTTAAACGACTCACTGCACACATGGCCAAGAAAATCCTGATCGTAGAAGACGACCGTTCGCTGGCCAGCGTGATCGAATACAATTTCGAGTCTGCTGGTTACCAGGTTTTCTGCGCTCACGACGGGCAAGATGCAATCAACCAAGCTCGCAGTAAACAGCCTGATGTGATTTTGCTGGATCTAATGATCCCGATCGTCGACGGGATCGAAGTCTGCCGGCAACTACGATCCGAAAGTCAGACACGAGACACTCCGATCATGATGCTGACGGCGAAAGCTGAAGAGACCGATCAGTTGATCGGTTTTTCGGTAGGGGCCGATGACTACGTGGTAAAACCGTTTAGCGTTCGTGTGTTGCTGGAGCGAGTCAAATCGCTGCTGCGTCGCAACGAGCGAGTTCAAAGCGGCGGATCGGATATTGTTAGCAATGGCGGGATCTCAATCGACCGTTTGAAGCATCGAGCATCGATCAATGGGCAGCCGGTCGATTTGACGCCCAGTGAATTTCGATTGCTAGACACACTCATCCGAAATCCTGGCCGTGCTTTCGATCGATCTGAGTTAATTGATTTGGCACTCGGCGGCGACACGTTGGTGCTTGAGCGGACGATCGATGTTCACATTCGTTCGCTGCGAAAGAAGATGGGCGACTTGGCCGATTTAGTGCAAACTGTCCGCGGCGTTGGCTATCGATTTCGCGAAATCAACAGCTAGACCAAAGGGTTCTTCTGCGGCTTTCGTGGCTCGGGCAAAATTTGCGGCTTTGGCGAAGCAAAAACTTAAAAGAGCGTCAGCGAGTTTGTAGCCCAGAGGGCGCAACATAAACTGCCGGTGGTGTTAGCCACCGGGAATAGCTTCTATAAGGTTGTTAGCCCGGAGGGCGACACAAAGGCAGCATTAGTTTGAGTGTAAAATGTGTCGCGCTCCGGGCGGGTTCCTTGCTAACGCGGCGGGCTTCCATTTTGGGTTAACAAGCTTATTTTCGACATTGGCCGATGGCTCGTCTCCCAACTAGCAAACCAAAACGTTCACGCCCTAAACAATCGACAGACAAACCAAAAGAAAACCAAACAAACAGAACGTGCGGCGTAGGATGCGCCCTTCTTTGTTGCGGGCAAGTTGATCCAATCAAACCTTGGTGAATGTCGCCTTTTACTGCCTAAAAGAGCACTCTTTTACGGAGCAAAAGGCGACATTGGGATGCTTCATCACAGGCTTCTCACTAGCAAAACCGAATAAGAAAGGTGGCACCGGTGGCCAACACGATTTTTTGATAGAATCGTTCTCTAACCACTGACGATAAACAATCCCATCGTCAAACCAACAACAATCAGGCTCAACCAAAACTATGCTTCGTTTTCTTTTTTGTCTTTGCTTCACGTTGCTGCTGGCTTTTCCGAACCAACTATCAGCCCAATCCAAAGATCTCGACGCCACCAAACTCGCCGCGATCAATCCCAACATCCCGATCGCGCCCGACGTGGAACTGCAACTCGTGATCGACGCCGGTTTGACCGTCTACGCCGGCAAGCACTTAATCCTGTTCTCCGACATTCGCGACTCCGACAAAGCCTACGACCTAGTCCGCAGTTACGACGCCGCGGTGCCGCAATGGTGTGAGTACTTCGGCATCGATGTCAAACGCACCGATGGCTGGAAGCTGCGAGCGTTTTTAATTCAAGCCCCCGGTCAAACCAAACGATTCGAACAAGCCAAGCTGATCACCGAAAAACTACCCGGATTTGCCGCCGGATATCAAAAGAATCACAACCTCTATTTGTACGACCAACCTGGTCCCTATTACACGCGGCACTTGTTGTTGCACGAGGGAACCCACGCGTTCATGCAATGGTTTTTAAACGGCTACGGAGCGCCATGGTTTTCCGAAGGCGTCGCTGAGATGCTGGCGGTTCATCAAGGAAACCAAAAAACCGTCAAGCTAAAACACCGTTTGGCCAACCGCGAAGAAGCACCGTATTGGGGTCGAGTCAAACTGATCAAAGACGAATACGCCGCCGGCATTGCAATGTCACTCGACGACGTCTTAGCGATCCCCAACCAGTCCTTTCGCGACGTGCGGTACTACGCTTGGTCTTGGGCAGGCTGTAAGTTTTTTGACAACCACCCCCTCACACAAGAAGCTTTCCAATCGCTCACACAATCCGCCGCTGATCCACCAGAAAGCTTTACCGCCGCTTTCAAAGAAAAAATTCAACCGCACTGGGAACAACTGACCAAAGACTGGTCGATCTTCGTTGCAGGAATGGAGTACGGCGTCGAAATAGAGCGCAGCCGAATCATCGACGCCGCCGAACTCGACAAAGCCAATCCAGAAAACCATCGCTACTCGATCAACGCCGCCCACGGCTGGCAACAAACTCGGCTCACCGTCAAAGCCGGCGATCGGCTATTGATCCAATCCAGCGGTCGTTTCAAGGTCGGTCAAACCGTCGCACCCGCTCAGCCAATCGCTGGCGATCTGCCCTCCGCCGAGGGCACTGTTCATCCTTGGTACTGCGAATCCAATGGCGTGACACTGGAATATTACCGCGGCCAGCCCCTGGGAATGTTGACCGCCGGGGTCTTATTCTCCGACGTTCAGCAGCAAAAAACCAAAGGGCAGCCAGCTTGGACAGTCCATCCAGTACCCGCAGCTGGCCCTTTGACTGACATCACGATCCCCACCGATGGCGTGTTGTGTTTCCGAATCAACGAATCACCGGCCAAACTAAGCGACAATAAAGGTGCCTTGGACGTTCGCTGCAAACGCCTACAATAGTCGCTCCGCAGATTGGCCCGATTTGGCCGGCGCCGGTCACCGAACGAACAGGCATCGGGGCTTTTTTTCCGAAGCCGGCACTTTCAAAACAATTGCCACACCACAATTTTTAGATATCGATATTATGAACATTCTTCAATCACAAGATCCTGAACTTTGGCAAACCATCCACGACGAAGCCATCCGTCAACAGGAAGGCCTCGAGATGATCGCCAGCGAAAACTACACCAGCCCAGCGGTCATGGAAGCAGTCGGTAGCGTGTTGACCAACAAATATGCCGAAGGCTACCCAGGTCGTCGCTACTACGGTGGTTGCGAGCACGTCGACGTGATGGAAAACATCGCCCGCGATCGCGCGAAACAATTGTTCAACGCCGAATTTGCTAACGTCCAACCAAGCTCCGGTTCGCAAGCCAACCAAGCGGTCTACCTGACCGCCGTTGAACCGGGCGACACGATCATGGGGCTAAGTCTTGCTCATGGTGGTCACTTGACCCACGGCATGCACTTGAACCTCTCCGGCAAGCTGTACAACTTCGTGCACTACGGCGTCGACAAAGAAACTCATCGTTTCAACTTTGACGAAATCGCCAAGATGGCTCGCGAGCACAAACCCAAAATGATCGTCGCCGGTGCCAGTGCGTACCCACGCGAGATCGAGCACGGCAAGTTCCGCGAGATCGCCGATGAAGTCGGAGCGTTGCTGTTCGTCGACATGGCTCACTACGCTGGTTTGGTCGCTGCCAAAGAACACGACGATCCAGTGGAAGTGGCTGACTTCGTGACCACCACCGTTCACAAAACCCTTCGCGGCCCGCGTGGTGGTTTGGTGCTCTGCAAAAAGAAGTACGCCAAGAAAATCAACAGCAGCGTCTTCCCAGGCATGCAAGGCGGACCGTTGATGCACGTGGTTGCGGGTAAAGCGGTTTGCTTTGGCGAAGCCCTCAAGCCTGAATTCAAAACCTACGCCAAACAAGTCAAAGCCAACGCAAAAGCACTCGCCGAAACGTTGATGGCTGGCGGTTTGAACTTGGTCAGCGGCGGAACCGACAACCACTTGATGCTGGTCGACGTGACCACCAAAGGCATCGGCGGAACCTTGGCCGAAGACACGCTGGGTGCTTGTGGCATCACCGCGAACAAGAACATGATCCCGTTCGACGAGCGAAAGCCGATGGATCCAAGCGGCATTCGTTTGGGCACGCCAGCGTTAACGACTCGCGGCATGGGCGTGGATCAAATGAAAGAAATCGGCGGCTGGATCGTCGAATCGCTCTCCAACCCAGAAGACAAAGCGTTGCTAGAAAAAATTCACGGCCAAGTGAAAGAACTCTGCCAACACTACCCAGTGCCAGCTCATGACATGAACGTCTAAATACGTTCGCAAATTTCGAATCGACAAATAAACGAGGGGCGTAGCAGGTTTTGCTATGCCCCTTTTTTTTGGATTCCGTTGAATCCAGTCAAAGCGATTTCGACAGACAACAAGCGTTAATCGACGCTTGAAACTGGGAAAGCTCCTCACCACTAACCACAGGCAACCACCATGAACCCAGTTTTAAAAGCTGCCAATGCCATCCGCTCTTGCAGCGCGATCGTGATCGCCACCGGCGCTGGGATGGGTGTTGACTCCGGCCTGCCTGACTTTCGTGGCGACGAGGGATTCTGGAAAGCCTATCCACCCTTTCGCAAGCTCGGCCTATCGTTTGTTGACTTGGCCGACCCACGTTGGTTTGCCGACAACCCCGCGCAAGCTTGGGGATTTTACGGCCATCGCCTTGAGCTCTACCGAAAAACCAAACCGCACGCCGGCTACCAAATCTTAAAGCAATGGGCGGACTCCAAAGCATACGGCTGCTTTTCATTTACTAGCAACGTCGATTGTCATTTCGAACTGTCTGGCTTTGATACCGATCGCATTGTCGAATGCCACGGAAGTTTCTCACAGTTACAATGTCGTCAACCATGCAGCCAAGCACTTTGGTCTGCGACGGACACGAATGTCTCGATTGATGAGGCCACGATGTTGGCCAATGCCCCGCTGCCTCAATGCCCTCACTGCAACCAGACTGCTCGGCCGAACATTTTGATGTTTGGTGATTACAAATGGATCGGTAATCGCACCCATGCACAAGTCGACCGATTCAACAGTTGGCTCAGCAAGATTCCCAAAGGCGAAATCGCGATCATTGAAATCGGCGCGGGGACTGCGGTGCCATCGGTTCGCAATTTGTCTGCGACATTGATACAGCAAAAGTACGCGACGTTGATCCGAATCAACCCGCGTGAACCCAAAGGGCCCGACCGAACGATTAGCATTGCCCAGGGTGGTTTAGAGACGCTGCAAGAGATCAACGAATTGCTGTAGCGATTTCGAAACGCCAGCAACCTGCTTCTACGGCGCGTTCTTTTTCAACTTACGTTGCAGCGTTCGGCGAGGAATATCCAATCGTCGAGCGGCTTCGGAAATGTTTCCGCCGGTGTCGGCAAGCACGCGTTGGATGTGCTCCCACTGAGCTTCGGCCAGTGAAGGTGGCGGAAAGTCCGCATCCGGTTTGGGAGTCGGACGCGGCATGTCTTCGAAGGCCGCCAAAACCTGATCCGCATCGGCAGGTTTCGTCACGTACCCAACCGCTCCTAGCTTGACCGCTTCCACGGCGTTGTTGATGCTGCCATAACCGGTCAAGATCACACACTTGGTGTTCGGAGAAACCGAACGAATCGCCCCCAGTAGCTCCAAACCAGATTTGCCCGGCATCTTCAAATCCAGCACCGCTCGATCTGGCTGTTTTAACTCAGCCGCCTGAACCGCAACGTCAAAACAATCTGCCACTGTGACCGCAAGGCCGCGGCGAGTAAACGATTTCTCCAAGCGATTGCGCATTACGTCGTCATCATCAACGATCAAAATCGTCTTCGGCAAATTTGAAAAAGCAGGTTCAATCATCTTTTCACCCTCGACTTGAATAGAAGGTCCCGTTTGTCGACTAGTTCCTATCTTACGTATACCGATAAATTCGCCAACGACATAACCTCGCCCAACGTCGGAATTTACCAACATATCGATCAAGCTAACCATTTGTTGGTCAGCAAACATCATCAGACGCATGTTTGGCTTTAAATGTAAAAAGATCCCTCCATCGAACGATCTTCAACGGCCTACAAATCAATCGGATCCGATGACAAATCAGCCGGACGCTCGGATGCCGTCAAACGAAACATTTCCTCGATCAGCTGAACATCGCTTGGCCGCTGCTCGCGACTCCGACGGACAAACATGCGTTGCTGAGTCGTCGCGACCACCGCAGGTGGTAACTCGCCCAACTGCCCGAACGAACGAGCATAATTTACGAACGACGGCACGTTGGTCGTGGCGATGCCATAAACCATGCTGCCGACGCCAATCGTCTTGCCGGTGAAAATACTCGTGTTGATCGCCGTTTTAGAATAATCGCCGATCACGCAACCTACGAATTGAGAACCCGTCGATACTTTTTGGTCACCGTAAGTCATGTTGATCAAGCCGTAGGTATTCTTCAGATCGCTGTTGCTGGTCCCCGCACCCAAATTAATCCAACTGCCTAGATAACTATTGCCAAGAAAGCCGTAGTGTTTTTTATTAGTGTACGGCTCAATCACGACCCCTCCAACTTCACCACCGATTTTGCAGTGATGGCTTATCGAGACTTCATCCCTGATCGATGAATGTTCACTGATCTCCACGTTCGGCCCAAGATAGATCGGGCCTCGCAAAAAACTAAACGGACCGATTTTTACGCCATCGTCAATCACGATCGGACCTCGAGAAGAATCAAACACGACATTCGGTTCAGCTTTAACGTCCTTGCCAAAGTACACTCCGAACGATTGTTCTTGATAGTGACCGACACGAATTCGATGAGCCAGATTGTCTTTGAAGACGGACAGGTTTTTCAAAATCACATCGTGCGGGAAGCAAAACAAATCGGCGTCTTCGGCGTCGGACATTCCAACAACACCTTTCTTGTCAGCAACCGAATTCACAACCGCCATCCACTGTTCGGCCCCTTCGCCCAACGACCTAGTCGGCACGATCGCGGCAGCTAACGTTTTATCTGGGGTCAACCAAGCGGTTTCGGCCGCGACTTCCGATCCCGCGATTGCAACCAACGCTTCTAGCTGTTTTAAATTGGCAGCCGACGGGACCAGCCGAGCGTTTACGATCAGGGTCCAACGTAATTCGTTGTTCAACTGCGATTCGATTTCACCGAAATCATTTTCTTGAGTCGCTTGCATGTACGGACGCACCCAACCAACGGTCGGCCCTGCGATCGGCAATAGAAAATCAATCAAACGATAACTCGCACAAGTGATCGCATACGCCAACCGCCCTGTAGTGATCGGAGCCAATTGCTGAACGAGATCGTCTTCAAAAACAAGCGTATTAATCATGAGGGCTTCTGCGTTTAAGTTGCATCTGGGTAGGTTAGTTTGAATTGAGCCGCGGGGGGATAGCCACGGTTTTGTGATCTCAAAACCGCGGCGCGTTCAAGCGATAACGTGGCGGGTTTTCATTGTTAATTGACATCCAAAATCTTAAGTTCCAGCTCGGCTCGTTGCTCAACTTCCAGCGGAACCTCTTCATCGACCAAAGAGGCTTCACCATACAGCGGCAAAAATCGGTAGTAGACCTCCAAAGTCATCACCGCCATCGCGGTCGTATAAAGTCGCCCACCGACTTCACCGTGTTTATCGGGGAAGTACCAACTGCCTCGAGCATGTCCTTTGGACCGATCTTGGGTATCGACCAAGTGGTCTCGCATCACCGCGTTCCACTCTTTCCATTCTTCCCCTCCAAAATGTCGGAAGACCTGAGTGGCGTAGTAATCGAAGTAGATATCCGTTTTCGAAACGCCTTCTCTACTCAAATAATTGATACCGTTATGGATCGATTCTCTTTCAATCGTGGAACCCATGTACATTTGGGCCAGTGTTCCGACGGCGGTGGTAGTTTTCAACTGGTAGTCGCGTCTTCTGGCGGACAGTTTTTGGTTGACCGGACGTTTGTAGCCGAACAAACCGCTGGTGTCGGTCGTTGATTCAACAAACTGCTTGGCCTTGTTCCAGACTTTCTGGTCGACATGAATCCCAGCCAGCTTGCAGCTTTTGAGCGCGGCGACTTGCCAACTGGTGATCGTTAAATCACCCGGCTGACCGGCTTGGTAGCCCCAGCTGCCATTGAATTCATTCTGCGCGGCGCAAATGTATTTCTGGGCTTCAAAAACTGGTTGCTCAAGCGCCGGGTCGCCAGTCATCGCCCAAGCTTCACTCAGCGCGATCGTGGCAATGGCTTGAGCGTACATGCTGGCTTTGCCACCGCCACTGATCGTCAAGTTACCACCCCGCGGGCCGACTCGCATTTTGCTTAGCAAAAACTCCAAACCCGCTTGAACTTCGCGTTGGTATGGTCCCGCTTCATGAGTGTAACCAGCACCCAACATCGACATCAGCGCCAAACCCGTCGCGGCAGTCGGCGATTCGATCGTGCCCGAGTTTCGACAATCGCCTTGGCACGCATTGACGTTGTGGAAAAAACGCCAGCTACCGTCGGGGCGTTGATGCTGAACGATCCAACGCAGGCCCTCTTCGACCGCGGTCTCGCTGCCCTTGGTCCCTCCCCGGCTACCCGCAAGTTTGGCTCGATTGTTCGCGTTGCGTCCTTGCAAACCACCGCCGGTTGGCCGCGTCGGTAAACTGCCGACGTCTTTGGGCTTTGTGTCAATCGAAATCGGATTGGATTCGGTTGCCAAGGTCGGGCTGGGCACTTGCTGGACTTGGTTTGCCATCTCGTTGAGCGTATCAGTTGACATGTCTTCTGCCGTGGCTTGCAATGGCGATTGGACTTGTTCTTCGACTTCGATTTCGATCTTGATTTTGTCGGGCACTTCTTCGGGAGTTGAAGGAAGCTCGATCGGGGTTATATAGAACGAAGCTTCCAAACCGATCAACGGCTCGTCTTTACTGGCAACCGTAAGAACCAACAGCAGCAGTAAAATCAACGCCAAGTGAGTCGCAAGGCTGAACAGCAGCGAAGTCATCGATCCGCGATTCAAGCGAATTCGCTCGACCATTCGATTGGCAAACTTATCCGCGTCTGCAGTATCGTTCGTTAATTCTACATCGACTTGCTGCAGCAAACCCGCATCGACTTTTTTCGAGGACAGGTACAACGCGTCGAACCGATCACGTGAAAGCCGACGCCGTTTCTTCTGCGGTTTACGAGAGATCTGCGGCAACACGTCGACCGAATCACTTGCTTTGGCAGCAGTGCGTCTTGGCCTGGATCGTGATTGACCGGGATGTGACATTCGCTTGGTAGTCGCCTGAAATAGAAATGATGGTCGAACAGTTGTTCTTGAAAACAATCGTTCTAAACAACCGTCGTTCCAAAGAACGAATTCGAAACGGTGCTTTGAGGGCAGTGGTTAGCAATAATAGTCCAGCCAACATCTGCTTACGAAAACTAAATCGGCACCCCTGATGATTCGGTCCAATCTGGGCTGCGGGGAATGGCTGTTTTCGCGGGGAACGAAATGTTTTCCCGGTTTGCTGGCGTTCGAATGATCAAGTCAATTAGACGACAGCGGCATCAACCCACCCGATTGCACCGGTTCTCCCGGCTAGCGAACCAATTCAGCCGCTGGCAATGTTGAATTTCACGGCCAAGATTCACTCCGCCCGACGAATAAAGACGCACCTTTTCGATGTCATTTGCTATTTCTTTGAACCATTTTTAGCAGAGGGCGAGTCGATGCAAAGGTCCACCATGGTACAAGCCACGCCTGAAATCGAGCGAGTTGTGAAAGATTTGTTGGCGACTGATGCAAGCTTCGCTCGCCATGAAGCTCGGTCGGTCCACCGTGACCACCTAGTCCGTCATCTTCACTTAGCGCCTCGTGATCCCGAACAAACCCCAAAAGGATTTTCGCGAAAGATTTCTGCTGCCGGCTTTGGCATCATCACCGGCCCTGCCATCGCCTCGGGAGCGATCGCTGTGATGGAAATCGAGCGTTTAAAGGGAGCTCCAGCAAAAATCCTTGCCGAATGCCGCTGGTGCAAAAACTACCGCGAAAACTGGTTTATCTCTAGCTGGCAGTTTCGCAGCCTAAAACGCTGAAAATCATCGTAAGACTTGCTTGAATGGCGCGTCATAAGTCGGAGTCTCAACTCGGCTAATCTTGTCGGCCTGTAATTTACGTATTGCAAGCGTTCGTGCATAATGTTTCTCAGCTCGTTTGTTTTGACCGACGATTGGATTGTTTCGCACCAAAGCTTGCCAACCCATTCGCAAAACAAAACAAACTCTGGGAAAACCGGATTGAGCATCACTTCAACCATCAAGATTCTCCCCATCAATCGCTGAACTTATGAACCCGTTTGATCGCAAGCTCGAAGAACACCAGCAAACGCTTACTCGATCCTTGCCAAAAATCTTGCAGTTAAACACAGGCAAACTCTGCAACATCACTTGCACTCACTGCCATGTGAACGCCGGGCCCGGTCGCAAGGAATTGATTTCCAGCGAACACCTAACTCGAACGCTCGACTGGTTTGAAACCACCGACATCGCCACGATCGACTTAACCGGTGGCACGCCCGAGATGCATCCAGAATTTCGTTCGCTGGTCGAACGAGTGCGTTCATTCGACCAACCACGTGAAGTGCTGACTCGGCTCAACGCGACCATCATTGAAGAACCCGGCTACGAGTGGATTCCTGAGTTCCATGCGAAGCACAAAGTCGTTTGCATTGCTTCGATGCCCTGTTACTCGCCAGAAAACGTCAACGAGCAACGTGGCGACGGCGTGTTTGATCGCTCGATCACTGCCTTTCAAAAACTAAACAAACTCGGCTACGGCATCGACCCTGAGCTTCCGCTGCACTTGGTTTACAATCCGAACGGGGCTTTCTTGCCGCCTGAGCAAAAGGCATTGGAAGCCGACTACAAACGCGAAATGAAAAAGCATTTCGACATCGACTTCCACAATCTGTTTTGCATCGCCAACATGCCGATCGCTCGCTACGCGGTCTACCTAAAACGCAACAAACAACTGGCGGAATATCACAAGTTGTTGGTCGAGAGTTTCAACCCAGCTTCGATTGATAATCTGATGTGTCGCGACACGATCAGCGTTGACTGGCAAGGACGTGTGTTCGATTGCGACTTCAATCAGCAGTTGGACATGCAGTTGGCCAATGGAAAACCACTGGACATATGGGACGTTGACATCGAAACATTTGCTGCGATGCCGATCATTACTGGCTCGCATTGTTTCGGCTGCACGGCTGGATCGGGATCTTCTTGCGGTGGTGCGTTGGTTGAGATTGGCTGATTGCCCACTAGAAAAGCACGCCGTAATTCGCAAGCCAGTTTAACGACGATCCGGAAGGCGGAGGCGACAGCGTCAATCTAAACCGCGATGAAGTGGTACCACTGAAAGCCATCTGGCAGCTCCGGTTGGCCAGAGAATTCCAAGTGCAAGATCCTTCGATGCCGCGTTGTCCCTGGCGTCGATGCTCCACTAGCGTGACTGATCAGCGGTCGCATCGCCAACACGTCACCCGCGGCGGCGTAAATCGTATCCACCGCATGAGACTGAGAAGTCGCACTCGCCGTTTGGTCGGAGACTTTACCGTGGTGCGATCCTCGGATTACTTTTAACGGCCCGTTGTCGTCGGTCACTTCGTCCAGGTGAATTCGCAACGTCAACATGCTCTTTAAAACGTCTTCTGATGCTTCGACGTGCGCGACGCCGGATTTGGTCGTTGGTTTACAAAACACGCTCGATGGTAACGAGTTGTCTTGGACCGCGATCGTCATGTCTTGATGCCAAGGCAGCGTCCACGTGCGATTCGGATGCTTGTCAAAATACAACACCCGCACTAAGCCAACCGTATCACCCAAAATCGCTTGCAACAAATCGACCAGTTCATCTCGCTGCCACATGGCTGCCAGTTCCGGCGCCAGTTTGATCAGGTTCCGAGCCGCATAGGTTTCGCCGAGCGACGTTTTGATGTTTTCGGTGGTGCCGCTATTTAATCCCGCGTCTGTGGAAGCTAACAGGCCTTGGATTGATGGTTGATCAAATACGTTGGCCAGAACCGTGAAGCCGTTGTCTTGGATGGCGAATTGGTGGTCCATGGATCAATTTGTTTTTTGAATTGAGATGCGATTGGGTTCAAAAATGATACTTGTTTGTGAACCCAAAACGTAGTGGATGCGGCCACGAATCCTCAAACTCGACATCGCGGTGAGGACTCGTAACCTGAGATGGCGCAACCGCTGGAGCCTGAAGCAACTGTAGCTCTGGCCAGATTGAAACTATTTCGTGTCACGAAAGAACGTGCTTTTTCGATGTGCCCGATAAGAAAATCAACCACGGATGAACACCGATAAACACGGATTTCCAAGCGCACATCCGTGTCCATCTGCGTTCATCCGTGGCTTAAAACTTTTCCGCAACGCTGTAATAATAAACAACCGTAATAGAATCAATTGAGCGTACAAATCACTAATTCTCGCCCGATCCACCCCCTGCCCCGTCTTTTTGGTTGCCCCAAACGCGTGTTCCGCGATTTGAGCCCGTGGTTTAAACTTGCTGCTTCTAAAAATTCGATAAATACCAAACCCCTATCGCCGTTTTCGCAAGCCGCAATGAACAAGCAAGCCTCACCTGACTCACATGATTCGGAACCTAGTTGGATCGAACGCAACGTAAACCTGATCATCATCGGATTGATCGTGGCCTGCGTGCTGTCGGTGCTTGCAACTTTCTTTCCCGGCTTGGACCACGAACACCATCACCCGCACTTCGAACAGGAAGGCTGGTTGGGATTCCAAGCCGCGTTTGGATTCATCACGTTTGTCGTGATTGTCTTTCTCGGTAGCGGACTACGACTAATAGTCCAGCGAAAGGAGGACTACTATGATCGCGATTAACACCGGTTTGATTTTGATCGTCGGCGGTCTACTGGTCGCTCTGCTTGGCAAGCAACTTGGCCGCTTCGCCTCCGTTGCCGTGGCGATCGTGGGGCTGGTTTGGTACTTGATGTTGCCTGCGGGCGCCAGCGCCGAAGTCCAGTTGATGGGTTTGGAGTTGATGCCGCTGCGAGTTGACAAACTGAGCTGGATCTTCGGATTGATTTTCCATATCGCTGCGGTGGTGTCGACGCTGTACGCGCTGCACGTGACGGACACCAAACAACACGTCGCCGGATTAGTCTACGCCGGTGCCGCGATCGTTGCCGCGCTGGCGGGAGATTTGGTGACGCTGTTCATCGCTTGGGAACTCACCGCGATCGCGAGTGTGGTTCTGGTCTGGGCGAGTAACAATGAAGCTTCCTACCACGCCGGCATCCGCTACTTGATCATCCAAGTCGGCTCGGGCGTGTTGTTGCTATCGGGTGTGATTCTGCACTACGTCGAAAATGACTCGGTGGTGTTCAATCACTTCATGGGTTTATTGCCCGGCGAGACTACATCGTTCTACGATTTCCCACTGTCGGCTCAACTGATCTTCATTGCTTTCGGAATGAAGTGTGCGTTTCCTTTGCTGCACAACTGGCTGCAAGACGCTTATCCTAAAGCCACCATCACCGGCACGGTTTTCTTAAGTGCGTTCACAACCAAGTTGGCGGTCTATACGCTGGCTCGTGGTTTTCACGGCACCGAAGAATTGATCTGGATCGGCTGTACGATGACGCTGTTCCCGATTGTCTTTGCGGTGATTGAAAACGATTTGCGCCGAGTGCTGGCTTACAGTCTGAACAACCAATTGGGCTTCATGGTCGTTGGCATCGGCATCGGTACCGAACTGGCGCTTAACGGAACCGCCGCTCATGCGTTCTGTCACATCATCTACAAAGCGTTGCTGTTCATGTCGATGGGTGCGGTGCTGTACCGCGTTGGCACGACCAAAGCGACGGAACTGGGTGGGTTGCACAAATCGATGCCGTGGACGACGGTGTTTTGCATCATCGGCGGTGGTGCGATCGCTGGCTTCCCATTGCTGAGCGGTTTTGTGAGTAAGTCGATGATCATCTCGGCGGCCGGCGAGCAGCACATGTTTTGGGTTTGGATCGTGCTGCTGATTGCTTCGGCGGGCGTGATGGAGCACTCGGGCATCAAGATTCCGTTCTTTGCCTTCTTTGCTCACGACTCTGGTAAACGAGTCAAAGAAGCTCCGTGGAACATGTTACTGGCGATGGGAATCGGGGCGGCGTTTTGTATCGGCATCGGCGTTTGGTATTCGCCGTTGTACGCGGCGTTGCCGTTTGAACTGGCTCATGCTTACCAGCCTTACACCAGCGGCCACGTGATCCTGCAAATGCAATTGTTGCTGTTCGCCGCGCTGGCGTTTGTGGTGTTGATGAAAACCGGTTTGTATCCCGAAGAAAAACGATCTGAAAATCTGGACACCGATTGGGCTTATCGCAAAGCGTTCCCTGTGCTGTGGACTGGAGCCAAGTCAGTGTACTCGTCGGTCGACAAGGCATTTCGCAAAGGATTTGTTGGTTTGATCACCGCGTTCATCGACCGGTTGAGTCAGTCGTTCAACGAGCAAGGTACGTTTGGCAAAACTTGGTCGACCAGTACGATGGCGTTTTGGTCGGCATTGTTCTTGGGAATTTTCTTGGTGATGTATTATCTGCAAGGCGGATCGTAGTTTTCTCGCTGGCGGACTTGTTGACTTAGTCATGTTTTTGCGAAGCCTAAAAAAAGTGGAGATGGGCTTCCAGTCTGTCTGCGCGCATGACAGGCTGGAATCCCACCACCACATTTCCTCGCTGACGCGTCGGGCTACCATTGTACGGGGG
>JALZWN010000283.1 GCA_023300235.1 Mariniblastus sp.
TGAACGTCCACCGAAGGTAGCGCTACTTTCACGGAGTGAAAGGCGACGATGGGTTCCTTGCTGACGCGGCGGGCTGGCTTTCATGGTTTTTTACGCTAGGCCTTCGGCAGGCCTTTGCGAATTCTGCAACCACATCGACTACTTAGATCGATTCAGTAGCTGATCGTAAACCGCAGCCACGCCACGTGTCATGCTAATGTCGGACAACTCGTTGCGTTGACGATCGACCGCACTGCCGCTCATCGTTCGCCAACGTTTTGTGTCGCCGATCATCGACTTGAGCTTGCTAGCCAGATCGTTTGCGTCGGCTGGTTCAAAGATCAATCCGTCGACGCCATCACGAACGGCTTCTGGAATTCCTTCGACGCGACTGGCCACGACAGGAACGGCGTTGGCCATCGCTTCCAATACAACCATCGGCAATCCCTCACCGTACAAACTTGGCAATACAAACAAGTCCATCGCTCGCAGTTGCTCGTTGACGTCGGTTTGGAACCCCATCCAATCGATCATGTCACCGACGCCTAACTCTGCGACTTTTTGCATGATGTCGCTTTCGTATTCTGGTGTTTCAAAAGGTCCCACCGCTCGCAAACGAACGTTAACGCCTTCCTGCTTCAGAATGGCCAATGCCTCCAACAATACTTCCGTTCCTTTACGAGGGCGGAACAACGCCATCGTCCCGATCGTCCACGGATCCTTTGGCTGATCGCGAACCGGCAAATCGTCGATCGCTTGAACACCATTGGACACGACCGTGATTTTGCTGGCTGGATGCCCGAGCTCTTGCATGTACCCGGCAAGGCTATTCGAAACGCAGATCAAGCGATCGGTTTTCTTCAAGCTCCAAGATTCCATCATCTGGTTCAGGCGATTGGTAATCCCTCGATCACTATCGCGGCCTACCGGACTGTGAACGTGATAGACCAATGGGCAACCAAGTTTACGAGCTGCTAACTGACCGATCAAAAGAGTTCGAGGCGTGTGGGCGTGTATCAACCGATAGTTGTTTTCGGTCGCGACCTTGGCAACTCGTCTGGCACACCAAAGATCAAACTTGGATGTCATTTTGGTTTCAAAGATTTCGCAATCGACCGAGCTACGAACGCTAGGAAACTTATCTGGCTTCACGCAAGCGAAACCAACTTCGTAGCCAAACTGAGGCATCGCTAGGCCAAGCAGATCTTGAACTCGCTCGGCCCCCGAAAAGTGCTCGCCGTTGATCAAGTGCAACACTTTGACGGTGTCGTTGACGGTGGCCTTCTTGTTAAAATTGTTCTTAGATGCGGCAACCAAGGGAGGGTTGGCATTTGAAAAATCGCTTGGCGTGGTGCCGAAATTACTAATAGGAGTGGTCACGGTGGCGGGCTCGTTTGTTTCGAAATTAAGTTTGCCAACTGTACGTTACGTAAACCACGTGACGGGGCTAACCTATTTTTGCTGCCAGACTTGAACGGCCTGGCGCCCGCTTCATCGTCGCAGCCCGCACGACCCGAACTAGAATCGGAGCTTGGCAACGATCCGAACCACCAGCAAACCGGCTGCTGCCCAAATACTTCGCGACAAAGCAGCAAGACACGTCGTTAAAAGCAGCTGCCGTACAAGCACTTTTTAGCGATTTAGATTCCTTCCGTGCCGAGATCTTGCGCATTCGATGGATTTGTCACACAAATTGCGTTGTACTTCGCCGCCACGCGAATGTATTTATCCTGAAACCGTTCCTGCAATGGTTTTTACGGGGGGGGCAACAACAAAACAAAAACCGGCCCTCATAAAATTTGACGTCGCCCCCGGGATTGGTAGCATTCGGCATGCTGTCATTTTTTGACACACTCAGTCGATTCCGATAAGTTACCGCTCGCCAAACTGGCCAACTCTCACTTTGATTTCAAACCACCTTGTCCCGAGTTGTTTTCGCCGCCGAGACTCTATCCTGAGTTAGGCTCGCCGCAAACCCAAACGCCGGAGGTTACGATGAAATCAGTTTTAAGCCTGCCTGAATTCCCAAGAATCAGCCATCACGAGTTTGTGATTGCTCGAAAAGAAGCGATGGCTGCGGCGCTGCAACTTCGGCTCACGCAGGCATTAAACAAACAACACGTCACTGCCCTGCGAAGTTTAAACGTCGTTGTTTCTGATGGTGAAGTAACCATCTCTGGCGATGTCGATTCTTTTTACCTCCGCCAAATTGCGGTCAGCGTTTGCTTGAACACATGGGGGTTAATTAAGTTGATCGACCGGATTGAAGTGCGTTCGGAGTAGCGTTTTGACTCGGTGCCCTTGCTTTGCAAAAAGGTGGTTCCAGCGTTTTAGTGGCTGGCCCAATTATTTCGGGTACTTTATCAATCGAGCGGGTGCCATGGTTCACGGATTAGAAGGCAAGGGGATTTACTGAGTGCCGGCATGCTTACGCGTACGATGTGATTCTGGGAAAGTCACGTGAGCATGTTTTTGACGGGGCCTTGTAGATTCAGGCCATTTTGAGTCGCGTAAACATGCACCCTTCCTAGCATTGGGGCAGGCTATCTAAATGCTCTCAGCTCATACCCGCCTACTAAATTACCGGAAGAGCCTGCAAAAAAGGCTGCGCGGGATTAGCTCTTCGCTTACTCGAAGCGACGAAGCTTTCGCAGCTCTTGGTCCGTATTGGTTTGCGTCACCGCTTCTAGATTCGCGATGCGAGTTTGGTTGCTAGAAATCGCTTGCTGCAAACGCTCCAACTGGATTTCAACTTGGCTTTGAAGCTGGCCGACGACTTGTTTTTTGAGCGTCTGCAGTTCATCAAGCTGTTGCTGTACGGCATTGCCAGTTCGCCGCTTTAACGAATGATTGATCGCAGTTGCAAACCGCTGTCCCAGATCGCTTTGAGACTCAAATACGATTTTGTTTTGATCGCCGCTGATCGTGATCAGCGAGTCAAAACTATCAATCGCTGTAACGCCTGCATTCATTTGCAACGCCGCGACTCGGCCACCGGCGAAATCGTTCAAGCTGTCCACATGCAAAGCAATATCCGAGTAACGCAACTTGATCGTCCCAGATATCTGTTCACCAACGGACTTGAGATCGACGACAGCAAAGACTTTGTTTGAGTCTCCCAACGTGAGTTGCATACTATTTTTATGGCCCAGCGTTCGTTCGCCAAGATTCAGTTCCGGGAAAGTGATCTTTACGGAGTCGATTGGATCGGCTTGAGTTCGGTCAAGCTTACAAACAATCGCGGCGTGCTGTTTCCCTTGAGCATGAAGTTCAAAAGTAGCGGGTTCATCGAGCAATTCTGGTTCGGTTGAAAGGTTGTAGGCATTCCCAGAGAAATCAAAGTGCTGCCCGAGCAATCGACCTTCACCGTTGATTTCGATTTTCTTAACCCAGCACGTTGGCTCGGCAAACCTGCCTTTGATTTGGATGTCGACTCCTCGCTTCGATTTCGGTGCGAAGTCGTCACTGATTTCTGGTCGAACGTTTCGAAACCACTGAAACATTTCAACTGATTGGTTCACAAAATCGGCATGCAGATCTTCCAACAGCAGATCCGATAACTGTTCGCCATCGAGTTCCAAAGCGGTCATTGAACCGGATATTTTTTTGGCATCGGCGTCATGAGCTTGCTCGATCGCGATGACGTCGTTGCGAAGTTGTTTGCGGAGGCTTTCCACTTGCCCGGCAACGTTTTTGTTCTTCGTCTGCATCTGCTGCAGACGGCTATTGGATGCGCCTTGCCACCTACGCCGCAATGGGTTGTCTGCGGATTGATCTTTAGCGGCGAGCTGATTTAGTTCCGCGGCCAGTTTTTTGATGTCAACAACGTTTTTTGCCATTTGCTGCAACTGCTGATCCCAAAACGCAACGATTCGTTGATTTGCTTGAGCGGTTTGTAGTTCGGCAATTTCGTTGGGTTGGTTATTCGGCAAAACCAAGCTATCAAGCCATTCCTGTCCGTGTTTCTCGGTGGCACTGGCGACCCAATTGCCCGTTGAATCTTCGTCTTTGTTTTCGAACGGCTGCGTTAGCTGAGCACTCGAGCGCGGCGTGCCGAACATCAGGCGGCTGGTCTGTCCGTCGGTGATCACAAGCTGCCGGCGCCAAAGCGCACTGGCGTCAAAATCCAGATACGCCATGTCGGCTTGCAAGAGGTTGCGATTGGCATCCTTTGGATCCGACAAGACGAGTTCTTTTAGATATAGCTTTTGATTGCCAATTGAACATCGAAGCTGAGCAACGTCTACTTTGCCGCCTGTTCGGTTTTCAATACTGCGCACGACAATCATCTGCGAAATTTGATCCGCACTGGCCCATAAGGCAAGTGAGATCAGCCCGAGAATAACCAGGCGCGGTGGCAAATAAGTCCAACGTGACATGTCTGGGGCTTTCTTAAACTTGAGTGGTGGTCGACGATGAATCTAACGCGGGGCGTTTCCACCAAGAAACAATCCGCCCACCAGCGGAACGACTGACCATTCGAGTCATTGTGTAAGTCGGTACCGCGAGCAAGGCCCCTAGTATCAAGGTTCCCATGACGACGGAATTATTGAACCGCGTCCATCCCAGCAATGGAATCTCGCTGAGCGTCGCCCAAACTGACTCCAAGGGACTAAACGTTAAAAACCACGATCCGATCAAATGCGTCAAATGATCCAGCGCGGGGCTGATAACGTGTGCCACAATCACACCAATGCCAAAGCTCAACAAGTTGGCGGTCGACAGAATCGCAATGACTCCGATCACATACGGCAGTAATGAGTCTTTGGGAATCAACCCGACGACAATGCCGAACGCCATCCCCAACCCAAGTTGATGGGGCGTGTCGAAACCGCGAACGGTCCCTTTAAAACTGGTCCAGGATTGTTGAATTGCGTCCATTTTTGGAACTGAGCGCTGTGGGGTTTAGGTACTTGCGATGACAACACAGGGTTTGCGTGATACCTAGATAGTGGAATTTCTGGATCGTGTCGACGGGTTTTTCTGGCAAATTAGATCGTTTTAGATTGAGATCGATCAAAGTTGTTTTTGACGACAAATCGGACCGGAAAGCTTAGATAGCCTGTTATCGAATCACTCGATCTGATAGATATCTAAAGGAAATCATCCCAACCGGGCGACTTTGCTAGCGTCGACGCATTTATACTCTCGCAGAACAGTCCCGGCAAAAAAACCATTCCCGCGAGTGGCTTTTCATAAGCGGGCGAATTTTTACAACGAACTTAACTACTAGGAGTTTTTGAAATGCCTGAAAACCGTGAATCTTACGCTGACGGGATTGGTGAAATTACACTCAGTGGCGGCATGGTCCGCATGGATTTGGTAACGCTACAGGGATCTCAAAAAGACTCTGAAAACAAACCCAAACTCCAACAATCACAGCGAATCATCATGCCGGCGGATGGCTTCTTACGTAGCTTCAGCGCGATGGAAAACCTGGTCAAACAGCTGATTGATGCGGGGCTAGTTAAGCCGCGTGACGGAGACAAAAATCAATCAAGCGATGCAAAATCTCCCAACTTTTAGAAATGTCGTTGATTGGTGGATTTTTTGATTGGTAGATTTTTTGCTTATCTTGCTGCTCGGGAAATTTTCAACCCACGTTGGTGGTAACGGCTTCGCCCGTGAAACCATCAGCGTGCGTGTTTTCAGCGTGCATGTTTTCAAACGGCTTGTTCCGCAACGGACGCCGTCGTTCTAACCATCACGAGTCATTGACAACGATGGCCTACGAGACAGTAACGTTGGTAACGGGACAGTCATCGAATCCTTTTTGCACCCACTGATCAAAGACTCCAAGGCGATTCGCGAACCGTAATCCGTTCCAATATCGCCTTTTCAAAATTACCCTTCCCACTCCGCCTTTCACTCCCGGGAAAGAGCGCTCGCCGGAAACTCGAACACGACAAACGTCGCCTTGGTCGTTGGATCAACCGGATAGACCTGCTTGAATTCGCAACCATCGGTCATCAAATCAACCTGCCACTGCGGGACCAGCAAATGCGTTGCTCCATAAGTCGCCGCCAAGTCCTGAAGTTGCAAATCCGAGTAGTCCATCAATCCTAGCCCGGCCCGGCGCTGCGGATGGATCAACCAACTGACTCGCCGCGACCAATCAACCATCGCCTCCGCATCTTGCGGCACGTCTTTCCAGTTCACCACTTCGCTGCGATGAGCATGCCACTTGAAGGTTTGCTGTTGGTCCGGCGTGATGAACCTCGCGTCTGTGGGCGTATTGCTTTTGATCCATTCACAGACTCGCAACCAGTTTTGATAGGTTCCTACGGTACGCTTTGAATTGCCTTCGTAACTGGGCAGTGCCGCCTGTTCAGCTCTTGGTCGCGGATCCGAATGCCGATTAATGCCAACCCAAGCCATCGTTAACGCGATCGCGATTACACCGGCGGTCGCGACCGTGCGACCCAAGGCCCCACCTCGCCACAACCACCGCATGACCGCAATCAAACCTAACGACGCCGCGCAAGGCACCGCAAAATCAGCCATCCTGAACCAATAAAAACGTAACCAACCAAAACTACGATCCGCCCAAACCGACTCTTGTTCGGAAACACCCGACAACATCAAACCACACAGCGAAATGCAAAGGCTACCCATCGCGAAGCCAAACAACCGCCACCAATCCGTTTGCCGCGATTCCTCCAGACGCTTTAGCTGGCTCCCAACCACTCCAAAGATCCCCAACAACACCACAAATCCCGCCACGCGTGAAGCTGAAAACGCATTGAACACTAAGTGATGTGAAATCCGATCTTGCACGTAAATTTTGCTGGCTGCCAACTTCGTAATAGGATCGGCAGCAAAGTCAGCCATCAGTGGCGGCAACGCACCTACGGCTGCCAAGAACAAACCAACTAAAACGAACCCCGTATGCTTCTTCAAAAGCTGGCCGATTGAACCGCTACACTGGCAATCTTCACCCAACGTCAAAGTTTCACTGCAACTTGAATTGGAACCGCAAAACGCATACTGGCCGATCAAAGCCAACAACAGCGAGATCGTTGCCCAACCACCGACCAACACGTGGAACGCGCAGGCAAACCCGAGAAACGGCCAAACCCATTTGAGTTGCCTTTGCACCAAACTACCCAACGCCATCAGCACAAAAAAGTAAGCTAGGCCTTTGGATTCAAAACCACCAACCACCCATTCGCCGGCCAAATGAAATCGATCGTTCAAAACCAAAAACAACGCCGCACTGACAACCGCCAGTCCCGGTGTTTTGACCAAACTGCAGGACAGCCGTTGCCAACCAAAGGCCAGCAACAACCAAGTCACGATTCGACCGATCCACGCCACCACCGGCAAGCTAAAAAACTGATTTAGCCAGCCGAAGAGCTGATAGAACAACCAATGCGAAAAAGAAGACGCCAAAAAGATATCATCCGGGCACCAAAGCGGGTCCCAACCATGTTTGGCTTTGGTAAGGTAATGCGATTCGTTGACGTCGGGCGGAAGTTGGCCCGCATAGACAACGAACAAACTAAAGATCAACAAAGTTTCGATAGTTCGTCGAGGCATGGAACGAGACGACAGCTGGTGTAATGGATAAACAACTTGGACGGAACACAATCGTACTATTGGGGGCCGGTCACACCAATGCTCATGTGTTGCGAATGTGGAAAATGAAGCCAATTGAGAACGCTCAATTGGTCTGTGTCTCCAATCACCCCATCGCCACCTACTCGGGAATGATGCCGGGCGTGCTGGCCGGGCAGTACAGCGTCCCCGAAATGGAAATTGATCTGGTCCGCTTTTGCGCTTCCGCAGGCGTCCGGTTAGTGCTCGGCAACGTCATTGGAATTGACCGCGAACAGCGCGAACTGCAGTTCGCCGATCGACCTCCAGTGGCCTACGACTACCTCTCGGTCGGGATTGGATCGCGACCGACGACCAAGGGTGTCGATGTGCAAGACGGCTCCAAACTGGCCCCGATCAAGCCAATGCAAACTTTCTTGGAGCGTTTGAAGGCTCACCTGCAAACGGTCGCGAAGTCACCCAAACAATCTCGGATCGCGATCGTCGGCGGTGGCATCGGCAGCATCGAAATCGCATTTTGTTTGGACCGTCGGATCAAAGATAACCCCGCATCACTCGGACTCGGCGCCGACCAGCAAGTAGAAATCACATTGCTGACCGGCGGCAAACGAGTCGGCGCGGGTTTGATCGAATCGACGCAAGATCGAATCAAAACTGTTTTTGATTCACACGGCATCAAACAACTGACGGGCTGCCGAGTCCAAGCGGTCGACGGGCGACAGCTAAAGCTTACCGACGGCACAACACACGAGTTCGATCTGACCATTTGGGCCACCAGTGCGGTTGCGCCGGAGCTGCTTTCGAATTTCGATCTGGACGTCGATGCCCGCGGTTTCTTAAAAACACGAGCGACCCTCCAGACCGTTGCCGATGATAATATTTTTGCCGTCGGTGACAGCGGGACGATGGTCGATTTTGATTTGCCCAAAGCCGGTGTGTTCGCGGTCCGACAAGGCCCCTTTTTGTGGGACAACCTACAACGAGCGGTTTGGAATCGAAAATTAACCAGCTACCAACCGCAGCGATCGTTCTTAAAGTTAATCAATACCGCCGATGGAAAAACGATCGCCGAACGCGGCAAACGAAGTTTCTACGCCAGTTGGTGCTGGTATCTAAAAAACCGCATCGACCAAAAATTCATGCTGATGTACCAAGACTACACGCCGATGGCGATGACACCGGCCAAGCCCCAGACCGGCGAAGACGCGATGCGGTGTCTGGGGTGCGGGGGAAAGATCGGCAGCAAGATGTTGTCGTCGGTCTTGGATGAATTGGAAGTTCTCGAGCATCCCGAGGTAATCATCGGTTTGGATCAACCCGACGACGCGGCGATTGTTCGAACCCGCGACAACCAAGTCACCGTCACGACCGACTTTTTTGCCAGCCCGTTGGACGATCCTTATTTGAGTGGTCGGATTGCGGTGCTGAATTCCGTCAGCGATTGCTTCGTGATGGGCGCCCAACCGACCGGCGCACTGGCGATGATCCAGTTGCCGCTGGGACACCCTCGTGCTCAACGACAAGTCATGCGCGAGCTGATGGCGGGCGCGGTCGAAGAACTCAACCGCGCCGGCGCGGCGATCGTCGGAGGTCACTCGATTGAAGGCCCGCGATTGCTGGCTGGCTTTACTGTCTTGGGCAACCAGCTGAGCGACCCAAAAACCAAGGGCATGCTCAAACCGGGCGATCAATTGATTTTGACCAAACCGATCGGATCGGGCGTTTTGTTGGCGGCGTTAATGCAAGGGAAATTGCCAGCCAAAAATTATCAGCCGATGATTGAGTCGATGCTCAAAAGCAATCAGGTTGCGTTGAAGTTGATTGAAACATTTGGCATCTTGGCGATGACCGATGTCACTGGTTTTGGTCTGGCGGGGCATACCGCGGAAATGCTTAAAGCCAGTCAGTGTTCGGCGAAAATCCGAATGGACGACGTGCCTCGTCTGCAAGGGTGCCAAGAGTTGATCGAGGCTGGCATTGAAAGCACGCTGGCGCCGGAGAATCGATTTGCGGCAGCTAAGGTAAAGCTGACCGTCCCTGAATCGTCTCGGTTTGCAAGCTTGTTTGACCCGCAGACGTGCGGTGGATTGTTGTTTGGGATCGATACCGGCAAGGCCGCCGAGGCACTTGAGTTTTTGGCGAGCCAAGGTTTCGAAAACTCGGCGGTGATTGGCGAAGTGACCCAGTCGCAGCGTGAGCCAGGGCTAATTGTAATGTAGCGCCGCTTTGCTGACAGCCAGGAACCGAGCATCTGCGATGCCCAATGGTAGCCCGACGCGTCAGCGAGGAACTGTGGTGATGGGCTTCCAGCCTGGCATGCGCGCAGACAGGCTGGAAGCCCATCACCACATTTTTTAGACTTCGCCTAAGCATGACTAAATCAACACGCCCGTCAGCACGCCGCCCATGGAAATCATCGCCAACGCATTGGGTTACCATTAAAAAAAGCACAGCCCGGAAGTGCTGTGCTTTTTTGGTCTCATAAATTTTCATCAACCAAAATTCTGGCCAACTAAAACTTACTCAACAACTGTAATGAATTGTGTCGTCGAAGCTTAGAACTCTGATTCAACCAAATCGTTTTCAAGAGCTTCGATTTCGCCGCTGGTCGTTGCTTCCGCGTTTGGATCGTAAAGAGCTTCCGCATCGGCAACTTTACGATAACCCATTTTGATCACGACTTCTAAAATCTCGCTGCAAGTCGGGAACATGCGTCCGCTGGCTCGTTTGTACTCATCCATGGCGTGCATGAATTCGATTTCCAACTCCGAGTAATCTCGCTCGCAAGTAGTTGGATCGATCTGACGACGACGCTTTACCTTTCGCCCCTCGACTGCCGGTGCAGCAGCTGCGGCTTCCGCAAGAGTCTTCTCTGCTCGTCGATCCTTTGACTTGCGAAGCCCCGTTTCGTTTAGCTCTGCTACTTCGTCAGATTTCTTTGTTGCCTTCTTGGCGACCTTGGCTTTAGTTACTTTTGCCTTGGTAGATTTTTTGGCGGTCGTTGTCTTCTTGGCAGTTGGTTTCTTCGTCGTTTTGGTCATCGTAAGTAGCACCTTAGCTTGCATTTGGTGATTTGTATTCTGGGGGAGACTTTCGCCAAAACAAGAGCTGAAGGTACCAACCCTTTGTCCCTTGCTTAGACGTTGAAAAACTACAACGTGCTAGGGAACTTGCAGGGTAAAAACGAAACATCTGATTAGAAAAACTTTTCTGACCAGGCAAAGCAGCCGACTATGCCGGCAATGCGGGTTGCAGCACCGAAGGAAGTGGTTTTTCAGCAACAGCAGGAGCAGCCAGCCGCGAATGGGCGTGAACAAGCACGGATTCGGCAAGATTGAAAATCCGCGGTTATCGATGGGGCAACCTTGCTACTCACTCGCAGAGCGGTCGTGAGCTTCAGGGCGGGTGGCTGCATCCTCTTGCACATCGATCCCGCTAGGATCGTTAAAATCGATCGAACCCGAATCAGCCTACCGACGGAACTCGCGCCAGATCAAGAACGCACCGATGGACATGCAGGCGACGTTGCCCAACCAAGCACCATAAGGTGGCAGTTCGCCAAGCTTGGCGCCGTTGAGCCCAAACATGAACAGCGGGTAGTAGATTGCCAGGATCGGCAAGAAACACACGCCAAACGTGGTGGCGTAATTAGAAGTCTTCAACCACAGGGCGATCGGAATTCCAATCATCGCAAATGCGAGGCAACTAAATCCGTTTGCCCAACGCCGATGCGGCACCACGTGCAATCGCGACAAACGTTTGGTGGACGACTTTTGATCCTGCAGTCGCGCTTCCCATACGCCATTGCTCAACCCCAACATATCACCGGCGACCAGCTGACTGCAGGCCAGCATCGCATTGGACTGTTTCATCTTGGTGAGCTGATGGGTTTGAGCTGCGATCTCAGAACTAACTTGTCGCAAATACAAATGGCTTGGGTTGCCCGACGCTTTCTCGATTTCCTCGGGCGACTCCAGCGGAATCGGATAGGATTGACGAGGAAACGAGTACAAGGCCGTGGTCTCACCTTCGACCATCACCGCACCGCGAATCATTTCAAAATTCAAACTGTGCGTCGCGGGGTCCGATTTCAATGTTGCCTCTTCGGCGACGATGATGAGGTTCTTGTTGTTTGAGTACGTATTAATGACCGGATTGATCAACCGCCGTCCTTCAACGCCAGCAACTTCGATCGAAAACTTATTCGTCTTGAAACTGCCTTGGTCCTTGAGCACGCCGTAAACAACTTTATCGCTGCTCTCCAAAACGACTTGCTTAATCCCCCAATAGCCCCATGCAAACGAGACATCGTTAATCCAAACCGCACCAAGGCTAAGCAAAAACGCCATGGCTAAAACGGGAAACACGATCACTGACTGGCTCAATCCCATCGATTTGATTGCAACCATTTCGTTATCCGAAGCCATACGACCAAAGACAACGCAAACACTAAACAAGCTGGTCGCCGGCATGGCGAACATCAGTGCTTCGGGAAGAATATAGGGCACCAGTTGGACTAAAATTTCTGGGCCAAGCCCGTACTCTTTGGCTTGGTCAGCGATTCCCACAATCAACATCAACGCAACGAATGCAAACGAAGAGATCAAAAAGATCTTCGCTAGTTCGAAAAAAACGTATCGCGTTATGAGTTTGGGAAGCACAACTGCCAATCCTTTGGCGGGCATCAGAGATAGATATTACGCGGCGTAGAGTATGAAAAGTCGGCTTTTGGGTCAATTCTAATTTGAGTTGCTGTGCTTCAGGGCTCGCGGCCGTGAAGCATGGAACCCACTCACCTGATAAAGCACCTTAAGCACTCGGGCGAGCCACTAAAAAGCTAGAAGAACCACATTTACTTACGTGTTGGTCTTACGTGTTGGCACAAGCTTTACCGCCAGACAACATTGCTTCCAACCGTCCCAGCAACCAGCCAAAACCCCAGTTCTGCTGCAACGCACCGCCGCACAGGATTCCTACCGCCGCGCCGGCCAAAACGTCGCTGGGCCAATGAGCATAATCGACGACGCGTTGGATCGAGGCCAATGTCGCCAAGCAGATAAACAGATACTTACCGCGGGGAAATGCCCACATCATCCCAACCGCAAACCCCCATACCGTTGCCGAGTGAGCCGACGGAAACGATTGTTGAGCGTAGATCGTGTTCAAGTCCCAGTTGCGCAACCAACCCATCCACGTTGCCGACAGGTCCGTCGGGAAGTTCGCTTGTGAGTCTGCGTCGAAGTAATGAATCGGACGCAATCGAGCGATCTGTAGCTTGAGGAAATGAGCGACCAAACCCGGCCAGAACGCGCAAGCAACGATTCGCGGAATTGTCAAACGCGATTTCGGTGCCAGCGTGTAAATACCGATCGCCACTACAACCACGCCAAACCCATGAGCAAACAACTCGCTCAATGTCGACATTCGAATCACATCACCCGGCAAAAACGAATGACGATCCGGGTGGGACAGCCAAGCTTCATAAGGCAACACCGCACAGGCTGCGACAACCAACAACAATGGCCCCAGATAGATCTGCCACCAATAATCCGCGACAACCGATTTAAACGAAACGAAACTTCGCTTAGCGGGTGCGATCGAATTAAGCTGTATCGTTTTGGACATCGATTTCGCGAAGCTAAAAAATGTGAGTTAAGATCAAAGTCATCGATCCTTAAACGACCAAACTCTCCAACAACAAACGCAACTTCCTTAGTTCTCCGTCATGGTCAATCTCGGGATCATCCGATGGACCAATATCGACGCAAAGCGCTTTCTTGAAGTTGGCTTTCCGCAGCAAGTTAATCAGCTTGCCGTATTCGATGATGCCCTGCCCCACGCGGACTTGCAGCTCTTCGGGAGTCGAATCTCGCAAGTAAACGTTGTGAACGTAATCGATTAGGTTCTCATAAATCATCGTCTCCGGCGGTTGCCCAAGATGATAATGGCTCGGGTCCAACGACAGGCCAAGGCCTTCAACGTGACGGCAAATCACCGACACCGTATCCGGGTCAGCCGAAATCCGGCCTTGCGTGCTTCGCATCGCGACATTGACGCCATGCTTCTGAGCAATCTTGACCAAAACTTTGTAGCGTTCGACTTCTTCGTTGAACGGAGTACCGTGTTCGCTCGACGGAACCGTCAGCGTCACGATCTTGGATAGCTTGGCCAGCTCGCAACATTTGGTGAACGTATCGAAATACTTATCGCCCTCGCCTTCGATGTCGAGGCTCAACCCGACAACGGTCAGGCGTTGCGTCGAATGCAAAATGTCGTAGCAATTACGCAAATCGCTGACGATATCTGAGGGCTTCATGTGACCACCGGATTCGTGGACACCGACCTCGATGTGTGAGAATTCTAGGTGAGCTAACTTTTCGATAGCATCAGCTAGCGGCAAATTTGGATAACATTGGGTAGTCGCGGCAACGTACACACGCAACTCCTTCGACAAGGTGTTTCTTTTGTAATTTGAAAGCGTGCGGCGGTTATCAGCGCAAGGCCCGAACCCCCAAACTTTCACTTAGGACGATTTTGCGTACTCTAGAGATGCTACGGGATTTGATCAACACCACTCTGCGGGTGTTCCATCCCGTACAATGCAGATCCTGCGATTTGGTCAGACCCCGTTTGACGAATGATTGCATAAAGACAGCAAACGGCAGTGTTTCACCGAATTTTAACGACCTGCCAGCTTGAAAGCTTAGCGGATCACTCGTTAAAAACCTTTCTTTGCATTGCCCACGCCTCTTCTGATTTTCCACGTAGAATTCACTTGTGGAAATTAGTTATCCAATTTTGGAGCCAAAAATGACATCGTTTCGATGCCTTGCCGTTTTAAGTTTGTTATGTGCGTCCGTTGGCGGATTTCCCCTGTTCAGCGGGACGGCTCAAGCACAAAGCCAAGCGCAAGACGCGATAACACCAGAGAAACAACAATCGGGAATTACCAGTAGTCCACAATCCAACCAGTCTGCTGCCAAAACCAGCAACGAATCAAAACAAGAACTCATCGCACGGCTGAAAAAGTTTCTGACGGGGACCAAGTGGACTGGCAATTTTGTCATCGATGGCAAAGACAAACTGATTAACGAGCACTATGAAATTTTATCGGCCCAAAAAACCGAGTTTGGTGATAAGTGGAACCTGATCGCTCGAATCAAATACGGTGGGCATGACACCACGTTACCACTTCCGCCGATCGAAATAAAATTCGCCGGCAAGACGCCCGTGATCACCGTCGACCGAGTATTTATTCCAGGCTTGGGCACCTTCGATGCTCGTGTCGTGATCCGCCAAGGCAAGTACGCCGGAACTTGGAAGCACGGCAACAAGGGTGGCTTCTTGTTCGGCACGATCGAAAGCATGTCTGACGAAGAAAAAGAAACGGCCAAAAAAGCCGTGCAAGAAATTTTAAAGGACTAACCGAACGTCAACTTCCAACGGTCAGATCGCCACTGGCAAATTGATCGTACAACTCTAAAAACGCCTCGCGGACATTTCCGCGGCAACGTTCAAACGCGGCTTGGCCAGCTTCAACCACGCGAGCATCTGTAAATCCTAAATCATCCAGCAATTGAATCATCAGTTGCTGATCGGGACGGCAGTGGACCCAAGTTTTCAAACGGCAGCGACGGTGCACGATTAAGACCAACCCTGCTCCGGCGGCAGTATTTCGCAACAGCGACCATCGCTGCCAAAACGAAAATCGCTCAACCCCATCGAACAATACAACCTGGCCGGACTTGGAGGCCGCGATCGCGTCGCGGAGCACTTCTGCATGACAGGTTTTATCGTGCGGCAGCGAAACATAATACTGCTGGAGTCGATCTTGCAGCTGCTCGAGCAACGTGGTTTTGCCGCTGCCTTTTCGTCCCACGATCGCGGCGCGATAATTCATTTGCTGCAATCGAACTAGATTCGAATCCCAATCACCGGTTTCAAAACGAAACGGTATTCGTTCCAAACGCTCGGTGCGAAACGGATTGGCGGCGGCGTTGAGACAGCGGCGAGTGGGATTCGTTTGCGACATGGGCAATCGTGGCCAATCAAGAATTGATTTGAGTTACGAGTTTCTAGCGTTGGGGATAAACGGCCACTTGGGACTTTCGTACGATCGGCTTAAATCCCTGACTTTTCGCTCAGGGCCAATCACAATTTTCTCGACGACGGAATCTCGTGTCGGATAAGCAATCACTTCGACCGCCCAAGTCAACTCGATCAGCTTTCCAGAAAAACTGTACGGCCGGGAAGGCGCCACGAAATCAAATCCCTGTTGCCCACCGCGACGCATGCCAGGCGTTATTTCGTAGTCCAAACTGGCCAGCAATTCTACGTCGCGATCGCCTTTGCCCTGCGTGTACCAAATCAAACGAACGCTCAGCTTGTTAGTTTTCTCGGGCAACGACTCCCAAGACGCCGTTCCGCGGATCGTTTCGCCGGCGACATACTCGCTGACATTTCCATTCAACTGCAAGTTTAATTTGATGATTTCTGACGCACTCATGAGGACCTCGTCGTTGCTTGATTGGGTGTCACACGAAACTCAAACTCTTCTGCGATATCGGGCGCCCAAGGAATCTTGCCATGGACCATCACTCGCCATTTGATTTTGTTTCGTTTGGCATCAAAGGTGTGCATACTGTCGATCGGGATGGTGACGGTCTTGCTCCCGAACGCAATGTCCGTGACGTCGGTTGCTTCGGCGATCGGCAGCTTCTCGAAGACCTCTTCATCGGTCACGGTATCGGTTCCGCGTTGATAAGTTGCGTGTTGAGAAGCGATCACTTCGATCGTTAATTTTTTGACTCGCTCAAACCGCCCTTCCAGCTGCCACGCGATATCGACTTGCCCGCCCAACGGCACTGCTCCACTGCTAAATGCGATTTCAACCGTCGGATTAAATATGGCGAGCAGCGAATATAAAGTTCCAGCGATCAACAAAAGGCCGACCAGCAAAAACGGGATCAAAAATAAGCCAAAACCAAGCTGGCCCCACCCAAAGTTCCCCAACCCGTCGGAGGCAAAGAGAAAACACACCCAGAAACCGTTCCAAAGCAACGCAAAGACACCTATCCCGATCGCCTTTTTCATGCGGCTACTTGAGGGCTTGAGCTTCAGCGGTTCCGACCATTCGGCGTCTTCTTGGTCTGCTGGATTATCGAACGCAACTTTCGAACCACCTAGCTGAACTGCCAATGCCGCACCCGACATCACCCCATCGCCATCCGACCGACGAGTCTTGGCTCGCTTGCTGGCAATCGAACCCGAGATTGATTTCCCGTTATCCCACCGACCAAACAATACGAACCCCAACATCCCACCGCCGACGGCGATAAAGGGAATCGGCAAGAAAAAGGCGATCCAGCCTTGATCTTGGTTGGTTCGATCCAACACACAGTCACTAGGGTCGTCGGGATTGTAAAAGCATTCGCGCGTTGAATCTTTCGGAAATTCCCGTTGCTGCCGTTTGGCTTCTTTACGACTTCCGTTCTCATCCGCGAAACTGTATCGCTGACCTATATACGCTTTGCCGTTGACGCTGTAGTTGTATTGAAAATTAACCGAGTAATTAGTCGAGTCATCGCTTTGATGCGCCTCAAGTTTAGCATGGGTGATCTCGCACGCAGCGGTCGGCCAGTTGATTGATTGTTGTTTTTGGAGATACGGTCTCACGCTGTCATAGATAAAAGCACTTAATCCGACTCCCAAAAAAACAAGCCCAAAGAGTCCCACGAACGCTCGGGTGCAGCCTTGATTTTTAGTTTTCGAATCGTCTGAAATAGGTTCTTGTGTACTCATTAATGGCTCATTCGATTTGGCAGCTGTATCTTGGCAAAAGACTCGGCCTATTTCTCCGCATTAAGAAATCTTCACTCCGCACCAAACGCATACAGCGCCTTTGCCGTTCGGATATACAGCACGTTATTAGCGATCGCAGGCGACGCGGTCGTGTCTTCGTCCAATTTATTCTTGGCCAGCACTTCGAAGGTTTTCCCCGCTTTGAGCACGACAATCGTCCCATCACGACCGGCAACAATGATTTTATCACCAGCAACCACTGGCGTCGAACGATGTTTGTCCGCCAATAAACGTTCGCGATACAAGGTCTTTCCATTGGCTAAATCCAACGCACTGAAGATTCCTTTTTTCGCGACCAGATAAACGACGCCGTCATGCACAACCGGCGTCGAGACATCGGGTGTGCCTTTGGGCAGTCGCCACAGGTTAACCGATTCATTTTTCGTGACATCACCTTTTCCGTTGGGTTTCAAACACACGATTGGGCCATTTTTGGCGGTCGGCACGACAATCTGCCCATCGCCCACCGCAGGGGACGCCACCAAACGAAACGTTTGGTTGTAGGATTTGCCTGTAGGGTTCATCCCTCCGCAACGCCAGATCTCCTGGCCGCCGTTCAAATCGTGAGCGGTCAAATAATCGGCCCCCTGTATCAACAACAATGCTCGGTCGCCATCGTGACAGATCGTCGGTGAGGCGTAAGAGTGCAAACACTCTTGGGTCGCGTCGGTGCGACGAGTATGCACCCATAGTTCTTTACCGGTCTTCGCATCCAAACAAATGAGTTGCCCTGCGGAAGTTATCGCTGGCTTGGCTTTCATGTCGCCATCGATCACCATCAGGTACAACTTGCCGTCGTGTAACACTGGGGTCGACGCAAAACCAAACATGATGTCGAACTTACCGTACTCTTTTTGAACGTCTTGCTCCCAAACCAAATCCCCGTCAACGGTAAAGCACTTGAGTTCGCCGGTAGCCATCATCGCCCAAACGTGTTTGCCATCGGTGACCGGCGAAGGTGAAGCAGCGGTAGCTCCGTCGCCTCGCATCTTTACCTTTTGTTCGTACTTGTGCTGCCACAGTTCTTTACCCTCAATCGATATACAAACCAGCGTCGATTCTTGTTTGCCAATCGCACTGGTGACAAAAACTCGATCCGCCGCCACCACTGGACTGGCTCCACCGCCACCGGGCAACGGGACTCGCCACACCATGTTTTTATCCGTACCAAATTCCGTCGGCACATCAGCATCGACAACGCTCGTAAAATCTCCACTTCGCCATTGCGGCCAAGTTTGCTGAGCAAACCCTTCTGTCACATTCGCACTCAAACAGACGCTCAACACGGCAAGCGATGTACAACGGATGGCAAACGTCATCAGATTCTTTCAGCGGAGTTTCTTCGGATGCATTGAACGATGAAGTGCAGATCGGTACCTATAGCTTATCTCAACAACATTTATTTGTGCAAGAATCCATGCAAGGTGAATCACAAATCAGGAAGACGCTATAAATGGTAGCCCGACGCGTGAGCGAGGATTTAGTCATGCGCAGGTAGTCGCCTTTGCCTCCGGGAAAGAAGCGTTTGCATGGACGAACCAGCAGGACCGCATTTCTACAAATGCTAGAGTGCACTCGGTAAATCTCTAATCCAGCTCCTCTTGTGCAGGTCTTTGGATAAACGCCTGTTTATTCAGAGCCAACCGCTTTGTGAACGACCACCAAAGGTAGCGCTCTTTTACGGAGTAAAAGGCGACATTCGGTTCCTCGCTGACGCAGCGGGCTTCCATTAAATCCAGAATCAAAAACCGATTCGCGCTGAGAATCTAGATTCAAAACCGATTCGCACTGAGAATCCACACCAATCGTTTGACATCCTTCAACCGGCAAAGATAATCGACGCACAAAACCACTCTTTGCTCAAACTCGAGTCGACATGAAACGCACGATCCCTTCGGTACCTCAGCTCTACCGCAACGTGCGCCGTTGGACAGAGATCGTTTCGATACTGTCCAAATACGGATTGGCGGATTGGCTCAGCCAGTTTCACATCGACTTTTTGACGAATTTACTGAGTGCGTCTGAGGGCCAATCGCAATCCAATCTGACTCAGCATCAGCGAATCCGGATGGCGTTGGCTGAACTCGGCCCGACCTTCATCAAGTTTGGGCAATTGCTCAGCACTCGCCCGGACGCGATCGGCCAAGAACTGGCGGAAGAACTTTCGAAGCTGCAATCGGACACACCTTCGGATGATTTTGAAACCGTAAAATCGATCATTGAAGAGGAACTTGGCAAACCGCTGGACGAAGTGTTTGTTGATTTTAAAACCGCGCCGATCGCTTCAGCATCCATCGGCCAAGTCCACCTCGCCAAAATTTCAGCCGACAAGTTTTCCTGCGAACCGGCTGATCCGGTGGACCCAAAAAATGGGATGATCGATGTGGTCGTCAAGGTCCGGCACGCTGGCAATGAAACCATCATCGAAACCGACCTCGACATCATCAGCGGTCTGGCTCAACTTGCTCAGCGGATCGAAGAGTTCAAAGCTTACCAGCCCGTGCAAGTGGTCAACGCGTTGTCGCGATCGATGCGACGCGAACTTGATTTTGAACGTGAACAGAGAAACCTGATTCAGTTTGCCGGGATGTTCGAAAAAAACAATTCCATCGTAACCCCTCGCCCTTACCCGGATCTATGTTCTTCTCGCATGATCACGATGCAGCGAATCGTTGGCAAGGACCTGAAAGAAGCCAGCCGCAACGGCACCAGCAAAGAAAAGTTGTCGTGGGTCGCCAGCACTGGCGCAGATTTATACTTGCAGATGATTTTCAATCACGGGTTCTACCACGGCGACCCGCACCCCGGAAACATCTTGCTCACCGACGATGGAAAAATCGGTTTGCTAGACTTTGGGATGGTTGGCCGGATCAGCGAACAGCTTCGCGAGGACATCGAATCGATGTTGGTCGCGATCGTCAACCAAGACGTTTCGATGTTAACCTCGCTGATCCGGCGAGTTGGAAACTGCCCGCCGGACTTGGACGACGCGGCGTTATCCAACGACATCGCAGACTTCGTCGGTCAGTACTCGACGCAAAACGTGTCGCACTTTGACATGAGCGGAGCGCTCAAGGATTTTGTGACGGTGGTGCGGCAATTCAAAATCACGTTGCCGGCCGAAGCTTCACTGTTGATCAAAGTTTTGGTCACGCTTGAAGGCACCGGCCGCATGCTGGCGCCGGACTTCAGTTTGATGGAGATCATGAAGCCGTTTCAGCGGATGCTGATTCTCAAGCGATTGTCGCCGACCCGGCAAATGCGAAAAATGCGTCGGTTTTATCTGGAAGTCGAACAACTGATCGATGCCTTACCGACTCGTTTGACCAACATCCTGGAACAAGTGCAATCGGGCAGCTTTGATGTGCACTTGGTTCACCGTCGTCTTGGCCCGACAGCCAACCGCTTGGTTGTCGGCTTGATGACCAGCGCTTTGTTTCTCGGGTCCAGCTTGATGCTCAGCTACAAAGTTCCGCCGATTTTGTTTCCGACAGAAGTCATGGGCCCCGACGGACAAATTGTTCGCCATTTGCCATGGCACGGCGTGATGGATTTGTCTGCGTTGGGTTTGGCAGGGGTGATTGTCAGTTTGCTGATGGGCTTACGGTTGATGTGGGCGATCCGAAAATCTGGTAACTTAGACGAGCGTTCGTGAGCGGTTGATGGCAAGACAAAGCGATTGTTATGCTGTTTTTTTTCTTAACGCCCCACGGGTAACCAGGCACAATTCATTCTTTTCGCAGCCTTTTTCAACAACTCTTAACGATTTCAAATGACAGAAAACCCCTACGCCGCCCCCAAAACAATTGCCCAACCGATCGCCCAGGATCAAACAAGCGATGGCCTCTGGCGCGAGGGCGATTTATTGGTCATGCACAAAGATGCCCGTTTAAGAGAAACATGCGTTAAGACGGGTGACATTGCGGCGACGTCAGTGAAGCGAAAATTTTCTTGGCACCCACCATGGCTCTCAATATTGATCTTCGGTGTGCTCCCCATCTACCTCATTCTGTCAATATTCATAACTCAACGGGCCAACGTTTCTTTACCGCTTTCGGAATCGGCCTATAGCCAACGCAAGTCAAGGCTTTTGAAGGCATGGATCGCAGCATTGCTGAGCATCGCAAGCATTATCGGTGGCTTCTTTATGCTGGTTGGGGAAATCAACGACATCGCGGGAATCGCACTACTGATCGGCGGGTTCGTTGGCATCATCGTTTGCCTAGTCATTGGGCAAATCGTTGCACGCATATTAAAACCAGTCAGAATCACCAAAACTCATGTCTGGTTCAAAGGCGTGCACCCAAACATTTTAGATCAGTGCCCAACGTTTGACGAATGAAACAAATTCAGCGGATGCCAAGTAGAGCCTTCGCCCGACTTTCTCATTTGTTTTTAAATCGTCGCCAGATTTCGTTCAACGACTCCGCCGCGCCCAGTGTGATGCGATGATCGACCAACGAGGAGATCACCGTTTCGCTGGGGTTGATTTCGATGGTTGGATTGCCGGCTTGGTTGGCCAACCGAATGGGTTCTTGGATATACGGGAACACGCTGGTCGTTCCGATACTGAACACGACATCGAATCCTTGCATGACTTGCCGAGTTAGCTGGTCGATGTGGTCGCCTTGCAGTAATTCACCGAACAGCACCACGTCCGGTCGCACCATCGCTCCGCAATCGGGACACGTCGGTGGAATCGATAGTCCTTTAAAATCCTCGACGTACGTTTTGTAGTCACAAGCGGTGCAGCTAAACGAGTTCATATTCCCGTGCGCTTCGATCAAATTCTTTGAACCAGCGCTACGATGGAAACCATCGACGTTTTGTGTCAACGTCCAAACTCGATCAAAATGCGTTTCGATCTCCGCAATCACCTCGTGGGCTCGATTGTGTTTGGCATCTTGAGCGGCCAAACCGATTTGAGCAAGGTACTTCCAAGTCAACGCGGGATCGCGAGTAAACATCTCGGCCGATAGAACTTCCTCGATCGCGTACCCTTCGGCGGTGGTGTCGACGTTGTACAGTCCGCCAATCCCACGGTAGGTCGGCACGCCCGAATCAGCGGACACGCCAGCGCCGGTGATGAACAAGATCGATTGACAGTCGGCCAAGATTTTGACGATGGCGTCGATGGTCGAGTTGTTGGGTTCGGAGATACTGCCGGGCATCGTTTCAATCCTGTTGTGAACTACCAAATGTGGCGACAGCGATTCCTGCCTGTCTTATCCGCAGGCTGGCTGGAGGCATTGTCGCCACACTTGCTAACGTCGCGAGCTTGAGCCCTGCGGTCTTGCCGATCGAATCGCAGGCGGGAGCGGACGAGGCTGCACTCGATGGTCTTCGGCTAACTGTTCAAGTAACAATCGACGAACTTCCAAAATACTACCCGGCTGCTGATGCAACTTCGAGTGCTCGGCGGCAACAAACACTTGTGAATCAGCTCTTGGACAAACCCCACTGCTAAGTGCAACCACGCCATCGCCAACATCCGAGCCTTCGGCAGACTGCCGGCCAAAGACTTTTTTCTTATCCAGTCGACCAACCACGTTGTGAACGCTCAGACGTTTTGAAGACTTCGAATCGGCGATCACTTTGAACATTGGATTGGTCGTGGCTAACGAATCAATGCTATTGCTCCGAGTCAAAAAGTATGGATCTTTGAAAACATCGCGATTGTCAACCGCCAGCTTTTCAAAATCGTTGGTGATCAAAGTCGGCAATGTGATCAAGCGTTGACTGATCCACTGCGTCGCGCGGTTGGCAAAGTCGCTTCCTTTAAACGGTGTCGCCAACGTGATCAACTTCTTGATCGACGGATTGGATTCGAAATAAAACATCTCTTCCACCGCTGCGATGGTTTCCGGATTGCCTTTGAGCTCACTAATGGGTTGATCGCTGACGATATCCCAAAACCGATCACCACTGTCGATCGTTTGCAACGTCGAAATCAATCCGCCCATACTATGTCCAATCAATACCATCTCGTCCATCACCGAATTAACTCGCTGCGGATCGACTTCTCCGCGAATCGCTCGTAAGTCTTTCCGGAACTGATTGGCCGAAACCCAGAACGGCTGCGCGGTCGGGTAGCTGTAAAACCAAAACTGATAGTTGTCGTGGAGTTCTCGATTGGCTCGAAGGTCGTTGATCATGTGAGCCCAAGTGGTCGGTCCGTCCCACAATCCATGCACCATCACGACCGGTATTTTCCCCGGGTCATAAGGCTCGATCATGAACATGCCGTACGATTCCGGCGCGAACTCGGCGTCCAACAAAGACGCCGTCGCCAACAAACCTTTATTGACCAAAGGGTCTTTCAGCCCATAAGCCAACGGCGTCGTCAGGTCGCTCTCCAACGGCACGGTGATGTCCCCAGTCGTCGCGTAAGTTTTCTCCAGCGGATCATACAACGACAGAACCGCGGTATGCATCTCGGGTTGACCGGATCTGACGTTGGCTTCGTTAGCCGCCGGTTGTTTTTTTGACATGTGCAAAAACGCAGTCAACGGAATCGTCAATTCCGGTGGATAGTATTTCTCAAACGCAGCGTTTTGCTCCTGAGCACCTTTGCGAACCGCAATCAAAGGAACGCCCAGCCCGTAAGTCCGATGCTCGCTTTCAAAACCACTGATTTTATAATCACTGACCAGCTCAAATCGCTCAAACGACTGATGCGTCCAGCGTCCGTCGACTTTTACGGTCAACTGAATGCTTTGGTCAACCGAGCCGATGACGGCTTCGAATCCGTTGCCAAACTTTTGGTCGGCGATGATCGTTCGCAACAACGCTTCGAGCGAGCGATTGTAAATATCGCAAATGCTACGAAACTGCGGATCATAAGCGTTTCGAGCGATATTGAGATTGTTATCGAACAGGAATTGATAAGCGTGAATGATCGCGGTGGCATACATTCGCGTGGCGCGTTGAGTATCGCCGGTGCTGGACGAATAGCGAGCTTGTTTTTCTGCCAACTCGGCCAGCGCGTGGACTTCTTCCAAAGACGGCCGGTCTTGGGTCAGTTGATGCAACCAAAGAATCACTTTGTCCGGCGAGTTCAAATTCGCCTCTTCTAGATCGTAGCGACGCAGCAACAACGACGTCCGCTGGCTGGGCGGTTCCACCTCTTGCCACCACTGATTCCAAACGTGAGAAGATTGTTTGTCGTCCGCTTTTTCAACTTCGACAATATTTCGGGCTCCGCCTAAGTTAGCCACGGCGGTGGCACTCCAGAGTGCTCGTGTATGAGTCGTGATGCATCCCGAAAGTGATAGCACGGCCAAGATCATAACGGCAATCGCCGCTGACTTAATTCGAGACATCCATCCATGTTGTCTATCGTTGCACTTCATCACGCCGCGAATCATAGCCCAGTGGCGTTTAAGAGAAAAGTTGGAAGTTGCGATTTAGAAAGTGCCAGCAAACCAATCGAGGTTGTTACGATTTTGAGTGATGCTGGCATTTTCGATGGCACGGCGGCCGTCGGTTTGTTTCACCGTCAACGGATAGGCAACGTTGCTTCGTGTTACTTCTCACCGCTAAAAATAATTCTCACTTTCCTCCGAACCAACTGGTCGGACACTACGTATCGTTTGCACTAACGTGTTTAAGTTTTAGTTACGGCCAAGGATTGGTCACCAAACTCAAGCATCCGGCAGACGAATGCACACGATGGTTCATTTACAAAACATTTTGCTCTCAATTAAAAGCGGTCTTGCGACTAAGTCTGCTTTTTTGTACTTACGGGGCAGAAATCGCTAAAGTTTCAGGTCAAAGGATGGGCCGAGAATTGTCTACAAGCCAAAAAAACAACCAAAAATCAAGCCGTTCCATGTCGCGTCAACCTTGCCGCCGCATTGCGCGGACGCTTGCAATCGCAGGTGCTGGATTACTGATGGGCTGCCAAGCAACCCAGTTTGGCCAAGCCCCTGTACTGCCAACTCCGCCTTCCTCGCTGAATTTTTCGCAGATTCAAATCGACGACCCCGCGGCTCAAACGGGCAATTCGCGGGTCAGCGGCCTTCAAACACCGCCGCGTAGTGTAGTCCGCTATCAAAGCCCCGGCAGCGGTCGTGTTCAAAGCCTGAATGACTTCTCTTACGAATCGGCAGCCTTGAACCAAGCTCAAATTCAAGCCCAGCAACCCCAAGCACAACAGTCCAGTCGCGTCGCAGAAGTCATCCTCAACGGCAACGTCTTGTTGAACGAGAACGATCTGCTTCGCGAAATGAAAACGCGTCCCGGTCGTTTCTATGACCCCGACAAACTTCAGCAAGACGTCAATCTGCTCTGGCGAACCAAAGGAATCAGCCGCATCAAAGGCCCGTTCTTGGAAAACACCCCCAACGGGGTCATCGTGACAATCGAGATCGTCGAAACCTCCTCCATCAGCGAAGTCCAGTTCATAGGCAACCGCGGCATTTCCGATGCCGCACTGCGAAAACACACCGACCTGCAAGACGGACAACCGCTGGACGTTCATCAAATCCGGATGGCGAAGACAAAAATTGAGGACCATTACAAAGCAAAAGGCTTCCCGCGAACGCAAGTCGAGATCATGGAAGGCAGTGACACCGGCGACAACCGAGTGGTCTTCCTAATCCACGAAGACGAAAAACAACGGATCTGGAAAGTCGACTTCGAAGGCAATTCGATCGCTCCTGATGGTCGTTTGAAAGCGTTGATCAAATCCAAACCAGGCATCATGAAAGTCATCGGTGGACTGGTCAAACGAAACGAAATCGAACAAGACATCACACGCCTCACCAGCTACTATCGCAGCCTCGGTTTTTTCAATGCTCGGATCGGCCGCGAGATCAGCGAAAGCAACGATGGTCGCTGGTTGACGCTGCGTTTCATCATTAACGAGGGCCCTCGGTACCGCGTGCGGCAAGTTTCGTTCATCGGCAATCAGACTTACCAGCCACAACAATTGGAAACGTTGCTTGAGATGCGGCCAAGCGAAGTTGGTTCCCCTGAATTCAACGTCACCAAAATGAACTCGGACGTGGAAGCGTTGCGAGAACTCTATGGCGGGCAAGGATTCATCTTCGCCAACATTGTCGCCGAGCCTCGGTTTTTGGAAGAACCGGGTTTGATGGACATCGTCTACAAAATCGAAGAAGGCAAACAATACTACGCTGGTGAAATCCGTGTCCACTACGAAGGCGGCACTGGCGTGACAAAACGTACCGTGCCTATAGATCGACTATCGGTTCGCACCGGCGATTTGATCAACGTCCAAGAGGTCCGCAACAGCGAACGTCGTCTTAGTGCGTCGAACATTTTCGCAACCGGCGGGCCCGACGGCGGAGCTCCTCCACGAATCGTTATGACACCCGCCGACGGCAGCGGCGCCACGCAAACGGCAAGTCGTTCTGGTAGTAGCGGCGGCAGCGGCAGTCGCCCTAGCCGCAGCAGTGGCAGCGGATCCAGACCATCCAGTGGTGGTAGCGGGTCGAGGTATTAATGCAAATCAAATCACCATTTGGATCGCCAACTTTCCTGCGAATCTCCAAGATGCTTTCGAACAAAACAAACTTCAAATCGCTCACCAAGACCAGCCTATCATTTTTGATAGCCGCTGCTGTGACCGTTCAAACTGGCTGCCAGTCGACGTTGCAACACGCTGAATCGCTTGGCCTGCACCCGCAAAGTTCAATCAACTTTGCGGCAACCAATCCTCCCCAATCAAAAGTCGACAGCGGCAAATCGATTGAGCAACGCTACAACGAACTCGCCGGCTGGCAACCCAACGAAAACACAAACGTCTTGGCTAACGGCAACGTCGAAGTCCGAGCCCAATCACCAGCCAGCAACCAATTTGGTTTCCCAACCAGCAGTCAATCACTATTTAAATCACAGCCACAAGCAACCGCTTCAAGTGGCAGCACCAGCCGCACACCCGCTCCCGCACAATCTGCGGACCAGAATCAATTTTCGCCCACGCCAACAACGACTAGTGCCGCTGGCCAAGTCGCGGCTCGACTTCAAGCCAAAGCCGACGACACCAATCGAGCTGGGTTCGGCAATAGCAGCAGCGGCGGCGTGAGCTCTGCCAGCTACCAGCAAACAACTCAAGATACCGGCAAAGTAAAACCAGTCGCCTACCAATATCCCGAACTCGCGACGCCTGATCGATTGACGATCCCCGGCAACGGACTCGCGTCACCGAATATCGGATCGCCCAACGAATTGAACCCGTTGATCCAACCGTTTGAGCGCGGCGGTAACGCTCCGTTCCCCTTCCCGGCCAACTACGCAGATTTGGATATCTACTTATCTGAAACCGAAACCGGTCGAATCAACTTTGGTGGTGCCTACAACTCCGACAACGGAATCGTCGGACAATTCAGCGTCGACGAACGAAACTTTGACATCACTCGATGGCCCACCAGCCTCCGAGATCTATTCGGCGGCACCGCCTTCCGCGGTGGCGGTCAACAATTCAAACTTGAATTGGTTCCCGGCCAAAACTTGCAACGTTACTCCGCCAGCCTAACCGAACCTTACCTGTTCGGAACTGACTACAGCCTGAGCTTGAGTGGATACCTGTTCGACCGAAACTACTTTGACTGGGACGAACAACGACTTGGCGGCCGCGTTTCTGTCGGCCGACGATTGACGCCTGACTTATCAATTAGCCTAGGCTTCCGCGGCGAACGCGTCGACCTAGACAACGCTCGTGTCGACACGTCTCCAACACTTAACAACTCGCTGGGCAAAAGCAGTCTGTTCTTGTTCAACGCCGGTTTGATTCGCGACACTCGCGACTCTCAGCTGGCAGCGACCGAGGGAACTTACCTATCGGCGACGTTGACCCAAGCAGTTGGTGACTTCAGCTACACACGCGGCGATCTTGATTTCCGCACATACAAGCTGTTGTACGAACGAGCTGACGGAACCGGTCGGCACACGCTTAGCCTTGGAACCAAGCTCGGTATCAGTGGATCAGACACACCGATTTTTGAAAACTATTTTGCAGGTGGATTTTCCACATTCCGCGGTTTTGATTTCCGCGGCGTGGGCCCGTCTGAAAACGGCGTTCGAATCGGTGGACCGTTCCAGTGGTTGAACACCGTCGAGTATCAATTCCCGATCATGTCGGACGATTCGGTTCGCGGTGTCCTGTTCTGTGACTTCGGTACGATCGAAGAAAGCGTAACGCTCAACAGCGAAAACTTCCGCGTCGCACCTGGCTTTGGCTTCCGCGTCAATATTCCGGGGCTAGGCATTGGAGCACCGTTGGCGTTCGACTTTGCATTCCCAGTTGCCCAAGCAGACGGGGACGAAGAAAAAGTATTCAGCTTCTACTTGGGCTTGGCTCGATAACAGCGGCCAGCAGAATCGGCGGAAAAACAAATCCGCCGAACAGTTTAATTCGGGGGGCCGAATTGAGTCCGCGGCAAACGGCCGTTTTTTGAAACTACTTCATCGTGTTGTCGTTGGGCGTACAGCCAGCACACCGTTTTGAAGTCGGTTTTCAATCAAAACCAAACCCCCGAAACACCCCCGCATGCTCGGCCTGCTCAAACTCATCCGCTCGGCAACCTCAAACGGTCCTGCCAAAATTGGCGCCGCAAAAACTGGCACCGCCAAAACCGCAACGCTGGTGATTGCGATCGCGGTTTGCTTCGCCAGCTTTGCCGAGACATCCGTGTTTGCTCAAGCAACCGTCTACCCCTACCCGGCGGCCAGCAGAAATGCGGCAAACAATGCAAGCAGCGTGCTGACCGGGTTCGCTCAACAATCGCCGTTTGGCCAAAGCGTAATCGACACGCGCTCAGCCGCACCGACTCCTGTCGCCCCGACGGCACCACAAGGCCTGGTCGGACAAAGTGTTTTCGGTGCTCAACCCAACTACGGCTACCAAGGCCAGCCGCAACTGTACCCGGCGGTGCCAAGTTACGGTGCTCAGCCCAGCCTGATCCCGCAAACTGG
>JALZWN010000284.1 GCA_023300235.1 Mariniblastus sp.
TGCCTTGCCCGCGAGATGCTTCTGGGGGCGGCAATTGCTCCGCGGCGTAAAGAGAATTTACTTCTTTACCTTTTTCTTAGTCCATTTATCGGACCGATAGTCGTTCAAGAACGACTTCATTTCTTGAACCACATCGGGGCGTAGATCGTGCAAGTTGGTCGTTTGAGTGAGGTCGGCTTCGAGATCATAAAGCTGCCCCCGAGGAACGTCTTTGAGATACTTTCCTTTTTCATTGAAGTCACTATTTTGATTACCTATAAACGCCGCCGCAGCCGCTCCGCCGGATAAATGCTGACCGGGTCTGCCGCGAAACCCGCCCGCCCCTCGATTCGGAATGTACATCCATTTGCCTTTCCGAACCGACACGTGTTTTTCACTCCAGGGAACCAAGACTAACGATTCCCGAACGGGCTTCTCAGGCTCGCCGACCAGGGCTGGCAGTACGTTCACGCTGTCAGCCATTTGTTTTTCGTCTACGTCTTGATCGGTGATCGCGGCGAAGGTCGCCAGCATGTCGATGCTGCTGAACAGCTGATCTGAAACCGTATTGGCCGGGATCTTCCCAGGCCACTTGGCAACAAACGGCACGCGTTGGCCGCCTTCCCAAACACCAAACTTGAACCCAAGCAAATCTCCATTTTGCCGGTGCCCTGCTGCGAACGCATCTTGTCCGCCGCGGTTGAACATCCCGCCGTTGTCGCTGGTCACGATCACGAGCGTATTTTCGCTCAGCCCATTCTTTTCCAAACACTCCATCAACCGCCCGACCATCCAATCCAACTCATGGATAAAGTCCCCATACAAACCGCAACCGCTGGTGCCTTTGAACTGCGGAGCCGGGGTGAACGGGTGGTGAATATTGGTTGTCGGGAAATACAAAAAGAACGGCTTCTCTTTGTTACTTTCAATCCAGTCGACCGCTTTCTCGGCCAGCAACATGCCTGTTTTTTCGTCGTCGTAAATCGCATGAGCCTTCTTGGCCCCACCGACTTTGTTATCTGATTTTTGACCGGCCGCTTTCGGATAGGTTGTTGTTTGCGAGTAGGGTGGATTGAATGTGATCGGGTCTTGGGCTTCATAACCGACGACGGTGTCGTTTTCAACGTAGACGTAAGGAAACCCGCTGTTCACCTTGGGAACCCCAAAGTAGTAATCGAAGCCCAGCTCAAGCGGCCCCGGACGTAGCGGCTTGTTCCAATCCGTTTTATCTTTGCCAAAACCAAGGTGCCATTTACCGATCGCGGCGGTCGCATAGCCATCGTTTTTAAGCAGCTGGCCCAGCGTCAACTTGTCGGTGTCGATCAGCAGCGACTGAGTGTGGCCGCACGGCCCCCAAATTCCTCTTCCGCCATTGCCGCGAAACGGATACTGCCCCGTTAGCAAACCATAACGCGAAGGCGTGCAAACCGCAGACGCCGAATGAGCATCGGTGAAACGTCGCCCCTCGGCGGCAAGTTTGTCGATACTTGGAGTCTGAACTTTTGTCGCTCCGTAACAGCTCAGGTCGCCGTAGCCCAAGTCGTCCGCGAAGATCAATACGATGTTTGGCTTGCGCTTCACTGGAACAACAGGTTCAGTAGCTTGCAAGTACGAACACTTGCCAAACAACATCGACAGAACGATTGCAGACGCGAGCAATAAGTTCGTTCTTGGGCTGATAGATTTCATAGTTTTCTCGGTTTCTTGTTTGTTCGAATATTTAATGGAGGACTCAATTGGCGGGCAGCTTTTAGCTGGCAAGCCCCCACTCGCCAGCCAAAGACAGATAAAGCAAATCAACTACTTGGCCGTGCCATCAAACATCGCAGAAGCACCAATCAAGATGGGCCTGTTTTTTCGCTGAGTACTTTTTGTTAAATTCGATTACTGAGGAAGTGTCTTTGAAGCCATGCGGGTGATGGCCTTTGTCTTTGAGAACCACGTTAGCTGATCCGCCAAGCGTTTCATATTGCTCTTTACCGACCGCCGCGTTTTCCTCGTAAGGCACGGTGGCGTCTTGGGTTCCGCTGCCGTCTTGGGTTCCGCTGGCTAGGAGAATCGGAACACCGCCTTTGGCAAGAGGCTTCAACCAATCCATCGGACTTACCTTCGCAGCCAGCACCTCTTGGTCGGACTGAAGTCCATACGTTTCCTTCCGCAACGCCCAATCTTTGGGCGAACCCTTGGCGTTGGAATCGGTGCCGTGTACGACTTTACCACCGGGCCAACTTTTAACGTTGCAAACACCGTTGTCGACATAAATACTGGCGACCTTTTCCGGATTGGCAGATGCCCACCGAAACAACGCCAATGCCTCGCGGCTCATCGATCCCATCGCTGTTTTTTCTGAAGCCCCATGCTCGGCGGTCAAGTACCGATAAGCCGCGTCCATCGCGGCGTTGCCTGAAGGATGCCCCGAAACATTACCGGGACGCATCACCACGTGGTCCCCCTGTTTCACCAATTCTAGGTCCATCAACGTCACTCGTCCGGCTGTGTTACTGGTCCGGCTCCAAAAAATACTGCGCCAGCGCCACGACTTCCCTGCGGCGGCTTCTTTCGGGCAAGCCACTGAGAGCTTGACGCTTTCGGCTTCGAAGCTGTAACGGTCGAAGCCATGGAAATCGACGCATTCGCGAGGAAACGGATTCGCCGTCGCGCTGCTGGTGCCTGTTGCTGGAGCGGGCTTGGCCTTCGGATCGTCGCCCAACCACGCCGGCACCGACATTGTCTGAAGTGTCTCCCAACTACCGTCGCAAGGCAGAGAGTCTTGAGCTTGAATGTTCTTTGCGCCGCCAAGCAAGAGGCATGCGATCGGTAAACAGTAAAGGCGAATCGATTTCAGTTTCATGATTACTGGTTGATGAGCGATGGCTATTGAGCGATGGTTATTGATTGATGGCTATTGATTGATGGTTATTGATTATTAATTAATGGTTAACTGACAGGAGGGGTAAATAAGTAGAACGAAAATGCAAGCATCTGAATTGCTGCAACCTGCTCGTTCATTCTTTTACGCTCATCGATTCGTAGTCAGCTTGTTCTAGCCAGACGAGATCATCCCAATAACCTGTATCGTTTGATTGAGCAGGACCGGGGGTGGTTCGTCCTTGAGCAATGACCTGGTTGATCTTGGCCATCAGCGACTTAACCATCTCCTTGTTCGATTCCCCCAAGTTCTTGGTCTCGGCGCGATCGGTGGCGAGGTTGTAAAGCTGGTGGGCTTTTGTTTTTTTACCGAGGATCAACTTCCAGTTCGCTTCGGTGACCGCGTAGCGCCCATCGTTGCCATGCGTGACCAACGGTGCTCGCGGGGCGTATGGTTCCAAGTCACGAAACATCTGCACAAAACTAACGCTGTCTTCACCGCCATCATCAGGAAGTTCTGCCTTGACCACGCTGGCGATCGTGGCCAGCACATCGACTTGCCCGATCAACGAGTCAACTTGCCGACCGGGTTGCTTGATTCCTGCCGGCCAGCGAACCAAAAACGGCACGCGATGACCGCCTTCGTAAACTGATCGCTTGCCGCCGCGTAGCCCACCACGGCTATCGTGTTGAAATTTTTTGATGCGGCCTTCCCATGATTTCTCTGGTCCGTTGTCGCTGGAAAAAATCACTAACGTGTTTTCGTCGATGCCCGATTTGTCAAGAAAATCAAGAACTCGTCCGATGTGGTAATCGGTCTCGATCATAAACTCGCCGTAGCCGCCAGCTTCGCCTTGATCATGAAACTCAGGCAGCGGGCAAACGGGATAATGGGGTGAAGTGTAGGGCAGGTACAAAAAGAATGGCTTGCCGTTCTTCGAATCATCGACCTTGCTGGTCATCCACTCGATGGCCTGATTTGTGAAACGAGTCAAGCATTGGTTGTCAATGAAGTCGGGGGCGACCTCTAAGTGAATCCGCTTGGTGGGATTTGAGGGTTCTTGATAGGGCGGCATGATTCGGTAGTCAACGTGCCGTTTGTTGGGTTTCTTTCTGGTTCGTAAAGTTGGAGGTACTTTGGCATGACGCCCTTCAAACCAAGCCAACACACCAAAGTTCAATGAAGCGGGAATCCCAAAAAAGTAATCAAAACCTTTGTCGACTGGCATGTCGAGCGTTGGCTGAGACCAATCGCGATCCTTCCAAGAGGTGCCGGGAAAATCCATTCCCAAGTGCCACTTGCCGACCATCGCGGTGTGGTAATTATTTTGTTTGAGCAACGAGGCAATGGTCGTTCGCCCGTCTTCGATCAAACATTTGTGTTCGGCACCATAAACGTCTCGCTTAAGATGCGTCCGCCATGGATACCGACCGGTCAACAATCCGTACCGTGAAGGCGTGCAGACCGAGGCCGCGCAATGAGCGTTGGTAAAAGACAGGCCTTCGCCAGCAATTCGGTCCAGATTCGGCGTTTTAAATTTCGCATCTGGGTTGAGGGAACTGCAGTCTCCGAACCCTTGATCGTCGGTGTAGATCAGGATGATGTTGGGATTGGATGCGGGTTCTTGAGCGCGAGCGAGGCTGCAGCAACCTAATGTAAAAAACATCAACGCGAATGCCGCTTGCTTTACTGAGAGATTCATCTTGCCACCTTTAACTGGATGATATTTTTAAAAACAGAATCGAACAGGGCAGATCACTACAAGACCTGAGTTTATCACGGCTAAGGATCGCTGCAAAAAATCAACTACAAGGCTTCGACTTCGGTGAGATAGGCTCCGCCGGCTTTGTCGTTTTTGTCAAACAAGTATGTCACTAGCTTCGTCGGCTCCGTCATCAACGCCGCGCGGGTAGGAGTGCAGAACGGACTAACCTGGAACTGAGTAAAGCGAATCGATTCGCGATACATCTGATCGAGGTTGGGCGATTGAAGAATTGGATTTCCGTGACAACCCAGATCACCGTAGCTTTGGTCGTCAGCCATAACGATGATGACGTTCGGGCGAGCGGTTTTGGTTTGCGCTGCTAAAACGCGAATCCCAATAGGCAAAAAATGGAATAGCGAAAGTGTTAGCAAGAGTAGTTGTTTATTCACAATGGCTCCTTTGGTACACAGAGAACGGTCGCACGCAGCATGATCAAATTTAATTCAACAAGAACCGTCGCAGTTCGTCTATCTGTGGTTCAATCTGGGCTTCCGGCTTAAGTCGACCACAAAACTGACCGTTCCAGCGCTCGAGAAAAGCCGCGTCGCTGATTGAAGCGACACGGCGATGGGTTTTCAGCTAGTCTTTTTATTTCGCAAACGAAACCGAAAGGCTATCGATCATCGGCTTAGACTTGTTTTCAGTCGAATCGGTCAAGCGTAGTTCGACTTGAAACCCAAATCCAGCAGGAAGCTTGGAAAGGTCAAGCTGAGCCGGTTTTTTGGCGACCTGTCTCGAAAAGCCTTTGATGTAGTCGTAGCTTTCTTTGACTTGCGTCCAATCGGTCCATTGGTCAACCTTGTTGTCGTTATCCGTGTCGACACCAACGCGAGCTTCTACGGTTTCCACCCATGGGCCATCGCTGATGTAGTCGGTCTTTTGCTGGGTGGCCAAATAGAACTTGCCTTCGGCGAAAGCAACATCTGGGTCAGGATGGCCGTTGCCGATATTGTCGCACCACTTGAATTGCTCGTCGATCGACGAAGAAGTAAACCACCCCACGCTCATCGCATGTCCGCCGACTGGGTCGTAGTCTCCAAACAAATAGTATTGCCCACCAATGGCGATCGCTGCCCAGTCGCCATAAGCTTCTTGCTCTGGTTCGTGGACTTCGTATTCGGCGTCGCTGGTGGAGTAATTCTTTGGATCTTCTTTGACCCAATGAGGATGTTTGTAAGTGGCGATTTTTCCAGTTGGCTGCGTGCGCTGGTCAACCGATGGTTTACGAAACTCAAATCCGCTGATCCCGTCGGGGCTAACCGCGTGGGCCGCCAGTGGCGAATCCCAAGAGCGTTTGTTAGCGCTGATCGGGCTCCAATCTTCCAGAATCGCATGCATGTTGCCATCCAGGTCACGAATGAAACCAGCATCACTACCATGAGACGGATCTTTGACCGCCATTCCCATGTTCTTGCCCGGTTCGCCATCAAACAAGTCTTCATCAACGTAAACGTGAGGATCTTGGTCGTTCGGGAAGTCGTAGTAGATCAATGCTTTGCCATCGACATATTCAGCACTGGTCACCCAACGCGAGAATTGTTCGGTAATCGGGCCGTGGTGCACCCATGTCTTCATGTCACGACTCTGCCAAGCGTGGTACCCGCCTTTGCTAGGTTTTAGTCCGCCCGGAGCATCGAATTGATTCGCTAAGGGAGTTGTCTTAAGCGGGACATCAAATCCTTCGAGCGTGGCATCTTGGCGGACAAACTTTTTCTCAGGAGTGGATTGCTCAGCAGGTTGCTTGTCTTTGGCTCTCTTTCCTTTTCCTTTGCCTTTACCTTTGCCACTGCCTTTGCGGAGGTAGCGTCCGAACATCCAATAGTTATTGGGGCCGAGCGTTAGCATGACGGGGGCATCGCCAAGGTTTGATGGTCCTAGATTTTGAATTGGCTGCCAGTTTTGCCAGATGGGTGATTGGTCGATCGTCAGCGATGCCGCCGAACGTTTTGTGTTGGTGGAAAACACTTTGGTAACGATCGTTGCTTTTTTAGCTTTCGGAGAAACCATGCCATCTGCTACGGTCGCGCCTTCGGACGATGTGATATTCTGTGTCCATTCTTCGGCAGTATCGATTGTCCAATCTTGGGCTTGGAGTGGCAGGCATATCAGTGCAGCCGTCAAAAAAAACATTGAACGCAATCTCATTATTTCTGTTCTCCTGAATTAGTCCCAGCAAGGCGGCGTTGGGTACCTGGCATGCTGTAAGTGTGCTGTGGTTGCTGTAAAACCTTAAGCTAATATGCTACCACAATGACAGTGGCTGGTTGCTAAATTTGCGATAGCCGCTGGGGTATTGTTTTGAATTCTGACGAACCACGCTTGAAACAACAATTGCAAACCGGCTAGCAAGATTCCAGTTAACTTTGAAATACGGTGGCACCTTACTCTCCGGTCCTCATCTACAATTTGGTCCATCCGGGTTGATTGTGGGTGGCTTAATAAGCAGACAATTGGTTCCCCTGTAACCTTATCGAATAAGGGTGCCATGTTTACGCGATCAGAAAAGGACTAATTTAACAAAGCCCCCCTTGAAAAACATGCTCACGGGATTTTTCCAAGACTACGTCCAACACGTACGCATGCCAACACTCAGGAGACACCATTGCTCTCAAAGCCGTGAAGCATTACACCCGGCCCATGATAAAACGCTTGCAATACCTACCCTAGCCACAATAAAACAAGAAGAACCTACAATGAGGTGCTTCCAGTAATTTATTGGCCAGAGTTCGCATGGTGAGATTTACGAATGCTGCCCGCCCCGGATGGTGCCGTCCTAGTTAGCTCGGGGCTCCCATCCCGAGCTAACGAAGTCGATCCCATCCGGGGTGAAAACAACCACTAAATTCCGTGAAGCGCCTAAAAACTAAAAGGCGTGCTGTCTTGCAGCGTGCCTTTTTTCGCTGGTTAACCGTAAGCGAAACGGATATCGATTGCTTCGCGGGACTCTCACACCGGGCTATCGAAGCCGACAAACTCTGCCACTTAATTCCCCGAAGGTCCATCAACCTGCCTAGCCCGCCGGTGTGGCAGCCTGCATGAGCGAAGCACAGGCAATCGCCCCGTAGGTTCCCAGAGCATATCCTAGCACCGCCATCAACACGCCAACCGGGGCCAGCGAGGGATGAAACGCCGCGGCGACCACGGGAGCACTTGCAGCCCCGCCGATGTTCGCCTTGCTACCGACCGCCAAAAAGAAAAACGGGGCCTTGATCAGCCAAGCCATCAAGAACATCAACCCGACGTGGAACAGCATCCAAATGCCGCCCACCAAAAAGAAACCCGGGTTCTCATGCAACGCCCGAATGTCCATTTTCATTCCAATCACGGCCACCAGCATAAAAATAAATACCGTGCCAATCTTCGATGCCCCAGCTCCTTCATAATTCCTAAGCTTCGTAAAAGACATCAGCACGCCCATCGTGGTTGAAATCACGATCAACCAAAAGAACGCACTCGCAAGCCCTAGTTGTTTCAAGAAATCCAGTGAGCTGTTTTCTTTAATCGCTGCGTTTACAAAATCTGAAATCGCTGCGCCGCAAAAATGAGCGATCGCCGTCACGCCAAACCCGAGCGAGGCAATCACCATTAAATCAACCGCCGTCGGAACACGAGCAACGCTTGAACTAAACGACTCCATTTTTTCTTGGAGCCGATCGACGCTTGACGAATCAGCTTTAAGGAATCGATCGATCGCCTTTGCTTTACCAACGCCCAAAAGCAAAAAAATCATCCAGATCTCGCTAATGAAAATGTCGACCGCAACCATCACGCTGTACATGTCAGACATTCTTTCTTTCATAGACTCGGGCGCCCCCTTGATCGGAGTCATATAAATCACCTCCATCGACGCCTGATTTGCTCCGCCGCCAATCCAGCTTCCAGCCACCGTGCTAAGCCCTCGCCAAACCGCGTCCGGCCCGTCGACGCCAATAATGTCCGGAGCGACCAACGAGACGATCAACACCGCGAATGGACCACCAAGGATCACGCCAACGGTTCCGGTCAGGAACATGGCCAAGGCCTTGGGGCCAAGCTTGAAAATCGCTTTTAGGTCGATACTGAGCGTGAGCAAAACCAACGTTGCGGGCAAAAGGTATCGCGTTGCCATCGTATAAAGTTCTGAATTGCGGTGGTCCACGACCTTAAAAAACGTCAACAACGATGGCAGGAAGTAACACACCAACAGCATCGGAATGAACTTGTAAAACGTTCCAAAGAACCCGGCCTTGATGCTGGAGGTGTAGAAAACAAACCCGAGCATCGCGGCCAGGATGCCAAATATGATCGCATCATTTTTGATCGGCGCCTTGGATTTGTTTTTCTTGACGACCTTTTCTAAGTCATCCAACAAGTCACTGTCTTGGGGAAATGCTGCTTTTAGTTTGGCATTGATCCGATCGATTTCAGATGACTGTTCCTCACCAGCATCCGTGATGCTGGTGACGGGATGTTGTTGCCCCGAACCCTTCCCAGTCTGCCCGATGGCATCGGAACTCGGCATCAACAAAAGCAAGATAACAAACAAGCAAAGCAATCGTCCAAACGTCATCATTAGGTCCAGTTCTAGTTTTAGCTTTAACTTTAAGAAGATTGAATAAGCAGAGATTGTAGCGGAAGTTCGATGGCGACAAGGCCTTCGTAAACGCGCGTAAGAATTAACCACGATCAACTCTAGCAAACCCAAGAGCTTACTCGCGGAGCCCCAGGCTGCTACATGCGGCTACAAGGCCAGTCACGTCGTACGCAAATCATCCAGCATCGACGGAATGATCTTGGCTTTGACGGTCCGACGATCGATGTCCAGCACTTTTGCTGCGGCTTCGTAGCCGCCAGCATGGTGATACAGCCACGTGCAATACCGACACAGCAGTTGGTCGGCCGTCAAACGACACTCGACCGCCTCCGCAGTCCATTGCTCAGCACCACCAAAGGACAACGAATCGGCCGCCACCGAAGGCAAGTACTCGTTGCGAATCATGATGCTACTGATGCACTGCTCCAGCTCGCGAATATTGCCTCGCCATGGGTAGTTTGGTCCAAGATTGATTTCGATCCACTGGATTGCTTGGTCGGCTAAGGGATCCAATTCATCGCCAGCAATCTTTCGCGTCAAGTGACGAACTAGCGAGTGTAAATCTTCGGGGCGATCGTCCAGTTGCTGCCTCAGGCTTGGCGTTTCAATTCGATCGGCACATAGACGGTAATACAAATCCTCGCGGAATCGCCCGGCCTTCATCTCTTCGGCCAGATTGCGATTGGTCGCACCGATCAACTTCCCAACGAACCGTCGTTCTGTAGTTTCTCCCGTTCGAGAAAAAGTACGTTGCTGCACGACTCGCAACAACTTCACTTGAATCGCCGGATCAAGCTCGCCAATTTCGTCCAAAAACACCGCCCCTTCCGGTTGGCACAACTCCAACCATCCCTTGCGATCGGAAATCGCGCCGGTGAACGAACCCTTGCGATGCCCAAACAATTCCGATTCGATCAAGTTCGCCGACATCGCCGATAGGTTCAAGGGCGAAAACAATCCATGACCCGCAGCCGGAAAACACTGCTTGACTGAATCGAATAAAACAAACTGAGAAAGCCCGATGGCTCGTGCGACCAGTTCCTTACCTGTGCCAGAGGGCCCCGTAATCAAAGACGGCAGATCGCTCATTCGGTCAAACAGCCCACTTCGATAGCGTTCGAGATCGCAAGTGAAAATCGATTGCCATACCGATACCCGGAGTTTCGCGGACGGAAGCGAGTCGCCCAAGATGAACTCAAAGATATTAAAAAACGCGCGATGGATCTGACACAAAAACGAAAATATTTGAACCGCAGGTTGAGTATGACCAGCGGTCAGCCCCGGTAAATTTACTAGCTGGCGGTAGTCGGCCTCAAAGGCTTGCCAGGTTTTAGCGATCGTTTTTGGTGACGCGATGGCGTTGGGAAGCAGAGGAACGATGTGCCGATACAGCAGTGCATAGATCGTCACGTTCCAGTAGTGACGAACCGATTCATCACTGATCGTTTTTCCATCGCCGACTTCTTGTTGAATCCGCTGAATCAACGACCGCGATGTCTCCGCCAATTGCACCACGTTGGGACGCTGTGCGTCCGTCGGCGAGTGCTTTCGATTCCAAGCAATCATCTCTTCTGGCTGAAAGCGTTTGCCGAGCAATTCTTTTTCCAGCTGCAGGCGTTCGGGTGAAAAGGGATTGCAGAGTGCGAGCTGCGAAAGCTGTGCTAGAAGCCGCTGATCGGCCTTTCGAACGGATGCCATGGAATGCCTCAAGAAGTACATTTAATGTCTACCAAGACAGCAAGTGTACAACCCAGCCACTCCCGCGTCACCCGTTTACTGCGGCTCAAAAACAAGTTTCGCCCGTGTTTCCCAGTGTTTCAAAGGGTTTTATCGAAACCAGCACGCTCGGCCACCGCTCTGGCATCCCCAGTGCCTTAGTGCTCAGCAGTAAATCACCAAACCATTCCTTTCTGGGGAGAAAGACCAATGCAACCTGAAGACATTGTTGAAGCCGAACTGGTAACCGACGAAAACGAAACTCAAACTACCGCCGCTCCAAATTCCAGCGTTCGATTGATCGAGCAAATCCTGAGCCCACAATCGCTGCAATGGATGATGCTTTCCGGCGGGGGGATGCTGGTGATCGGATTCGTTGTTTGGCTTTGGTCGGTTGGAGTATTTGAAAACCCGTTGATGATCTGCGGCCTAGTCGGCGCGGTTACGACCAGCCTACTAGGCAGTGGCGTGGCGATGGTAAGATTTTCGCGGTACCAGCTGGCCGGACGCGGGATCACTTTGCTGGGCTCAATCGCGTTGCCGTTAAACCTGTGGCTGTATGACGCGCAAGGCTTAGTGACGCTCGCCGATGGCGGCCACCTCTGGATTCCCGCCGCGTTGTTTTGTCTGATCTATGCCGCAGTCGCTCGAGTGCTAAAAGATTCGGCGTTCGTCTACGCGCTGGTTGGAGGCGTGGTCCTGACTGGAATGCTGTTCCTCGCGGACGCAAGCATCGGGCGTTTTTGGGCTCTGCTCCCACCGGTGACTTTCTTGGTTGTGATTGGCTGGTTATCAGCATTCGCCGAACGATTGTTTGTGGATGACGAAGGAGATTTTTCTCGGAAGAATTTTGGCCAGGCGTTTCATCGAGCGGGCTTGTTGGTCGTTGCCTGTGGATTGACGTTGTTGCTGGGCGGCCATATCGCGGCGGCGGAAACGCATTTATTTTTTGACAAGCTGTGGCCTGTGATCGCTAGTAGCCAACCGCACAAACTGTGGGCGTTAGTGTTGATCGCTGGATCTGGCGGTGGGTTTGCGATTCAAAGTATGATGCACAAGTGTCGCTTGTATCGTGTGGCGACGGCGCTGCTGTGCTGTTGGTTGGTCCCTGTGACGCTGAACTTCTTTGCGATCGAAACCACGCTCAGCCACGCATCAATCGTGGCGGCAATGGCCATCTTTTTCGGTAATCTGTTCGTTGCGCGACGGGGTCGTCAAAAAGGGGAAGACCGCAAGCTAAACCAAGGTGCACATGTCGGGAGTCTGATCGTGACGTACTCGCCAGCAGCGATTGGATGCTTGGTGGCAGTCGCCTGCGGTCAGTTGATTTTCCAAATGTTCGACTGGGAAAACGCCATTCTATTTAGCTCGCTAGGCTGGACATCGACGTTGCAAATTTTAACCGCCGGACTAGCGGCGTTGGCCTATGCTTGGGGCCGCCCAGAAACTGCTGAAGACTCGCCGTTGATCCGTACCTCGCAGATACTATCCGTTGGAGCGGGAGCGGCGTTGGTGATGGCAGCGGGATGGTCTAGCATTTTTGTGCAAACGTTTATTCCGCTGAATCAAGCCGCTATTGCTTTGCTCGCCATCCCGGCAGCCTTCGCGATCGCCGGTGCTGCGTTTAAAAATCGCCAAGCAACATCAGTGCTGCAAAGTTCAGCCATCGTCGCAATGACGGTCCACTTGGTGTTTCGTGTGACTGTTGAGCAATCCAACGTGTCGAGTATTTTCAGTTTTGATCCATCGTTGCAATGGAGTGCGATTTTGGCTGTGGCTGCAGCGGTCTATTGGACTGCCTCACGCGGTGCGGCTAACAACACCGCTCGAATGCTCAGCTACACCGCCGCGGCTTTGGCGGGTACCGGGCTGGCTGACTACTTCGGGTTTAACTTGGGCTACTGCTTGGTATTGGCCCCGATGTTGATTGGACTTGCGATCCGCGTCGCGGAGTCGATAAAGCACAGCGTCCAGAAAATCGGCGTCCCCGTGATTCCCTCCGCGATCAAGGCCGCCAATGTGCTGGTCCTAAGTTCTGGTATCGGTGGCGTGCTGCTGGCATTGAGCCGTTGGATCGTTGGTGACACGGGTGGCATATTGTTGCTGGTAACCATGACACTGCTTGCTTGCACGACCACCGTTTGTCTGTTGACCAAAAACCAAGCGTGGCGAGCGACGTTTCGGGCTTTGATTGTCGCTTTGGTGGGAGCGAGCCTTTGTGTGTTTGATGGCTGGTTGGCGATTGACGGATGGCACAGGGCCGAGCTATGCAGCATTTTGGGTGGAGTATCCCTGCTTGGGCTTGGCCATCTTGCTTGGTCGCGAGAAGGAGAGACACAGGATGACGCGGCGTCAATCAGCTTGCTGCTGGGCAGTATGCTAGTGGCCGTGCCTTTAACCATTGGGCTGCTAGTTTATCGCTTCGGCATGGCGAGCGATCCGACCTGGATGCTGTTCCACAACGTTACCGCGATCGCTGCGGGGATGGCTTTGCTGGGATCTGGCGTTTGCTGCAAGCTTCGGTCGACCACGATCTCTGGAGCAGGGCTGCTGGGAATCTACTTACTGTCGCTGGTGGCATTGATTGACTTGCCCGACCAGCTGCAATCAATCTCGGTCATGATGATGATTGGCGGCGGGCTGTTCTTTTCAACTGCGTTGCTAATGAGCATCTACCGCGACCGGCTTGTCAGCTTGCCGCGCCGCATCCGAGAAGGGGAGGGCGTCTACCGAATCTTGAAATGGCGATAGAGCCAAGGAAATGAAATGAGTGAGAGCACCGCGATATATTTCAAGTCGCGTTGCAGGCCCGTCGAGCATCCCCAGAAGCTAGCTCGGCGGGCTATTTTTTTGGCCCATGATCTATTTCACATCCGCAGGGTCTGCCAAACCGTGGTTGGCCTTGGCAATAGAATGGCTCGCAGTCGCTAACAAACTCAATGGACTAGTGGTCTGTCAAAGATAAAGATTAGGATCGAAACATGTAGCCGGACTCGCCAGAGTTCGGTTTTCTCTAAGTCAAACTGAATTCTGGCGAATCCAGCT
>JALZWN010000285.1 GCA_023300235.1 Mariniblastus sp.
ACTAATTTAAGAAAGCCCCTTAAAAAATGCTCACGGGATTTCCCCAGAGTCACATCGCACGCGTAAGCATGCCGACACTCAGTAGATCCCCTACCCTCTAATCCGTGAAGCAAGGCCCCTGCACGACTGATAAAGCACCCGAAAAAATTGGGCCAGCCACCAAAACCCGGGAAGCAACAATTTGCAAAACGGATTTACCCCGGTTCGAAATATCACCCGACGACATTGTCGCGAGCTACCACGAAAAAACCCGCAGTCACTGGTGGTTAACCGGTCACTGCGGGCATGAGTTGGTCTGAGTTGGGGCTGTAAGTCTAGAACAAATCAGCAGTCATGACTTTGGACCATGCCGCGACGAAATCGTGCACGAACTTTTCTTTCGAATCGTCTTGTGCGTAAACTTCGGCGTACGACCGCAAGACCGAGTTCGATCCGAAGACCAAATCGACCCGCGTTGCCGTCCACTTGGTCTTGCCGGTTTCGCGATCCTGAATCTCGTACAGGTTATCGCTGCCGGGAACCCAACGGTTATTCATGTCCGTCAAGTTGACGAAGAAGTCGTTCGACAAAGCACCCTTGTTGTCGGTGAAAACGCCGTGCGCACAGTCATCGAAGTTGGCTCCAATAACTCGCATGCCACCGATCAAAGCCGTCATCTCGACCGCCGTTAGCCCCATCAACTGAGCACGATCTAGCAACAGCTCTTCCGGTTCCGTGGCGTACTTCTCTTTGACGTAGTTGCGGAAACCGTCGTGAAGCGGCTCAAGCACTTCGAATGATTCCACATCGGTCTGTGCTTCGTTTGCGTCACCACGTCCGGATGTGAACGGTACGTTGACTTCGACTCCTGCTTGCTTTGCCGCGGATTCGACCGCGAGACTGCCGGCTAAAACAATCGTGTCGGCAAGGCTTGCGCCGTTGCTTTCGGCGATGGGTTGTAGGGCTGCCAAAACTTTGCCCAGACGATCGGGCTCATTGGCGTGCCAGTCTTTGAGTGGCGTCAACCGAATGCGAGCACCGTTGGCACCGCCGCGTTTGTCCGAACCACGGAAAGTACGAGCGCTGTCCCATGCGGTTGCGATCAGCTCTTGATCGCTCAAGCCAGCACCTTGGATGGCTTTTTTCAAACCGTCGACGTCGTAGTCAGTCGATCCCGCTGGAATTGGATCCTGCCAAATCAGTTCTTCCGTCGGTGTGTCAGCACCAAGATATCTCTCCTTGGGTCCCATGTCGCGGTGGGTCAATTTGAACCAAGCTCGCGCAAACGTTTCGGAGAAATAGCCTTGGTCCTCGCGGAAACGCTCTGAAATTTTCAGGTAATCCGGGTCTTTGATCATCGCCATGTCAGCATCGGTCATCAGCGGCATGCGACGGCGATCACTGTCCGCAGCATCGATCGGTTTTTTGTCTTCTGCGATGTCCGTCGGTTGCCACTGCCATGCACCGGCGGGGCTCTTGGTCAGTTCCCACTCGTGACCGAGCAACATTTCGAAGTATCCGTTGTCCCATTTTGTAGGGTCGGTAGTCCAAGCACCTTCGATGCCACTGGTAATCACTCCGGCGGGTTGGTTACTCGCGTCGGGGTTGACCCAACCAAATCCTTGTTCTTGAATCGCAGCCGCTTCAGGTTCAGGGCCAAGTTTCGAGTCGTCGCCGTCACCGTGAGCTTTACCGATTGTGTGTCCACCAGCAGTCAGAGCGACGGTTTCCTCGTCGTTCATGCCCATGCGAGCGAACGTCACGCGGATGTCTTGAGCGGTTTTTGCTGGGTCTGGTTTGCCGTCGCGGCCTTCTGGATTGACGTAGATCAATCCCATGTGACTGGCGGCCAGCGGGCAAGAGAGCGAGTCCGATTCGGCTGTGCTATGTCGTTGGTTACTGTCGCCCAGCCATTCTTTTTCAAAACCCCAGTAGGCATCTTTTTCGGGATGCCAAATGTCTTCGCGGCCGAAGCTAAACCCAAACGTTTTCAAGCCAACGGACTCATAAGCGATCGTTCCAGCGTAAACGATCAGGTCGGCCCAGCTGATTTTGTTGCCGTACTTTTTCTTGATCGGCCACAGCAAACGACGAGCTTTGTCGAGGTTGCCGTTGTCAGGCCATGAGTTCAACGGAGCGAATCGTAGATTGCCGGTCGCAGCTCCACCACGTCCATCACCAATTCGGTAAGTTCCAGCAGCATGCCATGTCATCCGCACCATTAATCCCGCGTAGGTGCCCCAATCGGCCGGCCACCATGATTGGCTGTCTGCAAGGAGAGCCAGCATGTCGGTTCGCAACGCCGCGACGTCAAGCGATTCTAGCTCGGTCTTGTAGTCTAGTTCGTTGCCGAATGGATCAGTTTTTACATCGTGTTGATGCAGGATATCCAGGTTCAAGGCATTGGGCCACCAGTGGGTGTTCGTGGTACCGACTTTTGTGTGGGCGCCGTGCTGTACGGGGCATTTCATTTCTGATTCAGACATATCTTTGGTCACTCTAGTTTTGGTTTTAATTCGATGGATGGCCGCTTTACATTAAGCGTTGCCTGTGCCGGCTTCTGCAGGAGACTTTTATTTTACAGTAGACTGTATCTTCGTAAACGTCTGACTTGTTGGATTTTACATTGACGACTCCCAAGTGATTCCCCGGCAATGCTAAGGATCGTCGCGTCTTTGACTCGGTTCCGGTCAAAACGAACAGCGGTAACGTCTCCAGAACAAAAGAAAACTCCGTCATCTAGACCGCTCGTTGATGCAAACAACAGGCTGCGACCGCGGCTGCAAAACAGTGTGACATTCTGGCTTTCGTGGGCGTGATAAACCGTGAGTTTTACAACCGAAACGTCAATGGCGTTTTTGGCTCTTCCATGTGCCACCGTACTGGTAGTGAGGGTTGCCCTGCTTTACTGCTGGCAAGCACGACTGGCAGACAAAGATCCATTGGCCGTCTTTTTGAATACGCACGCGAAACAAGGTTGACTTGGTTTCGTCGCAGCTTGAGCAGGTTTTTGTACGGGTTCTTTTAACTTTCATCGTACAAGATCAACCTCGCTGGCTTTTGCAGCGGAAACGCCCAACTTTGAACGATCGTTTTGATAGGTGTTTGGTGCTACGGCCATCGGTCCTTTTACGCCACATGCGAAACGACGACGTTTTCATGTTTTTTCGCATTAGCTTGATGACCTGCCCCGGCTCGAGCCCGAACTGCTCACGGATTGCATCAAAGGTTGTGCGGTCTTCCCATGCCATCTGGATGACACGGTCGGTTTGAGCTTCAGTGAGTTCGGTCATTTCCATCTCTGAACAATTTAGGACGAGCAACTTCAGCGGTTTGGCTTGCTGAGCCACGTTGACGGCGGCAGCGTTGGCTGCAGTACTTCACTTCATCCCAAACCTTCGACCACTTTTTTCGCCACACCATTGGCTTCCGGCAGATAACACAGATCTTTGTCGGCAGATTTTCTTTTGTGGGCATTTTGGTGGGCTTAGGACGCAGTGTTTACGTTTACATGGTGTCGATTTAGGTTAACCGCAACAGGGTCGCTCAGGTAACGCGAACACTCGTCCACAATCTCGATCGCGGGCAGCAGTGGGTAAATTCGCGACAAAAACAAAATTTTGGCATGCCTTCGATTCCCTGGTTGCTCGTTTTGAGGATTGTCGGTTATAAGTCGGGGAACCGAACAAACACCAAAACAGAATCCTGCAGGGCGTCTATGAAAAATTGGCTATTGAATCTGGCATTCGCCGCAATCTGCTTGCTCGTGATTCCGCAAAACGTTTCCGCGCAACCGGATTGTCTTCGCTGCAATCAGGGACCATCGGTTTTGTCGGGCGGTCCTGGGACTGAAATGACAAAGATGATCAATCGTGTGGGGTTGGGATCGGATTGTGGTCGCTGCAGGGCGTTGGCGGAGCAGATGGACCAAGGCGGGCCAGATTGGGTGCGACAGAACTTTGGCTATGTCGTCTCTAGTACGGTCAGCAACGCCAGAAATCTCGGCCATCAAATGGGCCCGCTACGTCGATCGGGCGTTCGGTTGCTGGTTCGACGTTCTATTATCCGTGCAAAGTAGCGTTGGCTGTGCCTGTGGAATTTAACGCTTACATCGGCATCGACTACAGCGGTGCAGCAACCCCTGAGTCTCGTTCGGCTACGATTCAAGTCTACGAAGGTCGTGGCGATACCGATCCGTCCTTGGTGGCATCGCCAGCATCAAAAACAGGAAAGCGACGTAACTGGAATCGTTCGGAAGTTGCCAGTTGGTTGATTGACCGATTGAACCAAGACGATCGCTGCTTGGTTGGAATCGATCATGGGTTTTCCTGTCCACTTTCATATTTCGAGAAATACAACTTGAAATCATGGACAGAATTTCTTGATGATTTCGCTAAGCATTGGCCAACGGATCAACCGGGCACCACTGTCCAGCAATATCGCGACGGTTCAAAGCGAGGTGGTGATCCGACAGAGCTTCGATTAACAGAGCAGTGGACTTCTTCCGCAAAGAGTGTCTTTCGGTTCGATGTACAAGGGTCGGTGGCGAAGTCGACCCATGCTGGATTACCATTGCTTAAGCGGATTCGAGAACAAGTCGATGGCTTGCATTTTTGGCCCTTCGATGGATGGAGTTTTCCTGCGGGCAAGTCGATCGTTGCCGAGACGTATCCTTCGCTTTTCAGCAATCGGTTTGCTCGAAAGTCTCGAACCGTCGACCAGCAGGATGCCTTTTCAATATGTTGCTGGCTTCGTGACATGGATCGGCTTGGGCGTCTGCAGGATTTTGCCTCGCCACCGCTCTCGGAATCACAGCTACCAGTAGCGAGACTGGAAGGCTGGATACTGGGCGTTTATTGAGCGTTGGAGATCCGGATTAAGATCTCGTTGCGACGCATTGGCCCTGGTGTCCAAGGCGGATCGTAGCTGGCGACTTCGGGATCGCCGGTGGTGGCGTGCCCGTGCTGGAGCATCCATTCCACTAGTTTGGTCTGCTGCTTGGTTTGATTGTCTTCGTCGAAGCGGCCAGCAAATCGAATCACTGCAAATCTTCCGCCGAGTCGTTTGGTGATCTTTATTTGTTCGCTGGTCGGTTGTGGAACCGACGCCGCTGCGACATCTTTAGGAATCACGAACCCCATCTGCCCGGACGCTTGCTCAGATTCAGGGGCCATGAAAACAGGCGTGGTCATCGCAACCTTCTGTTTGCCTTCGTTGCTTCCACTGATGTACCGAAACAGCCGCCCAAAACTTCCATCATCGCCTTGTAGCCGAGTTCCCATTTCTGTGGTGACCAGCATCAAGTCTGGATAGTCGCGCAGTTCAATTGCCCCGTGCGATTCGACTAAAGTGTACTCTGCTGATTCATAAGCGCTACGCGAAGTCAATTTCCACCCCGTGTAAAACAAACCAAAGATCAATGCGATGACGACGATGTAAAACATTTTTTTAATGGTCAAATCTGAATGCCTATTTGCGGACTCTATTTATTTTGATCATAAGGGACAACCGCTTTGGTTAATACAGCGTACCCTTCTTACTTTATGGGAACGCTCTGACAGTTGCCAGTCAGCCTATAATGGGCTGCCTTCAATTTTGAGCCAAAAAAATGCCCGATTCAAAGACAGCTTGAATGGAGGCTCAGATGAGCGGAGCCGATGGGCCAATGCCCATTCAACGGTCGCTCGACGTCTTGCTACCCCACATCCCTTCGTGCTTAATGATTTTAATATCACCAATCACTTTACATTGGCAAGCCAGACGTAACTTGGAACCACATGTGTGAGGCGGAAATCCAAGTCGCCATTTCTCGATGCGTGTCGGCTCAGTGACGTTTCCTTGAATCTCAACGGCACAAGTGCCACAAGTTCCTAGCCCGCGGCAATGAATCGTTTTGGCGACGCCGTTGTAGAGCGGCATTTTGGCTGAGCGTAACACCTGCCTTAGGTTGTCGCCCGGTTCGCATTCAATGCTACGACCGTCAAAATCAATTTTGGGCATGCTCGGTTCTCCTTTATCGTTGTTGACTGAGTTGTTCTGTTTAAAAAAGAGTCGTCTGCTTTGCCGCTATTGCATTCAAAGGTTTGACTTCGCCAAGAATGCGTCCAGCTGCTGACATGCCACTCAAGAACGCCCCTTCGACACGTGAGCCGCTTGCCCAATCACCACAGGCAATGACCCGCAACGTGTCGTCTGAAAAAACACATTCGCTCGATGGCTCGACAGGAATCGCGTACTTCCAGCGGTGGGAGTTCAAATGCGTATGGGACACTTCTGCTAAACCAGAGACCCTCCAGAACTCAGCCAAAATCATTTGGGCGACCTCGCCCGGATCGTGTTCCCAATGAGCTATCGTCCATTCGGGTGTCGCGTGGATTATGAGGTGTTCGACGCTGCGGTTTCGTTCGGGCTTCGTGCTGTTGCGAGCCGCCCAAGACAAAAAACTATCATGCAAGAATGCACCAGACCATTGCCGAGTGATCGGTGAGTCGAACGCGACCATCGCTGCCCAACAAGGATTCATTTTGATCTCAGCCAGGTCGGCAGCCAAACCCGGAAAGCCCGTCAATAACTGGGCTGCTTGTTCGGCAGGGGCTGATACGATCGCTCGATCGAAACGGCCCAGCGAGCTGTTGGATTCGTCGAACAATTCAATGCCGACGTCCGTCGATTCTACTTTCGAAACCCGGGTTTGCGTTTTCACATTGATGTCCAACGCTAAGTGTTTACAGATCGCATTCATGCCCGGCACGCCTACGAATCGGTCTTGGGCGTTTGTTTCCGATTGAATCTCGCCGTCTTTGAGCACAACGATTTTCTGTTCGGTATCTTTGGCATTGTCTGGCCAGCGAGCGACGACTCCTTGCTCAATCCACGATTTGACGTAACGCTGGAACCGACTGTCGCGAGCGGTGAAGTACTGGGCGCCATGGTCAAACGTTTTCCCCTCGCCAGGTTCTCCGATCCGCCGAGTCGACATGCGACCGCCGACGCCTCGGCTTTTTTCAAACACCGTCACCTCGACGCCGTGATCCTGCAGCGTTCGCGATGCAAACAAGCCAGATATCCCCGCTCCGATCACAGCCACTCGGATTGGCTTGAACCGCGCGGTGGTTGCTTTTGATGAATAAGCATCCGTATCGAGCCGACTGGCATGATGTTGAGTTGGCCGCGGACGGACGGTGCCGAAAATGTTTTGTTCCGGCTCAAACGGTCGATCGAACTGCCCAAGGCACCACAAAATTCCACCGTAAGATGCTGGATCGCGCCCGTCCAATGCATAGCGATGGTTTAGGTCGATGATCGTTTTGAGTGCGGCTTGTGGTGATTGCTTCCAGTTCAGGATTGCCTTCCCCCAAGTCATCCGAACGTTATTGTGTAGCTCGCCGTTGACGAGTAATGACTTTTGCGAAGCGTTCCAAAATTTATCGTTCGTCTGGCCTCGCGACAGTTGTTCATCAGAATAGATATCTGCGCGGGAATCGCTCGCATGGCGATCGAGTGTTTCACGAGCCCAGTCAGGCAGGGCAGACCATTGATCATGGTCATTACGATAGAAACAAAACGCATAAGCCAGTTCGCGCCAAATCAGCAATTCGTCGAGGTACTTTTCGGCACCGGCGTTGTCGATTTCAGCCGCTTCGCCTGCAAGCCGAAACGGCGACACCATACCGTAGTGCAAGTAGGCGGACATTCGACTGACGCCGTCTAGCAATGCGTTGTTTCTTTGCTTGGCGTAGCGGTTTAGACTTTTAGATTTAAAATCGTCCCAACGCTGGTACCCCGCTTCGGTTCCGCCGGGTGTGTCAACAATCGGCCCAACCGAATGGTCAATGTCGCATTTAGAAACAAGTTCAGCAATGTCTGCGGTCTGCAAGTCAACCGGCTCAAACCCAAGTTTGCCCAAACCAAAAGGCCGCGTTTCAACGTCTACTTCTTCCCACTGGCGGGTTACGCGTTCGGCATAAATTTTCTCGGTCGCGCTGCGAAATTTAAATGCCCGCGTGTGAGCTTTCCCGACCATTTGCATCGGAGCGACACAAGCAGTGTCGACGCAGATAATGGGGGTCTTTGTAGAGTTCGCTAGTTTGTTCAGGAAACGCCGAGGCGGATCGACCGGCATGTCTTCAGTGACAACAACGGCTGCAATATTTGCCAGCTTGACTAAGTGTGGCCGACGATCGCTTCCGGTCGCTAGATGAAATGCATAGCTTATTTCGGTTTGTGCAAATTGTTTTTGCACATCTCGTGCTCCTTCAAGCATAAAGGTGTGGTGTCGGTCGGAGGCAAATTGATAATGTTCGGAAATGCCATGGTAAACCAACAACGGAATACCTTGTTGGTTTGCTATCAGCTTGGCAACATCTAGAGCCGGGTTCTCAGCACTGCGAACCGCAGTTCTCATCCAATACAAGACAAATGCTTGTTTTTGTGGTGGAGCGTCGACTTCACTACCGCGTTGAATTCGGGTTCGTTCCAACAAATGTTTCGGCAGCGTTTCTAGCAGTTCATTTATCAACATGCTGTGGTCAGATTTCATTCGAGATTACGGAAGTTTTAGGCAACAACGGCGGTCAAGTTGCTAGACCGCATTTTTAAGCCAAAGTTATCGTAATGCCGCCGGTGATCCAAAGATTCCGTTATCGACCAGCGAAATTTGCAGTTGTCAGGCGTTCTGGCCGGTTTTTAAAAGGAGTTTGAAGTGGCAATTCAATTGGTTTGGTACAAACGTGATCTCAGGATCGACGACCACTCGCCATTGGCTCAGGCGGTAAAGGCTGGTAGCAGTATCGGTTTGTATGTTTACGAGCCTGAGATTATTGAAGCCGAAGATTTTGACGCGGCTCATCTAAACTTCATTAACGAATCGTTGGTGGAACTTCGCGACCGCTTGCGAGAACGCGGTGGCGAGTTGCTACTCCGAACTGGCGAGATGACCGAGGTTCTGGTACAGCTTCATCAGCAGGTGGGAATCACAAAAATATGGGCCCACGAAGAGACCTTCAACTACGCCAGCTATCGACGTGATCAACGGGTCCGAGCTTGGGCAAAATCTGAATCGATTCCGTTGACAGAAATTCCTCAATACGGAGTCGTGCGTCGCTTAAAAAATCGAGACGGATGGGCGAAGCAATGCGCCCAACGGATGAGCCAGCCAATTTCTAAAACGCCAATGGAAATCAAGCTACCCGATGAAGCGGACCAGCTTATCTCCGGCGAGATTCAAACTGCAGCAAGCTTTAAGGTGCGCTCATTCGGTCGCACTAACCTGCAAGTCGGTGGCGAGAGTAAAGCAAAACAATGCCTTCGATCATTTCTGAACTCCCGAGGCGTTAACTATCGCTCTGAAATGTCCAGCCCGTTAACAGGAGAGTCTAGCTGCAGTCGATTAAGTCCGTTCATCGCAATGGGTAACATTTCGATGCGGACGATTTATCAGCAAACCGCATCGCGCGTTGACGAGCTGAAACAGCAACGCAAGTCCGGCGTGGAAATCGAACCGACATGGCTGACATCTTTGTCATCGTTCAGATCGCGTTTAAGTTGGCATTGTCACTTTATGCAAAAGCTTGAAGACGAGCCTGAAATTGAGTTTCAAAACTTTAACCGAACTTATGATGGCCTTCGAGAAAACCAGTTCAACGAAGAACACTTCGACGCTTTTTGCGAAGGGCGGACCGGATACCCAATGGTGGACGCCTGCATGCGAGCACTTCACCAGACGGGTTGGATAAACTTTCGCATGCGAGCCATGCTCGTCTCATTTTCTTCTTACCACCTCTGGCTGCATTGGCGTCGGCCAGCGCTTTACTTAGCTCGCTTGTTCCTGGACTACGAACCGGGGATTCACTACAGTCAGATCCAAATGCAAGCCGGCGTCACCGGCATTAACACCATCCGAATTTACTCGCCGATCAAACAGGTCATTGACCAAGACCCTCAAGGCGAATTTATTCGGCGGTATCTTCCCGAGCTGGAACACGTTCCTGACAAGCACCTCGCGGAACCACATAAAATGACGGCGATGGAGCAAACGTTATTTGGTTGCAAAATCGGCGTTCACTACCCTGCCCCGATCGTAGACCACAAAACGCGATACAAAGCCGCTCGCGACAAAATGCACAGCCTTAAGAAGTTCCCGCAAATGCAAGAAGCGTCCGCGAAAGTGTATCAAAAGCATGGCAGTCGAAAGAAAAATATGAGTAGTGACTCAAGCAAGAATTAGCTGAAAAACAGTTGGCGAATCACTCGTTTCGTCTCAGGCAAAGCAAAGGTCCCTGACAGCTTTTTCTCCTAGCCATGGCATCATAGTCGCCTTTCGCTCCGCGAAAGAAGCGTTACCTTAGGTGACCGCATCCTTGGACCAGTTGGCGTTGAATCAGTTGATAGCGTTCTAGCTTGTGCTCCAAACGAAGTCTGTTGGCCGAGCAGGATTGGTCGTTGCTTTAGTGGTGTGTGGCTCATTTGGGGAGTCCATGCAAACGCTACTTTCGCGGAACAACAGGCGACGTTTTTGGCAAAGCCAATTACCAAGATTCATCCCCAAAGGTCCCGGACACCTTTTATTCTCGGTCACCTATGCCACCCGCGTCATCGACACTTGTGATGCCTGCAATGGTGAGATGATGTTTTCGCTATCCATTCCGCGAGGCTTCCCATGCCTGAAGATCTTTCCCACGACGCCTTACAGTTGCTGCACCAGCAGAGTTCCGGAGCATTAGCAACGCACTCGGTCGTCACACCCGGATTCCCATTCGTCTCTGCCGCGCCTTACGCGCTGATCGAAAACGGCAATTGCGTTTTCCTTTTTAGTTCACTATCGACACATTCTAAAAACCTCCGCGCCAACGACAAAGTCTCGTTACTGGTCACCGGCAGCGAAGGCGATCTTTCCGGCTCACGACTGACACTTCAGGGGCACCTGCGACCGATCGCCGAAAATCAGTCGAGCGCAGCGAAGACGAAATATTTAGCGGTTCACTCGACCGCGTCACAGTGGGCCAATTTTGGAGACTTCTCAATGATGGAGCTAACGCCGGTCGCCTGCTATTTCGTCGGAGGATTCGGAAAAATGGGATGGCTCAAGTCGAATCAGTGGAAAGCGTAAGTGCATTGAATCCCACTACGGGATATGCTCATCTGCCACCCGAAAGAGATAAACAGGACTGGCCCAACCAGCCCGCGTTTCATTGCCTCTGGATTTTGATGTCGAAGGGAAAGCTTCGCTGGGGTCAGACTTGGTTTTCGGTTTTTGAGGGTTGTAAAATTTATGCACTAACCAAAGTTGTCTTGCATAAAGGTAGCGGTGATGCCTCGAAAACCACGCGTTCAATTTCCCGGGCCGCTGCGCGGCTAAAAGGACAAGCAAGTAGGCAGCGTCTGACGACAGGACGGATCAACCTTTGACTACCATCAGCGAGCATCAAACCTTTTTCTTGCCAGCGAAATGACAATCTGCTAAGTTAAAAACATGTCGACCGCCAGCACTCAACTAAACATCCACCAGCCCCAGTGCAACTACTGGCCGGCAGTCGCGACCAGTAACCAGTTCTTCACAACTGTCTTTTTCACACGACATTTCTCAGGCATCCTGCCGTCTGTCCACGCCGTCCTACTACGACTACTCGTACAATTACTCTTTCAGCAAACACCCGCTGGATACCAACTACGATGCACGGCACCATCGCCCCAGTGCAACAGCACCGGCAACAAATCAGCATTAACGAATCTCCCACTACGATTATGGGCGGCAACAATTCGTCTCTTTCGTAACCTAAGCCAACGACTGCCAAGTCCGGAGGCTCTTCCACCGACCACCGCAACGGGTTGCCCCCATA
>JALZWN010000286.1 GCA_023300235.1 Mariniblastus sp.
TGCTGTTGTGGTTTTCATTCGCTCCGGTGGCTTGGGCGCCACTGGCTTGGCTGGCGCTGGCGCCGTTGATTTGCTTGGTCTTGGACCCCACTCCCCTCCTCGGTCGTCCTTACTGGAAACTATACGCCGCCGGACTGCTCTACTGGTTGGCGACGTTTTACTTTGTGCCGATTCCTCATCCGGCACTATGGGCCGGTTGGGCTGCGGTCAGTCTGTACATGGCGGTTTACACTCCGTTGTCGATCGGGGCCTGTCGGATGATGGTCCACCGCTGGAAGATTCCGCCTGTAGTCGCGGTGCCGATCGGTTGGGTCGGGGTCGAGTGGATTCGGTGTCACTTCGCGACCGGGATGGGCATGGTTTGTTTGTCTCATTCACAAGCGAAGTTTCCGGTGTTCATTCAGAACGCCAGCATTAGCGGGGCTTATGCGGTGACCTTTGTGATGGTGATGGTCGCGACCTGTTTAGCGATCGCCTGGCGACGCTGGAGGAATCTTGGCAACTGGGTTGCTGCCAAGCCGTCGGGGCAACGAGGCATGAATTGGCCGGTGGCATTGGGCGTTGCGATCACCGTGTTCGTGCTTAATGTTGGATTTGGTTTGGTTTGCCTGAACTTTGCTCCAGATTTTGATTCCCAGCAGATCGCAGAACCTGATTCGACCGAACCAACGCTTACCGTCGGTTTGGTCCAAACTAATTTCGACGTCGTTTTTGCTGGAATATCCCAGCAGGACGCTGACCGCAGATTTCTCGAAATCACAAACCTTACGAATCGAGCCGTTCGCGACAATCCAGATCTGGTAGTCTGGCCTGAATCTGGTTTCCATCCCTATTCACGGCAACTCGAAGACATCAGCCCGGAATACACGGCAGTTGATTCCGAGAACCAATTGCGAAGCATCTGGAAGCATGCCGTCAGCAGTGATCGCTGGGGCGGAACTCCGTTGCTGTCCGGAATCTCGGTGCAAAACTATCCGCAGAAGTTAATCTACAACTCGGCGGTCATGATCGACAGTCAAGGCGTGTTTCAAAAGCGTTACGACAAAAACCACCTGGTGATGTTTGGCGAATACATCCCACTAGCAAAGATGTTTCCGATTCTGGAGGACATGGCACCGATGTCGTCGATCCAGTTTGGCGATGAATTCCAAGCTTACGAGCTGAACGGATTCAACATCGCGCCGAGTATTTGTTTTGAGACGACGGTCCCGCATTTGATTCGACGTCAGCTGGAAGAACTTGCCGAAGCGGGGCAGGAACCGGATGTGATGATCAACTTAACGAACGACGGCTGGTTTTTTGGCACCGCTTGTTTGGATCATCATTTGGCTTGCAATATTTTCCGAGCCATAGAGATGCGAAAGCCAAACCTAGTTTGCGCGAACACGGGTTTGTCGGCTCATATCGACGCCTATGGAAGAATGCATTCGGTGGGACCGCGTCGAGATGAAGCGGTGCTGCAAGCTACGATCAAAAAGCATCGCGACCGATCCATTTACCGAACGCTTGGCGATTGGTTGCCATTTTTGTTCGGTTGGATTTCACTGGCTGCGTTAGCGTCAGGTTTTTGGGGCCCCAAAAAAACTGCGGATCCAGCGATTGAAGACAGTCCGTAGAATTCAACGGGGTTGTCGTTAGAATAACATTTCAGACAATCAAACCGGCCAAGTTTCCCCACCAACGCGAACGAGCGAACGACCAGTCGATTCTTTTTTCGACTCGGCTCACTTGGTGTTTTGAATTTCCACCCATTCGAATTGCAGACAAGGAATGAAGATGCAGAATAATTTCCTCACCCGCCAGGCTTTCGTGGCCTTTGTGTTTTTGACTACATTTCTTGTTAGCGCATCCAATACCTGTGTCGCTGACGAAGGCATGTGGTTGTTCAACGATTTGCCGACAGAATATCTAAAATCGAAATATGGGTTTGAACCGACCGAAGCTTGGGCCGACAAACTAATGAAGTCTTGCGTCCGATTTAACGTCGGCGGATCAGCTTCGTTTGTTTCGAGCAATGGTTTGGTTTTGACGAACCACCACGTGGCCTTCGATACGCTTTCAAAACTCAGTGGCCCCAACAACAACTACGCCAAGGATGGTTTTCTTGCTCGGACGATGGAACAGGAACTCAAAGCACCTGACCTAGAATTGAATCAGTTGTTGAAGATTTCCGATGTCACCGACCAAGTCAATTCTGCGGTCACCGGCGAAATGTCTCCCGGCGACGCCGCCAAAGCCAGACGGGCGAAGATCGAAGCGATTCAAAAAACGGCGAGTGATTCGTCAAAATTACGAAGTGATGTTGTTACGCTTTACGGTGGCGGCAAATACCACTTGTACCAATACAAAAAATACACCGATGTTCGGTTGGTTTGGGCGCCCGAAGCAGCCATCGCTTTCTTTGGTGGCGATGCGGACAACTTCGAGTACCCTCGGTATAACTTGGACGCGACGATCTTTCGCGTTTACGAAAACGACAAACCCGCCAAGATTGAACATTTTTTGAAATGGTCAGAAAACGGCCCCAAAGAGCTTGAATTGACATTCGTCGCGGGCAACCCTGGCCGGACAAGTCGAATCTATACCAACGCCGCGCTGCAACACCAACGCGACGTACGCTTGCCGTACATCATGGATTTCATTCGGCGACGCGAAGTTCTGTTGCAGCAGTTTGGCTTGGGCGGGCCGGAGATGGAACGGATCGCCAAGGACCAGCTGTTTGGCATTCAAAACGCGAGGAAAGCCAGATTAGGAATGTTGCAAGGTTTGCAGACGCCGTCGATCATGGAAGCGGCTGCAAAAAGCGAGGCGGAACTTTTAGCAAAAGTAGAATCCGACCCGTCGCTGGTTGCCAACGCTTCAGCTTGGGACAAGATCGCGGAAGTCCAGACCAAACGGGCGGCCAAACAAGGTAAAGGCGTGATCCTAAGCTCGCGGATGTTCGGGATTGCTCAGCAAATCGTTCAGCTGGTCGCGGAAGACCAGAAGCCCTCCAACGAACGCTTGGCCGAATTCCAAGACGCTGGCCGAAAGTCGTTCGAGCTGAAGTTGTATTCGAAGGCGCCGATTTACCCCGAACTGCAAATGGCAGTGCTGGGCGACGAGATTGCTCGGATGTGCGAACTTCGTGGCGCTGATGATGCTTTGTGCCAAACGATTCTGGCCGGAAAGAATCCGATCGACCGTGCGGCCGAGTTAATTCTTGGATCAAAGTTGAACGATCCAGAAGTGCGAAAACAGATCGTTGCCAGCGGGATCTCCGGTGCAAAGGCTTCGACCGACCCGTTGATTCAATTGGCTTGGGCGGTGGATGAAAAAGTTCGCCAGGACCGAGCAGACGCGGAAGCACTGGCCGAAGTCGAACGTCAGGCTTACGCTCAGATCTCAGAAGTGATGTTTAAAGCTCGCGGCACATCGGTTTATCCCGACGCCACGTTTACGCTACGATTGGCTTTCGGGCCGGTGATTGGCTACGAGGAAAACGGTCAGAAAGTTCCAGCGTTCACCGACGTCGATGGCACGTTTGCTCATGAAGAAAAGCATCAAGGTCAGAAGGACTTTAAGTTGCCGGAGATCTGGAAGAACGCCAAAGGCAAGATTCCTGGGGACACGCGAATGAACTTTGTGGCGACGACGGACATCATTGGCGGGAATTCAGGATCGCCGGTCGTCAACAAAGATTTGGAGCTGGTCGGTTTGATTTTTGACGGCAACATTCAGTCGTTGATCGCCGATTATGCTTACTCGGACACGCAAGGCCGCTCGGTCAGCGTGCACAGCAGTGCGATTCGTGAAGCGTTGAAGCACGTTTACGATGCGGAGTTCTTGGCGTCGCAACTGGGAAAATAGTTGGGCGATTGATGGTCTGGTTTGTCGATCGGATTCGATCCTCCGGTTTGATGCTCCAGTTTGGCGAGCAAGGAATGTCGCCTTTCACTCTGTGAAAGGCGCTTCCGGGGATTTAGTGGCTGCAAAGGCCAAGGGCCTGACCATTTTTCTAGGCCAGCCGAAGGAACTGAAAGTTTCGTAGGGCTGGGTCAGCATCGCATGATCCATTCAAGGGCCAACGGTACGGCAGTTAGCGAACCTACCGCAGTACCATTTAACTGCCGGACCGCTGGTCCTTTGTGCGTTGCAATGCATCCCAACCCAGCCTTGCAAATCTTCGATTTTTAGGCGGGGCTAAATAAACTGCCAGCCCCTTGGGCTTAAACGATTCTCTTTAGTTGCTATCGGCAACCGTTCTCAACGCTGAAAAAACACTACCCTTTGAAATCCCGAAATTATTCGCCTCTGCCACTAGAACCCACGAGGAACCACCTTCGTTAAAAACGCAAGGCTTCGAATCCATCGCCGGAAAACTGAGCCCCATTGGCTTTGATTGGCGTTTGCAGCGTATCCGCGGTACGGTAGGGCTGGCGGGAGCGGTACAGCTCAAGCCGAGTGAGCATGCCTCTTAGTTGGGACTTCGAGTACCTTTGATCCGTTGATGCGTCACTCGTCCTTTCCACCGCTTGCTGCTGGAACTGAATCGCTTTGTCGAACTCGCCAACCTCGGCGTAACAAGCCGCATAGACTTCGAGCGTCGCAGCGGGCTGTTCAATCAAGTTGTCTGAGTCAGGTTCGATCAAAGCTAACGCCGCCACACCATCGCGTTGATCGCCATAGGGACAAGTTGCCAGCAACCAAGCCAACACGTTTTTACTCCGCAGTCGGTCTGGCTCTAGTTTGTTGACTCGTGAAAACAAACCGACGGCGCTTTCGAAATGGCCAGTGACGAATTCAGTTTCCGCCAGCAGTCGCAAAAACGTCAAGTCCGATGGTTGGTCTTTATGAGCCTGACGCAGAAGCTTTCGAGCGCCCTGAGGGTCATCGTTGATCAGGTACAAGTACCCTAAGTCTCCTGCCAAGTACGGCAACCCTGGACGCAGGTCGTAAGCTTCATCCAACACTCGCATCGCTTCACCATACTTGCCCGCTTGGAACAGCACTCGTCCTTTCATCGCCAGCACATCTACTTGCGGATTAATTTCTTGGTACTTATCCAAAACCGTCAACGCTTCCCCCGGTTGGTCCTCCAGCAATTTAATTTTGGCAATCCCGATGGTTGCTCGCCACTGGTTCGGATCCAACACCAACACCCGCTCGAACCCAGCCTGAGCCTCGGGCAAACTCAATCCCTCGTCGCTGACCGGCACCGCATGGCTTTCATCGGATGGTCCGGTGCCATCGGCGATGCTACTGGCAGCCAAAGCTAGTTCGATCGCCAAATTGCTCCGCCCCATTAACGCGGCGATACTGTTCGGATCTTTATCGAGCGACGCTTTGTAGTACTGCTGAGCCAGATCGTAGTGGCCCATTGCAGCAAAGTCTTTCGCTTCGTTTTTAAGTTCGTTGCCGATTTCGGCCAAATCATTGATCGACAACTGTTGGGCCGCGTCTTCAAAACCTGCTTTGTTCAATCGAGCGCTCAGGCGGCGCGAATCGATTGGCAGGGCCGAGTTGACCCAGAATCCATTTTCGGCGGAATCTTCTTCGGTTCGTTGATAAGACGGATCGCAGCGTTTGAGCCCTTCGAGCAACTGTTTCTTTTCAAAGGAATCGAATGGGTAAATCCCAACCACTTGTTTCTGGCCGTCCACTAAAAGACCAAACGGCTTTTCTGGCAGTTCGCTTTTTCCGAACCAATGAGAAAAAACGATTTCCATTGCATTAAGGCCGCCGACTGAAAGCGAAGTCCAGTTTGTCAAATTAGGCGCGATGTCGGAAAAATTCTGCAAGTACTTCCATTGTTCATCGGGCCGCATCTCAGAGGAATCGCTGAAAATGGTGAACACGTCAGCGTTGGCTTGTTCCAAATCAGCTGCGATACCATTGAGCCTTTTCAACGCTTGCTCGGACTCACCATTAGGGCTCCAGAACAGCAGGATCGCCGGTTTACCTTCGGTCATTTTTAGTCGACTCCACTTCGCCGACGCCACCTGAATCTCGGGCGAGGGAAGAGGAAAACGCGGCTCAAACAAAATAGCCTCATCCGGCATCGGTTGCCGGACTGAACCCGCCAAACGTGACTCACGAATACTAAGTCGATATCGGTCGTTAACTCGTTCCGATGGTTCTTCGTTTCCTTCGGTCAAATCGTACATCGCACCGATGGATAGATGTTTCATGCGATGGATTTTTCCCGACGGCCAATAAACGACGACCGACTCGATTTTCTTAGCGGATCCAACACCGAACGTCAATCGCTTCGACGACTGGCTTAAAAACCCACTGCCAGCTTGAACTGTTTTTACCAGCGGAGCGGCGATGCCGGCGAGTTTGACTTCTACCCGGGTGCCGATTGCGTCTCTGTTAGAGTCTTCGCCCGTAAGCTTGAATGACACTGAATTGCGACGATTCAACACGTTGATGAACACTCTCAACTGCGGCCCCGTTCGGCTCATCACCGCAATATCGACGTCGCCGTCATGATCCCAATCCGTCGCCACCATCGCTCGGGAGTCTTCGGAATAATCGAGCCCTGAAGCGGATGACATTTCGGAAAATCCGCTGGGTCCGATACTGGCGTAGCATCGGTTCTTTTGACGCGAGTAAACCGAATACTGGCCCAACTTGCCCGCTTCAAACAACGATTCGTTTTGATCTGATGGGTCGGTAGCGTTTGCTGAATCTTGTTTGTTCTGTTTTGGATCTGGAAAAAGCCAAGCCAGATCCTCAAGCGAAACTCTCGTTAACCCGCCGTTACCAACCAACAGATCGTCGCGACCATCGTTATTTAGATCGGCCACAAGCGAGGTCGTCGCGTACTGATCGTTAAACAAGGGGGCCCGCAGGTAGAACGGCTTGGCCGAATCGGCTTGACCGCCATAACTAACGTGGCTCTCGTTCGAATGACTTGCGTTTGGTTTAGAATCGCTGGCAACAAACAGATCAAACCGACCGTCACCATTGAAGTCACCCGCTGAAGCACTCTGCTGGCCAGGCAAACCACTCGCAACCGAATCGGTGACTCGCTTGAAAAAACCTTCCTCATTCTCGAATTGAACCCCGCCTGATTTCCCGGCGGTCACGTAGAGATCTTGATCGCCGTCGAGATCTCGATCAAACCAAATTGCTGAACGTGCGGTCAGCGGGGCTTGGCTGACCAAGCCAACGGACGAAGTGACGTCCACGAACCGAAACGATTCGTCGTTGCGGAGCAACAGGCTGCCGGCGAGGAAATTCACGGGCACGTCTGAGTTTTGTAGCGACGCACGTGCCGCTGGTTTGCGACACAGAAACAAATCAACGTCCCCGTCATTGTCGTAGTCCGCAGCGGCAAGGCTCAGCCCATCGCAGCAACGGTCAATGGTTTCGACGACTTCGAAACCACTACTTCCTAAGTTTGTTAACAGCACCAAATCTGTTTTCGTTGCCACCACAAGATCTTGGTCGCCGTCGTTATCAAGATCCACCAGCAACGACGAACGTGACTCATCAAGCAAATTCACGCCATATTTTTCGCTCTCGTCGACCGCCGTTCCGTCGCGTCGTTGAATCAGCAACCGATTGGGTAATCCTTGAGGCTGGCAGACATAGATGTCGTCCCGGCCATCATTGTTCACATCACCGACGGACAAACCTAAGTTTCCTTGGGTGTCGATACCGGGAAGCTTGGACGCCCATTGGTCTACGCCGTAGATTAGTTGTTCTCTTAAGCAACCACTGCTACCAAGAATCGAGTCAGTGCATTCTAAAAAAAGTTGAGGCGTGTTAAGGCTCAACGTCAAGAACTCCGCAGCTGGCACTTCAGCCGACAACAGCCGCAACTGTTTTGCGTCGGCCTGAGTCCACGTCGTCTGCCAGACCGAACTGACTTGCAACACTTTCTTCCGATTCCCCGACTGTTCCCACTCGTCGTTGGTTTGCTCCCGCGAGCCAACCGATTCGGTCAGCAACGTCGCTTTAAACCCGCCGTCGCCGTTTAGTTCTAAGTTTTCCAAACGAACGTCGACGCGAAAATCTTCGCAATCAATAACGGGAGCCATCGTGTTCGCGATAAACTGCTGAAACGCTCGGTCGCCAGCAAAGTTCGGCGCGGTGTCAGACGTTTTGTATCGACTGACGTTAGTGACCAGACCTTCTCGAATCAGCTGCCGCTTTTCTGGATCGATTCCAACTCCGTTAAAGTCTCGTCCAATCCAAGCGGGCCTTACGGATGCTTTGCCAGTGACTTGATTGCGAATGTAACGCTCTAGCTCTTTTAACTGCAATTGAATCGATCGACTTGCTGACTGCTCAGGCGTGATCTGGCTCAAGAGTTTCTGACGGGTATTTTCCGACGGCCTAAATTCCGCTGGGGAGTCGTATGCGTCTTCGAACGTCGTGGGAGAGACAACTGCAACAGGCTCCGCCCCCTGCCACCATCGCCATGCCAGAGTTACGCCACCTAGCAAAAAAACGGCCAGCAAGCCGAGGTACGCAATCGTAATTAAAGATGAAGACTCTTGGCGAGAAACGGGAGGGGCCATGAATGATGCAGAATTGTCAGAGAGCAGTGAGAGCAAGATGTAAGTCTGTGAATACGATCCAGCCGCATATTGAAAGGGGACGCGTCGCGTATTACGTCGGTATTTTCGTTGTTTCCTTTATAATAACAACCGTCGACATCCGGGCTCATCAAGAAATAAACGAAAAAGCCGGTTTAGCCTCGACGCTCACGAGAGCATGCCAGCAGAAATCGCATGTCCCCAATGATTTAGGGCTAAGTGCTACTTCGGGCTAAGTGCTACTTCGGGCTAAGCAGAACTGGGGATTGCCAGTTATTATGCCCGCGATCGCAGATGTCGTGGATCTTAAAGTACCGCCCCCAATTGGCTCGCAGGTATTCGTTTGAATGCCAGACGTTGCAGTTATAGACTTCGCGGTCAGACATTCGAAATACCATCCGACTTTCGGGCATGGGGCTCCTGAACAGATCTTCGTCGACATGGATTTTATTCGCGCTGACTTTGTTCGCTCGCTTCAAATGCTCCAGCAGATAAGGCGATTCCAAATAACAATTCCACATCGCATCGTTTTGGGTGGTCAGATACAACAGTCCACCCGGTTGCGTGATCCGCCGCAACTCCAACAACCAAGCATCTTCGAACTGGTCGATGTGCGTGAAAACCGAGAACGCCGTGATCACGTCGAAGTAGTTATCAGGAAACGGCAAATGCGGATTTGCATTGTTTAAAAACGTTTTGATCGAAGGCGGAAAATGACGCTTGTTCCAGTTGACGTTTTCAACGGCAAAGTCGCAGCCCCAAATGTCATATTTTTCACCGCCGAAAACTGCAGGATGCCTCAAGAATCGACAGCTCGCACAACCAAAATCTAACAACCGAATCGGCTGCCCAACTCGCCGATATAAATGCCGATCCATTGCGGTTTGAACGTTCAGCCAATCACAGTGACCAGTTACCCAGTAGTACGCCGACGAATCGACGGTCCCGTAGTTTTCGCGATCAACGGGCATGGGAATCGGATACCCGTCCGCATCTGCGAGCTCACGATAGTCAAACTCCTTTTCTTCGCCGTCCAGATCCCGATAGCGGGTGGTGGTATACTTCACCCTATCCAAAAGCTCAGAGACGGGCGGTAAGGCATTGTCGATGTCGGTCGACTTATTGTAGACCTTCAGAAGATTATTAGACATGTTCTATCGGCGAGATAAACTGGCCGGCAATTGGCAGTGAAACGAGTAGCGAAAGACCACCTACATTTTCGCGAATGAGCGACTTTCGTAAATACCAATCTGCGTCAAAGCCGACCGAATCGGTTTTTGAATCCGGGCCCTTTGGCAAGTAGCCGCTTTGGCGGGGAACCGGTGAAAATTGTCGCTCACGCGGCGGACTAAAACCTATCGGTGCTCGCTGATTTGTAAAATCGATTCACGCTGTACTTTTTCGCCAGCAGCACGCATGCCGTAAAATCATCGTGCCGTAAGCGACTCTGTTAAAAAACAAAAACCAGAACCACCGCTGCTGCAATCTAGCGAAGCTTGATGTCTTTTTCTGTACTCCGGGTCATCGCACCGCGAACGATGTTCAAATACTTGACTGGGGCCTTTTGAAACCGATCTCGTGTGTCGGCAGTCTTAAACAACACGACCCGCTGATGGGGTGTTTCGCCCATGAAAGCACCGAATTCTTCTTTGCCCTCGATCAGCTTGCCCGTCTCTTCAAAAATCACCGGATCAAACCCAGCCAACAACGGGCTTAGTTGATCAGGGTTGGCCAGAAACGCCTCTCGGTTTGCCGCACTTGCGAACAAATAAACCCGATTGCGATGCATGCAACCGATTTCCTTCTCCCCATCAACCCACTTGCCTTGAGTTAATAAAGTTACCGGGCACTTCCCTTTCAGGGCGTACTTTGAACGGGATGCTGCGGCAATATCGTCCATTTTAATTCTCGCTCGATTACCCGTCACTGCTGTCGCGTTCGCTGGCTCCAAGGCACCGTCCCGAATGATTCGGCCGGTATTTCTCTCCTGATTCGGCTGGCTGTTTTTGGCCGAGCCAACGTTTAGATTGATGACAACCTGCGGCTGCGGTGCTGGCTGAGCGCGAACGATCGCAACCTGGGCCGGCTGCGGGGGCGTTTTTTCGGACTCAAAAAAGTTCACTTCATCCAACAGACGATCGGTTCGCGAAACCTGTCGCTGTTCAACCGGGGCTGATTTCTTGCGAACTGTAAAATCTCTCCCGATTGGCATCTCTGCGGCTACCAACTGACCTTCGACCGCAGTGACTCTCGTTTCAGCGATCTTCACGACGCCTTCGACCATCGCTGGAGCCTGAGGAACCGCGACGGTAGTTCGAACCGTCGGCACCGGCTTTCTGAAAACCGGAATATCGAACGTCGGCTTCGATTGCTTTTGCGGTTGCACTGGCTTTTTTGCGATCAGCGGCGACTTAACTGGATTTTCAATTGCTTGCTTGGCGAGCTTTTCAGACTCTAAAGTAATCGCGTCGAGTTTTGCTTTTGCCCTCAGCGATTTCTTAAGGTCGCTGACAGGAGCAAAATCATTGCTTTTTACTCTTTCAACGGCTGAGTCGCTGAACATCGGCAGCCCAGCGGAAGACGACTTTCGCTCTGCCGATTTTGAAAGAGCATTACTTCCGCGGGCAGTTAGCTTCGGCAGACTAAAGCCCTTGTCATCGGCGACCGGCTTCTTTTTTTGGGCAACAGCCCTGGTCTTTTCGACTTTTGGGGCGGTGAATATCGGCGGTACTGGAGGAAGGAAGCCCGATCTAATGTTTGTTTTTTTTAATTGCGCGGCCTTTAATTGCGAAGCTTTTAACTGAGCGGCTTTTAACTGAGCGGCTTTTAATTGCGAGGCTTTTAATTGCGCGGCTTTTAATTGCGCGGCCTTAAATTGCGCGGCCTTTAACTGAGCGGCTTTGTCGTGCTTCACCTGTCGGCCTTGCTGCGACAAAAACTGATTAGAAACGACCTTGGCCGAATCCTCTTTCTTCGTAGAAGATCCGCCGCTTGCTGCTTTGAAAAACGGATTCTCCGAGAGCTTAGGGCCGTCGCTGCCATTCAATCGTTGTTCTTCTTTAGCGATAAACAGTTCGGCCTTCTTCTTCATCAAATTGGCCTGCGTCTGACGAATCCCCGCTGCACGCTCTGTACTGCTGACACCTCTAGCAAGTCGCTGTCCTTCAACTGTGTTGGCTGCCATTTCGTGAGCAGGACCATCAACGTCAAGTTCGCTTTTGCTTTGTCGGAGCCCGTTGCTGGCTTTTGAAATCACTCCCTGCAACTGATTGATGCTGGCATTGATCGATTCGCGATCACCAGAGTTTAGATTCTGCAGCGGCGTGTCAAGGCTGTTGAAGATCTTCAAGTAGTCCGAACTATTCCTTGGGCTCAACCGACTGACGATCGTTTCACCGCCAGGAGTCATCACGATGTCGTATGGGATTTTCGGAACGCCTAATTTTTTTACGAGCGAATCATTTTCGTCCGTGTTGACTCTAACTGCGACAACATTCCGATCGGCAGTACGAATCACACCGGTGTTTTTGAAGACAAACGTCTCCAGCTTCTGACACGGAGCGCACCAATCGGCAGTAAAATGCAACCAAACCAGCCGATTGGTTTTGGCGGCTTCGGCTTTAGCTTCGGCAAGGCTTTCACGCCATTGGATATCTTGAGCCGTCGCCACAGAGCCGGGATTTGCCAGCAAGGCAAAACCAAATGCGATACAGAGCAGAACGAATTTTGAAGGTTTGATTGGAGTACTCATGGAGAATCAACGTGGATCTGCGTAAAGTTAAACCGGACCGGTCCTAGCAATTAACTCGGCAAAAACGATTCCAAGGATTCGTAAAAAAGGCAGTTGCGAGACCGTTTTAGGAAACAAATCTCAATTTCGTGGGGGTTTAGGGCCGATAAGCAAATTGCAGAATAGTTTTCAAAATGTCGTTTTAGACTTGACACCAACCCTTGGTTTATTGAAAATTCGATCAATCAAACTTTCGCCTGCTTGCGAGAAACGACGCGTTTGAGGTAACACGCTTAGGATTCTAAGCGGCATTTGCCGACAAGCCGCACTCACAACAGGGTCTCCGAATCGATTTTCGTTCTTGAACTTCGTTTCACAGTCCAGGATCACCCTCGTCGGGGATCTCTCTTCGCTCGGAAAATTACGTCAGTATTAAATGCTGGGTGGTTCAGCGAGCAATCGGATGGCTGGCTCAATTTTGTTTCTGCTTTTGCAGTTCAAATTGGCGTTTTAGTTTGATCAATTTTTGGTTGGCTTTGCTCAAGTGAGCGTCGCCACATCTTTCCATTTTCGCAAGCAACGGAATCGCTTCGCTAGAACACAGCTCAAGTTGAGTTGTGACAGTTGGTTCGGTCTTAGTCTAGATCGATGCTCGCTGAAGCTTAGTGGTTTTAAACATGACTTCATGTGCTTGAAGTGTCCGCACAGCAGTTGATTTTATCAATGTATATTATCGATATGCCGTGCGACGCCACCTTTGACAAAGGCGTTTAGCTTTTAGGTTTTCTATTTATGGCCCAAAAAAGAACCCGCTCGAAAAAATCGAGCGACGACTCAGCCGTTAAGGCATTTGACAGTGATTTCGTTGGCTCGCCTGACGAACTCAACATCGACTGGGGCACTGACAAAAGTGACTCCAGCGATCAGAAACCTCGTCGCAGCAGCACGACCAAAAGCAAAAGCAAGAGTCGTGATGACGACGATCGCCCAGCTAAAACTCGTCGAACTCGCAGTCGAAAAACCGAAGACAGTGACACACGCGATTCGGACCAACCTAACAAAAATCAATCCGACAGCGATGCCGGTGATAATGATCGCGAACGCAGTTCTTCAGACAACGATCGCTCTGCTGGACGTTCACGAAGCCGAGGCCGCGGAAGATCTCGATCCGGCGGTGACAACAACGGTGACTCCCAAAGCCAAAGTAACTCCGGCGGATCAAACCGTGGCGGTAGTGGCGGTGGCGGCGGCGGTCGTGGACGACGCCGGCGAGGCGGTAACAACTCGCAAAACAACAACAATAACAATAATAGCAACAACAATAAAAGCCGCGGCGGTGGGAACAAAAACCGTAACGGCGGTAATAACAATGGTGGGCGAAATCGCAATCGCCATAGCGATCCTGTCGAATTCGATGATGTCGAATTGGTCGAAGGCGTTG
>JALZWN010000287.1 GCA_023300235.1 Mariniblastus sp.
CCCTTTTTTGATAAGGTTACAGCGGAACCAATTGTCTGCTTATTAAGCCACCCACAATAAACCCGGATGGACCTAAAAAAAGCCCGCTTCGAAATTCGAAGCGGGCTTTTTAGTTTTGTTTGCTAGGCTTTTGAAAACCTTCAGTTAGTCACTAAGTGACCTACTTGGCATTTTTGATCGCTCGAACCATCGCAGCACCCATGTCAGCAGGGCTCTGAGCGACTTCAATCCCAGCGTTTTCGAGCGCCGCGATTTTCTCTTCGGCAGTACCTTTACCGCCACTGATGATAGCACCGGCGTGGCCCATGCGTTTGCCTGGAGGGGCTGTTCGCCCGGCGATGAATGCGGCAACTGGTTTCGTGATGTGTTCTTTCACGTAAGCAGCGGCTTCTTCTTCTGCCGTTCCGCCAATCTCGCCCATCATCAAAATCGATTCGGTTTCGTCATCGTCTTGGAACATTTGCAAGACGTCGATGAACGAAGTACCAACGATCGGGTCGCCACCAAGGCCCACGCAGGTGGTTTGGCCGAGTCCAAGGTTGGACGTTTGCCAGACCGCTTCGTAAGTCAGCGTCCCGGATCGAGACATAATGCCGACGCTACCTTTTTGGTGAATGTAACCCGGCATGATGCCGATCTTGCATTCTTCGGCAGTGATCACGCCTGGGCAGTTAGGTCCAACCAAGACCGAGTTCGAAGCTTTGGCCGCTTCGTAAACTCGAACCATGTCCATGACGGGAATGCCTTCGGTCACCGCGATCACGACTTTGATGTCGGCCGCGATAGCTTCCAAAATGGCATCCGCTGCAAACGGAGGTGGGACGAAGATCATGGTCGCGTCAGCGCCAGTCTGTTTGACGGCTTCTTCGACCGTGTCGAACACGGGCAAGCCAGCGACGTCTTGGCCACCTTTGCCCGGCGTTACTCCGCCGACCATTTTGGTGCCGTAGTCGAGACAACCTCGAGTGTGGAATTCGCCAACGCTTCCAGTGATGCCTTGGCAAATGACTTTTGTATCTTTGTTAATGAGAATGCTCATCGCGATTCCAGATAGCTAAATATTCTTGTGCGTTTAAAAATCAGAGGGGGTTCGAGTCAATCACCAAAGGTGTTAGCTCAACGTTGCAACCACTTTTTCAGCGGCGTCAGTCAAGTCAGTTGCGGTGATCAGGTCAACGTCTGACTCTTCCAAAATCTTGCGGCCTTGTTCAACTTCGGTGCCTTCGAGTCGTACGACCAAAGGAACTTCGAAGCCAACGGACTTGGCTGCGGTCACGATCGCTTCTGCGATTGTCGAGCATTTCATGATGCCACCGAATATGTTTACCAAGACTGCTTTGACGTTTTTGTCTGACAGAATGATTTGGAACGCTTCGGTAACTTGTTCTGCGTTGGCTCCACCACCAACGTCTAGGAAGTTAGCTGGCTTGCCGCCGTGCAACTTAATGATGTCCATTGTGCTCATTGCCAAGCCGGCACCGTTAACCAAGCAACCGATGTTGCCTTCGAGCTTAACGTAGCTGAGCCCAGCCGTGGAGGCGCGGACTTCGGATTCTTCTTCCTCGCTCAAGTCACGCATCTCCGCCCACTCTTTGTGGCGGTAGCCGGCGTTTGAATCGAAGTTGATCTTGGCGTCCAAAGCAACTAGTTCGCCACCGTTGGTAACAACCAATGGGTTGACTTCCATCAACGCACAATCGCATTCAACGTACAGCTTGCAAAGAGCCTTCATGAATTTGTCGGCGGCGCGAACGGCCTTGCCGGTGATGCCCAGTTTGCCGCAAAGCTTACGAACTTGGTAGCTCTCGATACCTTGGGCAGGATCGAAGTGTTCTTTGAAGATCTTTTCTGGTGTCTCATGAGCCACCTTTTCGATCTCGACGCCGCCTTCTTGGCTGCACATCAAAACTGGCTTTTTGTTTTCGCGGTCTAGTACTACACCCAAGTACAGCTCGGTCGCGATGTCGCAACCGGCTTCGACGATGATTTGGTTGACGACCTTGCCAGCTTCGCCGGTTTGGATGGTGACCAGCGTGTTGCCCAGCATGTTGGCAGCGGCTTGTTTGGCCTCTTCGGCCGATTTGACTAGCTGCACACCGTGTTGCGAAGGCTGTTCTTTGAACGTGCCTTTACCGCGGCCACCCGCATGGATCTGAGACTTGACGACTGCGACTGGGCCGCCAAGATCATCAAATGCTGCTGCCGCTTCATCTGCTGTTTTGCAGACGCGGTTTTCCAATACGTTAACACCAAACTGCTTAAACAGCTGCTTGCCTTGATACTCGTGAATATTCATAGGTATTGTGATTCAATTGAAGAAAAATCGAAGCGGGGATTATGAAAGCAGACCGGATAAGGGTCAACCGTAACCGCCCGGTTTGACGGGGTTTGTCGGAGATAAATCCGATCAAAGGCCAGCGATAGACATGGTTGCCTAGCTAGCCGAGGTTTGCTCATGTGACGCCGTTAATCAATGTTTGCGTTAATGCTTCACAACGATCGTTAAGAATGCGAGCGGATCTGACGGTAAACCTGCTTTATGGAACGGTCAAGGCCGCAGTCACCACAATCGGAACAGCAGCCTCAAAATCTCGCAATTGGCATATTCAGAATATGTTCTCGGGTGTTCATGGGGGCTTAATCGACTGCCGATGATTCCCAAAAACGTCTCCGTTTATTGGATGATCGAGTTTTACTTCGACGCACTTTTCGCCCAGTAGGCTGGGCAACTAGCATGCACAACACCACATCAAACATAAATCCTTCAATGGATGCAACGGATTGGGCCAATCGGTTTGTGCCGTTGCCACCAACTGAGTTCCCTCCTGAAGCGACTGGTCTCGGTGGCCACCAGGGCTTGGCGAACGACAACGGCCAGGCCTTAGGTTTGCCTATCGCGGAAACGAATCTTCCCTGCTTACAAGCGCTCGCTGGCGTCGACCCGTTCTTTACTCCCGCTGACACAAGCAGCACAGCAGCAGCTCTTGTAGCTTCGGCTAGTTCACCTTTGATGTCATCAGCTCCGCCGCTCGCCTTATGCCATCCCCCCGTCTCTAAAAACGGTAACAACAACCTAGATCATGAATGCGATAACTCGTTACGCAGTCCATCGGTTGAAGTTATTGGGCAGCAAACCGAACCTGCGCCAACTGTCAAAGAGAAAAATTTAGCTGCAGAAGCAACGCTACAAGAAAAAAATCTGGAAGTCGAAAACATGAATGAATCTTACTCCGATCAACAAACCATCGACATCCATGAATACGACTTGGCCCTGAAAGTGTTGCCTAACGTCAGTGCTGCCGTTGCGGCTGAACAGTCGAATGAGCGGGTTGAAGTTGCAGCCAGCGAAGCGGCAGACCACGATGCTGCAGACTACTGGAGTCAAGGGAACGTGTCTTCTTTTGTGCCGGGTGTCACGCCGATTGGGGCCTATCCGGTTTGCCGAGAGTTTGCTGAGCAGTTGTTGGAGGCTGGTGATGCGAGATTGGCGTCAGCTGGAAGCGATGGCCGGGAGGAAGTAAGTGAACCAGTGCAGGCCGACCCGTTTGAAAGCGATTCGTTTGAATCGGTGCACCAGGTCACGCCAACAGGGGCCGGCAATCAATGGTTGCAAGTCGCTCCGCGTGGCAGTAGCAATAGTCAGCCAGCCAACGCCCCGGTGGCTCCGAGTGTTGTCGAAGCGAATTCGGAAGTCGCTGTCGAAACCGCAGGAACGACCGAGACATCGGTAGACTCAAACGCTATGGAAGAATCACCGTTGTACGGCGAGCCACAAAATGAATCGCGTTCTGAGGCGTCTCAGTCAGTGGTAGCTCCGTTGGACGTGACTAAGGCCATTCCTCAATTGCCCAGCAGCGGCATTGCGAGCCGGTCTCCGAGTTCGCAGCAGTTGTTTGAATCGGTAGAGCAGTCATTGAGCGACTTGCAATCAATCAACCAGGCGGGGTCGCAGGGGGCCTTCGCACTAGCGACGAACGTATTCGCCGAATCGCCGGTTCAACCAGAGGCAGCGATCGAAGCGGCAGTTGAAAGGCCAGCCCAGGTAGCCTGGCCTGTTGTGGTGGCAGCCTTAGAGAATGCCGGTCTTGCTGTTAAGGCGGAGCCAGTCAGTGCCAAAATGGCTAGTGGCTCGGTGGAGCCAGGGGGCTCATCGCCTGCCTCTCAGGCGCTGGAATTTTCAGCTTTTGAACCGGTTGATTTGACAGTTCAATTACCAGCAGTGCCGGCTGCCACAGCACCGGCTCAGGTCGCAGTCCCCATCGAAGCTGAAACGCAGTCGATGGTTGAAGGGCGATCGCCGATTGCCAATTCAGTTTCGGCGAAATCTCCGGTCGCCGAAAAGGCTCCCTTTGAATCTGCAGCAAAAGCGCATTGCCAGGTGATTCAGGTGGATGGGAATGACGGCTACGACTTCTTGGATCTCAAGGCATTCGACGCCTCCAACGCTATCTTCACTCCCGGCATCATCTTTTTAGATGACGGTGTAAACAAGTTTCAGGTGGAATATCGTAACTTGAGCGTTGCCGTTTTTGCCAACGACTTCCAAGTTGAACTTAGCTAGGCCTTTCCGCCAAGAGTTTTTGAATTTTT
>JALZWN010000288.1 GCA_023300235.1 Mariniblastus sp.
ATCGAAACATGTAGCCGGACTCGCCAGAGTTCGGTTTTCTCTGAATCAAACTGAATTCTGGCGAATCCAGCTACCCTAAAGTTCAACATTGACAGAACACTAGGTTCCCCCGCGTAACTGGCAACGCCATGGCGTTGCGATCCGACAGGCGAGGGCAGGGGCCTCAAAATTATCGGATTCCAAGGCAGAGCCTAGGAACCAAGACGAGGTCGTCGAGGAGTCTCTGGGTTTATTCAGAGGAATTTCAGAACGAATTCAGGATCGACAGCGGCTTTGGCATTAGCCGCCGGGAACCTTGCAGGGACCGCTTCAAACGCCACTGGCAGCGGTTGCTTTGTCGGTCGCGAATGTTTGTCATAGAGTGGCTTAAAATGGTGCAAAATCAAATTTGCAAAACTAGAAAAGGATCACGAACCAAAAAACGGCTCAAGTCTCTCATAAATGCGGCCGAAAACAGTTATTCTAAATGAAAAACGGGCTTGTCGAGCATCTTCGTTTTGCTAAACTACCCGACCTGAAACGAGTCCAGAGAAAGTCTCAAAGACCCGGATCAGACACCATTCCCCTGTAGCTCAGTTGGTAGAGCAACGGACTGTTAATCCGTTTGTCGTAGGTTCGAGCCCTACCGGGGGAGCCTTTTAAAACGCCGTTAATCTTCAAGATTGACGGCGTTTTTTCGTTGATGGTCAGATACTTTCTATACCTCGACCGCTTGAATTTGACTTTTCTACGATTCGGATTCCGTCGGCGGGTTCGTCAGGAACAGAAATCCTGATTGCGAAACCGCGTGTCATGCTTTGCTTGATGCCGACTAAATTGGTGACGGGCATCGTTAATCAATCGTCCGTTGAAAGGTTCAATTTGTGGGACATTAAGTACAAATCGTTCTCTTCAAATCCGGGCAATCGTTCAAACTCGAAACGCTTGTAAAGTTTCTGAGCCACCACATTGTCTTTATGAACGTGAAGAGTTAACAGATCGACGTGCTTGCTTGGTGGCTTCGTTTCACGAATCTCCGTCGCCAGCATTCTCGCTTCGTAAATCAGATAATCCATGACCTGCTTCGAATAACGCCACTCAGGATGCTCGGGCTTACCATGAAAGCGGGAATCGATGCCTAGTTGTGGGATGTAAAGCAGGCGAGTACGAGGCCCGCCCGGCGGCGGCCATCGTTTCCAACCGGTGGCATTGAGCGAGCCAAATCCGACGATTTCATCCGCCGAGTTTCGAAATACCCAAACTTTAGTTTGGTTCTTTTCAATCGAGTCGAAGACCTCTGAGCCGTTGATCCATTCGCTGGCAGCACGCGCCCACGCAGAATCCCCACAATGCAGGCCAGCCATCTCAGCCTGGTCTGCTGGAGAAAATGAGTCGGCGAACAATTGGTGATCTTCCTTGCCAGCCAATGAATCACTTTCCCTTTCGGGACGGAAGACGACGCCCTTTAGTCTTAGCGGGAGGACGCTTAGACGCTTCTTCAATCGCATCCGCTTGCTCTGGCGTCAATTCCTGCTCCTGTTGGAAGCGAGCAACCGAATCAAGAATACCAGCAACCTCAAGGTCTGGCCAAAGCTCAGTTGGTTCAACCTTGAGCGCTGCAGCCAACTTGATGATGGTTTTCTTTTGAGGGCGGCAGTTACGGCTGAGCATTTTCGAAATAGCTGATTGAGTGCAATCGGCACGATCTCCTAATTCTTGCTGAGTGATGTTGCGTTTCTCAAGCAAGTTGCGAAGTCGCTCCGCAAACGAACTCTCTTGCGAGTCCATTTGCTCAAGCCTTTTAACAATGACTGGCCGCTTGCTCTCGTCAGGATGTTTGGTGGCCGTTTCTTTTTCAATTTGAGCCAGATCCATTCCAAAGCTTCCATGTCCTTCGGTTGCGATCGGATGCAACGCATGTGCGATTGTCGTGCTGGCACGACGCTTTTCTTCCGGTGAAGCGTCCGCGTTAGTAAGCACTGCGAACATCTCGTGCACAACTGCCTGAACTTCATCACTGCATTCCATGTACAGTTGAGATGAGGTGTTCAAGAATAGGCTGAAAGCTTCAATAGAAATGTCGTTTGGATTTTCGAGATTTTGAGTATTCATGGGTGGTGCTTATTCAAGTTCGTTCATTCGCTCAAGCACGATTTTGCTGCGACCGACATAGATTGCCTTCATGAGTTCTGTAAACTCTTCCGCAGCCTTGCGGATACCCAGAACCCAAATTGTCGTGTCAGAGGTAGATGGAACGAAAAAGATCACTCGCAAACCATCGGGCAAGCCAAAACCATCATCAACGACCAATTCAGACAGGTCCGTCTCTGGAATCGTGCTCCATGCCAAATCAAGTACGCGGGGCTGGCCAAGATCCCACCATCGCAACTTCAATACTTGGCGAGTCAATTCTGATCGCGCGTAGTATCGAGGTAGCAACAATTGTGAATCCTGAAATGCCGGACGACATACCCGAACTTTCCTTTCACGAGAGTCTTCAATCGATGTCATCGTTATCGACCTCGCGGGGGAATATTATGACATAAACATGACACGTCAAGTTCACTTTTGAATGCTATCACTTGCATTTTGGCAATATTCCGTAGGTTTGCACGGGTTATTGCTCGAAGTTTCCCCGGTTAGACGACAAGTTTGGATTATGACATCTTCGTAGCCCATTGGTGATCAATCAATGTCCAGCCTTGGCAAGCTATTGGCGACATCAGCACTCTTAGGCAAAGGCATCGCTTAGCTCACGCGAGTGGTACCCGGTAGGTTCATCATCGTCTTTAGCTTTGGCAAGTGGTCTTCGTAGACCCCGCGAGGCGATGTGGTTTCGTTGATGCAGATCGCGGCGGCTTTACCGACAATCTCTCCCATCATGCCACAAGTCTTCATGACTCGGACGGGGCCTAAACCTGTTTTGGACACGCTAATGTTCCGGCCTGCCATGAATAGATTGCTGATGTTGCGACTATACAAACACCGGTAGGGAGCCCAATAAAGTCGTAATTCTTTGGAACCGGCCACGTTGCCTTTGTACTTTCCATGATTGGCTCTTGAGATGAATTCGTTTCCCTTGAATCCTTTTTGAAATCTCTTCTCTGGCGTGTGCAAGTCGATTGACCAGGTGCATGGGAAGGCTTCATCTGGCCAATTTTTGCCTCGTTCAAAGTGAGTGGCATCAAGTTTCACGTCTCCTAGCAAACGTCGTGATTCTCGTTTGCCCGCAATGAAGGCGACCCATCCGAGTCTCAGATTTTCATAGAGGCCGTCGACGTTTTTCAACGCGTCCCACGCGCCGTAGATTGCCCGGAAATTATGGTCTCGAATCAATTCAATGTCTTCAATTTGATTCTTTGTAAAACCACTCTCCCAGTACCACATGTTGGCGAATTTTTTGAGGTCAGAAATTTTGTTTTTTGCTTTACCTTTCAATCGGCCGGGGAAAGGTTTTTTAGACAGGTCCAACGCCCAAGGACAACGCGGGAAAGGCTGAGCAAATTCGCCTTTCTCGTACTGGCTCATTAGCGAACTTTTGTCCTTGCACTCACAGGCGAGCACATGCTTCTCTTCTGCGGCATCGAGAACGTTGAACAGATTCGAGCTGCCCATGACTGGGTTTTCTGCAGAAAACTCGTACTCATAATCGGCGCCGGCCTGGAAACCTACTTTGGCGTCGCCTGTGCAGTCGGCGAAGTATTTTCCCTTGATCGTTTTTTGCAGAGCCGTCTCGGTGCTCTCGACCATGATCGAGGTGATGGTTTTCCCCTCTGTAAAAGTTTCCATCGATCGGTGGTTCATGAACAGCGTGATGTTGGGTTCGCTGTTGACCAAATCTGTTTTGCGCCGGTCGGCAAAGTTCGAAGCGGTGGTGCCGTTCATCGTGGTGTACCACTTGTTTTTTGCCGTCTTCTTATCAATGCCCGGCAGCATTTCTTCGACGATCTCACCGATGTGAGGATAAGGCTCTTGTAGTGTGTGCCCTTCCGGCCAGACGCGAACTTCGGAGCTGCCGTTGCCACCTAGGACCGGTCGATCTTGCACGAGCGCAACGGTGATGCCTTGTCGAGCGGCTGAAATGGCGGTCGCGGTGCCGGCCAGACCGCCACCGATGACGACTAAGTCAAAGCTGCCGCCGTCAGCTGGTTCGGCTGGTAATCCGCGTATTGTTCTGCGGAACGTTTTCAGTTGAGCGACATCGTTGGTCGGTTGGAAATCGGCGTCTTTGCAAAATAGAATCGCTTCGCAGCGTCCTTCAAAACCGGTCAAGTCATGCAGGGCGATTTCAGCCGAGTCGCCAACGGTGACTTTGCCGCCGTCGTGCCAATGCCAGTCGGCGCTTTTAGTGCCGAAAACCTCAGCCAACGGTTCTTGGTTGATGACGACTTGGAACTTCCCTGGAGCACCGGGGGCTTTCCATGGTGCGACCCAGTCCTTCGTCCTGACCCAAACGCGGTACTCGCCTGCCGATGGGAATTGGACTTTTGTGGTTGCGTCTTTCACAGCGATGCCAAGCCCATGAGCGAGAAGGTAGGGCGATCCCGTTTGGTCCATGGATTGTTGATCCAATTCCCAACCACCTCGGTCGTCGAATCCTTCGGCTTCGATAAACAGGAACTCTTCGCTGGACGGAAGGCTTCCACCAGCAAACACATTTTTGCTGGCAAGCAGGCTTAGCATGCCGGCTCCAGATAGGCCCATGAACTGTCGACGATTCGTTTGATTGATCATTTTCATTTTCTTATTTTATTCGTACTTCAGTCAAGCTGCTGCCGTAGTGTTCGAGTCATTGAACCAGCAGGCACTGGTTCCGTCTGGAAATGTTTGCTTCATCGTTTCACCAGCTGGCAATTCGAGAGTTTGTAACGCAGCCACAATTCGGTGTCCTTAACGTCTAATTACATTGTAATATCCGTCGGCTTGGCAGCACTAAGTTCTGCGATTTTTTTATCGTATTCTCTCATTAGGTCGGGATCTGAGGGTACTTCGGCCTTGAATGGATTTTATTTTTCACGATCCGCCCCAAAATAAGTAAGCCGGAAAGCAGACTTTATGAGAGTGTCAGCTAAAACCCATGTTAATGGCTAAAGTTCCGGTCTTACCAAGCTGAAAATTAACGATTTTGATACACCATCTCACCCGTAAAATGTTACTGGAGAGCTAATCGGTGGTATTTAATGAAGCGTGGTCGGGCGTTGACCGACATGGGGCTCTCACTGACCACCGCCGCCATGGCCGAAGGCTGGGAAATGCAGGTCGTTGGCAATGCCTTGCAAGCGCGTTTTATCGAATCGCCTTCAGTGTTGAAGGGCGATGTTAACTTGGACGAAACGGTTGATTTCTTAGACATTTCACCATTTATTTCGGTCCTTTCTAGTGGAGGGAATCAAGCAGAAGCAGATGTCAATTGTGATGGAGTTGTGGACTTCTTGGGCATCTCACCGATCGTCGGAATTTTAAGTGGTTCATAGCAGCGCTTTGCGATTGGAACTTCAAACCTTAGAAGTGATTTTAGCGAGCATGTAACGCCGGCGATTTATCGAGAACGTACTTGATAGATCGCAAGTTACTGCCGTGTTAAAAGACAAACAAACCCGAGAAAAATCCGCCTAACATTAACGGGAACTGGCTTTCTTTCGGTATGCCCCTGGGGTCTCGCCAGTCTCGCGTTTGAAGACCGAACTGAGACTCTCTTTATGACAGTAGCCGGCCTTGAGAGCGATCTGCTCCAGTGTCATTTCCGTTTCTCGCAATAGCTGCTTTACTCGACTGATTTGAACGGCTGTGATTTCCTGGTGAGGTGTATGACCAATCAGCTTTTGGAACCGGCGTTCGAGTTGCCGACGTGATAGCGAGGAAAACTTGGAGACATCGTTCACGTTGATGCCGTTGCAGGCATGCTGACGAATGAACCGACAGACGCGAGCCAGTTCGCGGTCATCCAAAGCGACGACCTGAGTCGACAATCTCTCAACAACAGACAATGGCTGAACATATTCGATGTCCCTGAATGTCGAAGTACCGTCAATCATCCCTTGCAGAAGCTCCGCGGCTCGATATCCGACTCGTTCGGCGTTCGGGCGGACGCTTGAAAGTGGCGGGTCGCAGAGCAAGCAAATAGCGTCGTCATCGTCGACACCAATCACACCTATTTCGTCAGGCAATGAAATTTTGGCTGCGCGACACGCGTTCAAGACTTGTTGTCCGCGAATGTCGTTGCAAACAAAAAGACCCGTTGGATGGCGAAGTGATTGAAGCCAATCAACCAACGGCTTGATATCTAACATTCCGGATTGCTCCATGGTTGTTAGTTGACTATCGGGGCTGCCTTGAGATTCATAAACCGACAGTGGGCACTCGGTCTGGGCAACAAGGTTGCGAAACGCGACTAGGCGTTCATCGGAGTAGAATGCAAATCGATATCCGCAAAAGGCGAAGCGCCGAAAACCTCGTTCCCAAAGATGGTTGAAAGCAAGCTCGGCAACCAAGGAGTTGTCCGTTACAACTTGCGGAATGCCAGGGAATTTCCGATTGCCACGAACATCGACAATGGGGACGTGTAGCTTGCGAAGCGGCTCGATCGTGTGCTTGTCTACCCGCGAAATGACGCCGCTGACTCGCGTGTTGAATAGCCATTCAGGAATGCCAGAATCGAGTGTCATTTCGTGAGTCAGTAGTGACCAATCTGCCTGAGTTCTTGCGAAGAGTGCAATTCCACGGAGCAAATCGCGGCCGAATCCCCGTGATGCCTCTACCAGTAAAGCGATGGCCGGAGCAGATTTTGGTTTCAAGATTCATGCCTTTCGAGTGACGCAGATCGTTAATTGCATGTCGCAAGATGGGATCGTACTTAATTCGTTTTCCTGTAAATTCGATGCTTCAGCTTCAACCCGCAGTGTCGCATTGTATTCGCGTTGATATGCTCAGGTCGGAAAAAAACGTCTGGCCGGAAGTTTTTTGGCGGAACTGGAGGCATTTTTCCTTCTGTATTGCTCAAGACGCAGACGTGCTGCCGATTCCACTGCTAAGCGAGAACCATTGTTCATTCACTCTTTTTAATAAGATTCAAATATGACAACGACTCAAACCTCTCCAACTGTTTTCAACGGCGAACTTCCTCGAATTGGAATCCGACCTACGATCGATGGTCGCTATGGTGGTGTGCGTGAATCGCTAGAAGATCAAACGATGAACTTGGCTCAGCGAGTCGCTGAATTGATTTCCAGCAGTCTTTGTTATCCAAATGGTGAACCGGTTCAATGCGTGATTGCCGACACATGCATCGGAGGCGTGTCTGAAGCAGCCGCTTGCGACGACCAATTTCGAAAACAGAACGTTGGTGTTTCGCTGACGGTTACACCATGCTGGTGCTACGGCAGTGAAACCATGGATATGGATCCGACGCGTCCCAAAGCCGTGTTTGGATTCAATGGAACCGAACGTCCTGGTGCGGTTTATTTGGCCGCGGTTTTGGCCGGGCATACCCAAAAAGGCATACCTGCTTTTGGCATCTATGGACGTGATGTTCAGGACGCTGGAGATAGCGATATGCCATCTGACGTCCAGGCAAAGATCCTTGATTTCGCACGTTGTGGGCTCGCCGTCGCGATGATGCGAGGCAAAGCGTACTTGTCGATGGGCGGTACTTCGATGGGCATTGCTGGTTCGATGCTTGATTTCAACTTTTGGGAAAAATGGCTCGGCATGCGAGTCGAAGATATCGACATGAGCGAGTTCATTGGCCGAATGAGCAAAGGCCAATATGATCAATCCGAATACGAAACGGCGATGACGTGGGTCAAGGAAAATTGCCCTGAAGGTGAAGACTACAACGGCGATGCTGGACAACGTTCCCGTGAGCAACTGGATAGCGAATGGTCCGATGGCGTGAAGATGGCTTTGATCGCTCGCGATTTGATGGTTGGAAATCCGAAGCTTGCTGAAGCAGGTTTGCATGAACAGGCCCAAGGACATCAAGCGATCGCATCGGGGTTTCAAGGCCAACGCCAGTGGACCGATCACTTTCCAAATGGCGACTTCATGGAAGCGATCCTGAACACGTCATTCGATTGGAATGGAAAACGCGCTCCGTACATTGTTGCCACTGAAAACGATGCACTCAACGCGGCCACGATGCTATTTGGGCACTTGCTAACCAATACGGGGCAAGTGTTTGCGGACTTGCGGACCTACTGGAGTCCCGATGCGGTTGCGTCAGCGTGCGATGGTTATCAGCTTGATGGCGAAGCCGCCGATGGGTTGTTACACTTGATTAACTCCGGGCCGGCGACCTTGGATGGAACGGGTGAGCAAACTGGCAACGACGGCAAGCCAACGATGAAGCCTTTTTGGGAAATCACCGACGAAGAGGTGGAAAAATGTCTTAAGGCGACCACGTGGCACCCGTCGATTACCGAATATTTTCCCGGCGGCGGAATGAGCACTCGCTATCGGACTCGTGGCGGGATGCCAGCGACGATGACGCGAATCAACTTGGTCGCTGGCCTCGGGCCAGCACTTCAAATCGCCGAAGGTTGCACAGTAGAGCTGCCCGGCAACGTCCATGACGTACTGGATCAACGTACCAATCCAACGTGGCCGACTACTTGGTTCGCTCCCTCGCTGACTGGCAAAGGAGCTTTTGCGTCGACCTACGATGTGATGAATCACTGGGGCGCAAATCATTGTGTGATGACTGCCGGTCACGTCGGGCACTTGTTCATCACGTTGGCTTCGCTATTGCGAATCCCCGTCTACATGCATAACGTTGCGGAAGATCGAATTTTCAGACCAAGTGCTTGGAACGCGTTCGGCACGGAAAACCGGGAGGCGGCTGACTTCCGGGCGTGTGAGAACTTTGGGCCGCTATACGGACGAAAATAGTCCCTTGTAAAGAACACCGCCACTATATTGACAAACTAGACGTCGCCAAACTAAACGTCGACAAACTAAACGTACTCACACAGGTAAAAGCTGTTATGACTAAATCAGAAAAACTTGCCGCGCTGTTGACTCTGTCGCATGAACTGGGCGACGAGCGTCTGAACATGGCGATTCTTGGCGAAGGTAACACGTCAGCCAAGATGAGCGATGAAACGTTCTACGTGAAAGCCAGCGGGAGTTGTCTTGCAACGCTCGCTGAAACGGATGTCGTCGAATGTCAGTTTAAATTACTGCTGGCGATGCTTGAGCGCGATCAGATGACGGATCAACAAATCGTCGACGAGCTGTTTGCCAGTCGCGTCGATACCGAAGCACGCAAACCCTCTGTCGAAGCCCTGTTTCATGCTTACTTGTTGTCACTGCCGGGCGTCGAATTTGTTGGGCATACACATAGCGTGGCAGTGAATCAAATTCTTTGCTCTCCGTTGGCCGAAAAATTCGCGACTCAAAAACTGTTTCCTGATGAAATCGTTTGCTGCGGTGCGGCTTCGGTTTACGTTCCGTACACCGATCCGGGCTTGGAATTGTCCAAAGTCATTCGCGTGGAAACGGAAAAGTTCATGCAAACTTATTCGGCTCCGCCTCGAGTCATTTTGTTGGAAAACCACGGCATCATTACGCTTGGCAATTCACCAAACGCCGTCAAAGCAGCCATGTTGATGGCTCAGAAGTCTGCGGAGATTTTCGTGGGAGCGGCAGCCCTTGGTGGACCCAAATTTCTTTCCCCCGAAGATGTTGATCGAATCGCCAATCGCATCGACGAGCATTACCGTCAACGGGCATTGAAGCTATGAATGAACAGCACTATGTAGCTTGTGATTTGGGCGGCGAAAGTGGCCGCGTGATCGCTGGTCGCCTCAGCGAAGGCAAATTGACATTTGAAGAAGTCCATCGGTTTCCCAATGGGCCAGTTGATCGTGAAGGATCGCTGCATTGGGATGCGACCAGGATTTTTGAAGAGCTCAAAGTCGGCTTGGAAAAAGTGGGTGATCGCAACCTGAGCGTAGCCAGCATCAGCGTAGACTCATGGGGCGTCGACTACGCGCTCGTTGGTCAATCCGGCGAAATGTTGGCTCAGCCGTTCAACTACCGAGACTCCCGCACCGACTCCACCTTTGCCGAAGCCCTTGAACGGGCTGGGCGAGATCTGATTTTCTCTGAAACTGGCATTCAGTTCATGCAGATCAACACACTCTACCAGTTGATGGCCGAACAGAAGGATCACCCCGATCGTTTGGATGCTGCCAAGTATTTTCTCACCATCGCCGACTACTTTAATTTCCGTCTTAGCGGTGTAGCGAAGATCGAAGCGAGTTTGGCCAGCACGACTCAGCTATTCAATCCCCAGACAAAGCAATGGTCGTCAAAAATTGCGGAAACGCTGGAGCTTCCAGAACGCATCTTTCCGCCAATTTGTTCATCAGGAACGAAGCTGGGGATCCTTCGCCCGGAACTGCAGACAGCAGACGGATTTTCGAATACTCAAGTAATCGCTACCTGCTCTCACGACACCGGTGCTGCTGTGGCGGCGGTTCCAACGGATCAGTCGAAAGGCTGGGCATTTCTTAGTTCTGGAACTTGGTCGTTGCTTGGCGTGGAACTTGAACAGCCGTTGATGAGCGATTCTGCTCGCGAATTGAATTTCACTAACGAAGCCGGCTACGGTGGCACAACTCGCTTCTTGAAAAACATAACCGGCCTTTGGATTTTGCAAGAAAGTCGCCGGTCCTGGAGCGAGGCCGGTCAATCATTAACGTACGACGAAATCAGTAAGTTGGCTGCGCAGGCCGAACCGTTTCGATCGTTGATCAATCCCAACGCGGTGCGATTCCTCAAGCCCGACTCGATGCCTCAAAAAATAGCTCAATTTTGCGTTGAATCCGAACAACCTATTCCCGAAACTCCTGGCCAATTCGCGCGTTGCATTTTGGAAAGCCTTGCGTTGCTGTACAAGAAAAATCTTGATGCGTTGGAAGAGCTTACCGGGCAAAAAATAGACAGGCTTCATATTGTCGGTGGCGGGAGTAACAGCTCGCTTCTGAACAAATTCGCTGCCGATGCATCCGACCGAACCGTTATCGCGGGCCCGGTTGAAGCAACGGCAATCGGAAATTTATTGATTCAATCGATTGCGCTTGGCGACTTGAACTCGCTTGACGAGCTGAGAGAAGTGGTTCGCAACTCATTTGAAATAGAGACCTTCCAACCTAACCAAACGACTGACTGGCTTACCGCCAGTGACCGATTTTCAAAACTGGAGATGATAAAGTGACTAAAGCTACGACCAATAAAAAATTCAAATTTGTAAATTACTGCTGGAATGACGCGGAAGCGGCCAAGTTGGATCCTGTCGATCGACTGGTCTACCGTTCCAACTTGCTTGGATCCGACCAGCGAATCACCAACACCGGCGGCGGTAACACGTCGGCGAAAATTTCCGAAACGGATCCGCTTTCTGGCGACGCGACGCAAGTCCTTTGGGTTAAAGGAAGCGGTGGCGATTTGCGGACGGCAAAACGAGCGAACTTCTCGTCGTTGTACCAAGAGAAAGTCGTTGGCCTGCAAAAAGTTTATTCGGCTGAACCTAAAAAGGGGCCAAAGACCGATGCTGAAG